>JAVBRK010000024.1:0-120187 GCA_031548005.1 Bacteroidales bacterium
CTTCATCGCTCACCATTGAGTTGACGGGATATACCATCCCGGCTACTCCTCCCGAAGTAAAACTGACAGTATCTCCCTGGTTCGTCGGATTAGAAGATACCCGGATTGGAGCGGTATCAGCTCCTGTTAAAGTCAATACCACAGGCATCGATCTGTCTTCAGCAAACAGTTGGAACCGTGTGGAAGGAGATCTTTCACCTTTTACAATTACAGTTGAGAGTTATGACCCGTCAACCATGAACGGTGTGCTGAACATTAGATTCACTCCAGAAAAAGAAAGCGTTCAAGAAGCAGCTGTTACCTGGTACTCCGGATTAGAATACGCCCGGATCCACATGAGAGGTCGTGGGATCAAAGGAGAAGCGCCATTAAATTCAACATTGACGACATCCTCCTCAGGAACAGTATTCTTATACCAGGATGGTGGTACGGAAACTATTAATGTACAGGGAATTAATTTGGTTGGAGCCATCAAATGCGAGTTCAGCGGCCCTAATGCTTCGAATTTCACTGTCGAAAAATTGTCGTCATGGGATAATAAAACAGGAGGTGATCTGATCGTTAAATTCAATCCTTCTACGATTGGAGAATATAAAGCGACCCTGACCATTTCCAGCCCGGGAGTCCCCAATTGTATCATTCCTCTTTCCGGCCTTTACAAAACCCTGACGCCCTGGTTCGTCGGCCTGGAAGATACCCCAATAGGAGAACGCTCTACCGCGATGACAATCCGGACTTCGGGCATTGATTTGAGTTCATCCAAGAGTTGGGACGTGGAAGAAGGAGACCTGTCGAACTTCGATATCCAGGTCGGATCATACGACCCGGTTACGATGGCCGGGTCATTGAATATAAGCTTCACCCCTAAAAGAGAAGGGATACAGGAAGCAGCAGTTACCTGGTATCTTGGATCTGTGAACGCCCGGATCCATATGAGAGGAAATGGAATAAAGAATGAATCACTTCACCCGGAATTAACAGTTTCGGCCCCGGCTCCGCTTATATTCAATGGAGAAGGAGTATCCAAAATCATAAAAGTTCAGGGAACCGGCCTTATAGGAGATATCAGATATCAGTTAAGCGGTTTTCACGCTTCAGATTTTTCGATCGAAAAGCTTACCTGGGATTCAAAAACAGGAGGGGAATTGAAAGTCAAGTATAATCCGTCATCAGCAGGGATGTATGAAGTAAACCTGACTATCAGCAGCTCCGGCGCTTCAGACTATAGAGTTCCTTTTGTTGCTCTTCATAAATCGTTGACTCCATGGTATGTCGGTTTTGAAAATACTCTGGTTGGAGAAACCTCAGACCCTATCAAAGTTTATACCGCCGGAATCAATTTATCTTCACCCAAAAGCTGGAGTTGGGAAGAAGGAGATGTTTCCAATTTCAAGATTCAGGTTGAATCATATGATCCGGTGACAAGCGCCGGGATTTTGAACTTATCATTCATTGCAAAGAAAGAAGGTGTTGAAGAAGCGGCAATCACCTGGGATTTAGGTTCCGGAATCAAACCACGGATACACATGAGAGGAAACGGGATCAAGAAATCAATGTCATTCGGTTCTGTCGCAGTCAATACAACAAGTTCCATTCAGATGACTTCCATGTCTGGCCAACCTTTCTTAAAACATTCCGGAAAGTATGATATTACAGGTTCCGAGTCAGATGCCCGGGCTTTTACCGTAACACCAATATCTTATGATGAAGAAACCGGGGTTGAAGTATTGACCGTGACATTCACTCCGGTCGAAGAAAGGCCTTACAATTCGTCTCTGGTCATTAACGGTACCGAAGGGGTTCGGGTCATTACATTAGCCGGAGAAGGAAAGAAGGTCTCAACAGGAATAGAACAAGTCATATCCGGATCGGTGAAGGTATATCCTAACCCGGCGGTGGATCAGATTACTGTAGAAACATCCGGAGAGGATATTGGAAAAACAGTGGAGATTTATACGGTATATGGAACACGGATAAGCATGACTCGAATGTCCGGATCGACCACAACAATCGATGTGTCGTCGTTAGCGAAAGGAACGTATATTGTACGTGTAAACGGTAAATCAGTGAAGGTGATCAAGATCTGATAAGCCTGATTCAGCCATAATGAAAAAAAGATTCTGCCTCACAAGAACGTGAGGCAGTCTTTTTTTGGGGGTGGAGAAGCCGCAGGCAATCTCATTTTGTGATTTCCCGGATTTGTTATACATTTGTATTTTAACGTTCTTAATTTTATCCTTTTATTAAATGAAAAAACAGGTTATCGGGCTATTGGCCATTTGTGGTTTTGCAGTTTTGAATTATGCATGTGATCCTAAAAAATCGACCTCCTCAGCTCAGGAACAAGCGGAAAATCTTACTTCTTACATTGATCAGCGTATCGGTACCGGCGGGCATGGTCACGTTTTTATGGGAGCGAACGTCCCGTTCGGTTTTGTGCAATTGGGGCCGACCAGCATTCCACAATCCTGGGACTGGTGTTCCGGTTATCATGTTTCGGATTCGACCGTGATCGGGTTTGCTCATACTCACCTGAATGGAACCGGTATCGGCGACCTGAGTGATATTTCTATCATGCCGGCTGTCGGGGAAGTGACTCTGAACAGAGGAAAAGAAGAAGATCCTCAATCCGGAATGTGGTCGTATTTTTCCAGAAAAAACGAGAAGATGCAGCCAGGCTACTATGGATCGAGACTCGACAGATATGGGATCGATGTGGAACTGACAGCTACAAAACGTGTCGGATACCATCGTTATACTTTTTCTGAGGCCCGGGATCCGTATATCATTGTCGACTTAGAAAACGGAACCTGTTGGGATGCTCCGGTAGAAGGCTATATTGTGCAGGAGAATGATTCAGTTGTTTCCGGATACCGTTTTTCTAAAGGATGGGCCAACGATCAGAAAATTTTCTTTACAGCAATCTTCAATAAACCGGTGAAGAAGTTTATGACTTCGGAAGCCAATGACCGGAAAAACGGTACAGAACTGAAGGCGCAACGGGTGTATGGATTAGCTTATTTCGATCTTAAGTCCGGAGAGACCGTAGAAATGAAAGTTGCCTTGTCGCCTGTAAGCATTGAAAATGCGAAGTTAAATATGCAGGCTGAATTACCTCAATGGGATTTTGAAAAAACGAAAAATAATGCTTTGGCTGCCTGGAACGAGGAAATTGGTAAGATCAAAATTAAAACTACCGATGAGTCGGTGAAACGGATTTTCTACACAGCCATGTACCATACCATGATCGCTCCCTCGGTTTTTTGTGATGTGAACGGCGATTATCGCGGATCTGACGGGAATATCTATAAAAATGCATCGTTTACCAACTATACGACTTATTCCTTGTGGGATACGTATCGGGCTGCACATCCTTTGATGACGATTATTCATCCGGAGAAAATGAAAGATATCATTCAAACAATGCTTCATATTCAAAAGGAACAGGGAAAACTTCCGGTCTGGCATTTGATGGGATGTGAAACGAATTGCATGGTTGGAAATCCCGGTATTTCGGTTGTAGCGGATGCTGTGCTGAAAGGTTTTGACGGGATCGATATCAACGAAGCATATGAGGCGATGAAAACTTCGGCTATGCTGGACGAGCGGGGATTGAAGTATTTCAAGGAATATGGTTATATTCCGTATGATAAAGAGGGAGAAGCGCTTTCCAAAGCCATGGAATATGCCATTGCCGATTGGAGCTTGGCCCAAGTGGCCCAAAAACTGGGAAAAACGGATGATTATGACTACTTTATGAAAAGAAGTAAAGTCTATCAGCATTATTTCGATAAAAATACAGGGTTTGTCAGAGGCCTCTCTTCTAACGGCAAATTCCGGGAGAATTTCAATCCATTCGAATCGGTGCATCGCGAGAACGATTATGTGGAGGGGAATGCCTGGCAATATACCTGGTTGGTTCCTCATGATGTTCTGGGATTGGCCGAACAATTCGGAAGCAAAGAAAAATTCATTGAAAAATTAGATTCCTTGTTTATTGTTCAGGGTAGTCTGGGAAAAGAAGCTTCTCCGGATATCAGCGGGCTGATCGGTCAATATGCACATGGAAATGAGCCGAGTCACCATGTGATCTATATGTATCCATATGTCGGCCAGCAATGGAAGGCTGCCGAGAAAGTACGTGAAGTGCTGAAAATACTTTATCATGCTGATCCTGATGGACTTAGTGGTAATGAGGATGTCGGCCAGATGTCGGCCTGGTATGTCCTTTCCGCTCTGGGTTTCTATCAGGTAGAGCCGGCCGGCGGAAAATATGTATTCGGTAGTCCGCTTGTAGATGAAGCTGTAATTAATGTCGGTAACGGTAAAACATTTACAGTTAAGGCTACAAATAATAGCGCTACAAATATTTATATTCAAAGTGTAGCTTTGAACGGACAACCGTATGATCAATTCTATATCGATTTTAAAGATATCGTTGCAGGTGGTACTCTGGAGTTTATTATGGGAGACACTCCTGTAAAACAATAAAGGTATAGGTCCGGCGCTTTGGGTGGACTTTTCCGGATGAGAGCTGAATGAATAAATCGGGAAAAATAGTTAAATTTGTAGCAGAATTATTTTTATTGATCGAATGGAACAGTTGACAATTGTCAAAGTCGGCGGAAAAATTGTAGAAGAGGAAGATTCATTGAAAGTCTTATTAAAAGACTTTGCTGCAATTCCCGGGAAAAAAATACTGGTGCATGGTGGCGGCCGCTCGGCCACACGGATTGCCGAACAGTTGGGAATAGAAAGCCGGATGGTTGATGGGCGCCGGATTACCGATCTGGAGACCCTGAAAGTCGTGACGATGGTATATGGGGGACTGGTGAATAAGAATATTGTTGCCGGACTTCAGTCTTTAGGACTGAACGCCCTGGGACTTACCGGAGCGGATCTGAATTTTATCCGTTCTGATAAACGTCCGGTAAAAACCGTCGATTACGGTTATGTCGGAGATGTGAAACACGTCGATCCGGATTTGCCTGCAGAATTCCTGAAGCTGGGTGTGGTTCCGGTAATCGCTCCTCTGACTCACGATGGAAAAGGCAGTATGCTGAATACCAATGCCGATACGATTGCAGGAGAAGTTGCCAAGGCTTTTACCGGCTATTTTGACGTCCGTTTGGTCTATTGTTTTGAAAAAAAAGGAGTTCTGAAGGACGAAAATAATGAAGACAGTGTCATTCCCGGAATCACTCCGGACCTGTTTCAACAATATGTCGCACAGGGAGTAATCACCGGAGGAATGATTCCGAAGCTGGAAAATGCCCTCGAAGCGGTTCGCTCAGGAGTGAAAGAAGTTGTGATTACACATGCTTCCGAAATCCATACCGGGAGAGGGACTAAAGTAACGGAGCGGTTATGAAAACGATTTTTATAGAGCAAAAAGAAGCGATCGAGCAGGTTATTGCCCATTGCGATGTATGTTATGTCGGAATGGTGGATGGCGATGAACCTTATGTGATCCCGATGAACTTCGGCTATAAAGACAATGTCGTTTATTTGCATTCGGCTCCGGAAGGTCGTAGTCTCCGGGTTTTAGAGAGAAATAACCGGGTCTGTATCACTTTCAGTAATGGGCATCGGCTTGCTTTTCAGCATCCTCAGGTGGCTTGCAGTTACCGGATGAAAGCCCGTAGCGTAATGGCTTATGGAAATGTCCGGTTTATAGAAGAATCAGAAAAAAAAATAGAAGCTTTAAATATTATTATGGCGCAGTATTCCGACAAAGAATTCAAATACTCCGATCCGGCGGTTGCCAATGTGAAAGTCTGGGTTGTGGAGATAGATCAACTCTCATGTAAGGAATTCGGAGCGCCTCATAAGTAAATGAGAAAGAACAATTCATACCCCATGGTAGCGAAAACCCTGTACGGGTTAGAAGAAATTCTGGCAACGGAATTGATCGCTCTGGGAGCCGATAATGTGCAGATCGGGCGTCGTATGATCGCCTTTGAAGGAGATAAAGCATTGATGTATAAGGCTAATTTTCATTGCCGTACAGCATTGCGAATCCTGAAAACCATTACGACATTTACGGCCAAGAGCTCGGATGAAGTATACGAAAAGGTAAAGCAAATACCCTGGGAAGAATACCTGCCGGAAAAGAAAACCTTTGCAGTGGATGCGGTGGTGCATTCGGAAATCTTTACCCATTCGAAGTTTGTAGCTTACCGGGCTAAAGACGCCATTGTAGATTATTTTACCGAAAAAGGGAATGAACGCCCTTCGGTACGGCTGAATAATCCGGATTTACAAATTCACATTCACATTTCTCATAAGGAATGCAGTATTTCGTTCGATAGTTCGGGTGAATCGCTGCACAAACGCGGTTACCGGGTGGATGAAATAGAAGCTCCTCTAAACGAAGTGCTTGCTGCAGGGATGATCCTGAAAACAGGCTGGAAAGGAAAATCCAATTTTGTCGACCCGATGTGCGGTTCCGGTACCTTGCTGATCGAAGCTGTTCTGATTGCACGGAATATCCCGCCGGGAATCTACCGCAATAAGTACGCTTTTGAAAAATGGGACGATTTTGATGAGGACTTATTCCGGGAAATCAGTTCGGATGATAGTGGAGAGCGGGAGTTCGATTTTAAGGCTTATGGTTCGGATGTTTCTCCGAAAGCAATCGCAATAGCCGGTCGCAATGTGAAAAATGCCGGCTTATCCAAATACATCGAATTGGAAGTGAAATCGTTCCAGCAATATACCGAAGCGCCTGTTCCGGGAATTCTGGTAACCAATCCTCCTTATGGAGAACGGCTGAATCCCCGCGATCTGATGGATCTTTACGGGATGATAGGGGAACGTATCAAGCATGTTTTTACCGGATACGATGCCTGGGTCTTGTCGTCGAACAGGGAAGGATTTGATAAAATAGGATTAAAGCCATCGGAGAAAATAAAACTGATCAACGGATCGCTCGATTGCGAATTCCGGAAATATGAAATTTTCAGCGGAAAAAGAATACAAAAAATCGCACCGAAATAAGATGAAGATATTATTGTTGGGTTCAGGAGGCCGTGAACATGCTTTGGCCTGGAAAATAGCACAAAGTCCGAAAGTTGAAGAGATTTTTATTGCTCCCGGTAATCCCGGAACGGCAACCGTCGGATCGAATGTAGATATCCGGGTGGATGATTTTCAGTCCCAGAAAGATTTTGTAAAGCAGAATGGGATCGATATGGTGGTTGTAGGCCCTGAAGATCCCCTGGTGAGAGGAGTGGTCGATTTTTTCAGAAATGACCCTGAAGTTGCACAGATCCCGGTCATCGGGCCATCGAAAGCGGGAGCGCAGATGGAAGGGAGCAAGGATTTTGCCAAGGCATTTATGAACCGGCATCAGATTCCGACTGCAAAATATTTCAGCGTCACCAAGTCGAATTTTCAGGAAGGAATTGTCTTTCTGCAATCGCTCAAATCTCCTTATGTTCTTAAGGCAGATGGACTTGCTTCAGGGAAAGGAGTTTTGATTATCGATGATCTGCAAGAAGCGGAGGAAGAGTTGGGCAATATGCTGAACGGTAGTTTCGGAGCGGCCGGAAATACCGTTGTAATTGAAGAATTCCTGTCGGGTATCGAATGCTCTGTTTTTGTAATGACCGATGGAAATTCTTATAAAATACTACCTGAAGCCAAAGACTATAAACGTATCGGAGTGGGAGATACCGGCCTCAATACAGGAGGAATGGGAGCGGTTTCCCCGGTTTCGTTTGCTGATAAAGCATTTATGCAAAAAGTCGAAGAACGTATTGTGATCCCGACCGTCAGAGGACTGAAAGAAGAAAAAATAGACTATAAAGGATTTATTTTCATTGGTTTGATCAAAGTAAACGGCGAACCGATGGTGATCGAGTATAACTGCCGTATGGGAGATCCGGAGACCGAAGTGGTCATGTTACGTATTCAATCGGATCTGGTAGATCTGCTGGAAGGGGTTGCATGCGGCAATCTGGAGGAGAAAACGCTGATTTTCGACGAACGGTTTGCAACGGCAGTGATGCTGGTTTCCGGAGGATACCCCGGCCATTATGAAAAAGGAAAAGCAATCACAGGTTTGGACCGGGTGAATGGCAGCCTGGTCTTCCATGCAGGAACAAAGGATAAGGATGGACAGATTTTGACCGACGGAGGACGGGTTATAGCTGTCAGTTCTTTCGGGCAGACGAAAGAAGAGGCCCTGAAGAATTCATTTTCGAATGCCCGGATCGTTGAATTCCAGGGAAAGTACTACCGTTCGGATATTGGTTTTGATTTGTAATGCCGACGACTTGAATATTAAAACGATGCATAACTCTTTGGTCTCCGGTCGTTTCGCGGTGATTGTATTCATTCTCCTCACATTGGTGATGCGGATGGCGACTTTGTCGTCCTGGAATGATCCGACTTTCTGGATCACATCCTTTTTACAGGTTGTTGTGTCTTTGGTTCTGGTTCAGGCCAATCATATATTTGCGATCATTCGTAACCGGTCGATGTTGCCTGCGGTATTTTATCTGTTGATGACAGGTTCCAATCCAGCTTTATATAATGCATTTGACGGTAGTGTGGCGGCATTTGGCGTTATATTATCCCTGATTTTTCTGTTTGACTCCTACCAGGTACGCGATTCCCAGGTGAATGCGTTTAATATCGCCTTGTCATTAGGTATCTGTAGTTTATTGTGGAGTCCGGTTCTCTGTTTACTTTTATTTATATGGTATGGATTTTATAAATTCAGATGCCTGAACTATAAAACTTTTTTCGCCACTCTTATTGGTATTTATGTTGTATATTTGTTCTTGTTTTCCTGGTATTTTTATCAGGACAATCTTCCGGGATTTCTGGAGTATGTGCCGGATTACAGGACTTTTTTCAGTTTTCGCCAGGTGTCGGTGACATATTACGATATGGCTGTAATCGTTTTTTTGTCGGGCTTGTTTGTCATTTGCGGGTTCAATCTGTTTGTATCCGGAATTTCGGAAAAAATCCGCAACAGTACCATCCTGAAATTTCTGTATGTTCTGGCCGCGGGTGTTTTGGTGCTGATGATCATCCAAAGCGATTGGAAACTGAACTGGATGCTGATTCTCTACATGCCGGTATCGTTTGTGCTTTCTCATTATTTTACACTTTCCAACAGTAGGATTGCTCCCTGGTTGTTAGTTTCGACAATCTTATTCTTTACCGGGATATATTGCTGGCAGGTTTTAATGTAATTCTTTAAAAGCCCGGAGCATTTGTCTTTTTCCAGGAGGGCCGGGAATCCGTTCGACAATAAATCCGGCTTCTTTCATCATTCTTCTGATTTCTCCCTTGGCGCAATAGGTCGTCATGATTCCTCCGCAATTCATATTTTTGTAAATTTTTCCGAATAATTCCAGGCTCCATACGCCGGCCTGTTTATCAGGAGCAAAAGCATCGTAATAAACAATGTCGAAAGCTTTTCCAAAGTCATAATCCGAGAAGTCGGTCTCTATTTTTTCGATGGAAAAAAGGGGAGTAACCGGTGTGCTTTGGTTCCAATCGCACCGGTGAATTTTCAGAAATAATTCTTCCGATTCCGGAGAAAGGAGACGGGAGTAATTCAGTTTTTCAATAATTTCTAAAGGTAAAGGGTATTTTTCCAGACTTGTATAATGGATGCTGATATCCCTTTTCTCTCCTTCCAAGCAGGAGAGGAGAGCATTCAATCCGGTGCCGAACCCGAATTCCAGAATCCGGATCGCTTTTTTGTCAGACTGCTTCAATCCGGCATCGATAAATACATGCTTCGATTCCTGTATCGCCCCGTTTACAGAATGATAATGTTCATTCATCCCGGAAAGGAAAAGAGTATGGGATCCGTCGGCCGTGAGCTGTAGTTCCGGAAACATTATTTATTCAGTTTCCATTCAAAACCGTCTTTCGTATCCTTGATCTCGAATCCCAGGGCTGTCAATTCATTCCGGATTTTATCCGAGGTAGCCCAGTCCTTGTTCTCTTTGGCTTGCTGGCGCATATCGAGTAGCATATCGATCGCTTTTGCAAACGATTCGTACGAAGCATTGCCGTCTTTCATTTCGTCTTTGATACCCATCAGATCGAACAGGAAAGTATCGAACAATTTTTTCAGGGCCTCAGCATCCTGCGTGGAGATATTGGTCTGACCGGCAAGCGCTGAATTGATGATCCGGGTAGCTTCAAAAAGATAAGAGATTGCGATTGGAGTATTCAGGTCGTCGTTCAATGCTTCATAGCACTTGGTCATTAGTTCTCCGATTTCTTTTTTCAGTTCCCCCGGTTGCGGTTGTAAACGGTCAATATTGTCGTATGCTTCCATCAGGCGGGCCAATCCTTTTTCGGAAGCTTGAAGAGCCTCATTGCTGAAGTCGACCGTGCTTCTGTAGTGTGCCTGTAAAATAAAAAACCGGATCGTCATAGGAGCATAAGGCTGGGTTAGTAGCGGATGGGTTCCATTAAAAAACTCTTCCAGATTAATGAAATTACCCAGCGACTTCCCCATTTTTTGTCCGTTGATCGTGACCATATTGTTGTGCATCCAGTAGCGGACAGCCTGTTTTCCTTCGGATGCAACGGCCTGGGCGATTTCGCATTCGTGATGCGGGAAGATAAGATCCATTCCTCCACCGTGGATGTCGAATACTTCTCCGAGGTATTTTTTGCTCATGGCAGTACATTCGAGGTGCCAGCCCGGAAATCCTTCGCTCCAGGGAGAAGGCCAGTGCATGATGTGCTCGGGAGAGGCTTTCTTCCACAAGGCGAAATCCACGCTGTTGCGCTTCTCTTCCTGTCCGTCGAGTTCGCGGGTAGTACTTAACATTTCATCGATATTTCTGCCCGACAGTATACCGTAGGGATAATCGCGGTTATATTTCGGTACATCGAAGTAGATGGAACCATTACTTTCATAGGCGTACCCTTTGTCTAAAATCTCTTTGACAAGCCGTATTTGTTCGATAATGTGTCCGCTTGCCTGAGGTTCAATACTCGGAGGCAGTACATTCAGGGCGTCCATTGCCCGGTGATAGCGATTGAGGTAGTATTGAACCACTTCCATCGGCTCTAATTGTTCGAGGCGGGCTTTTTTGGCTACTTTGTCTTCGCCTTCGTCGGCGTCGTTCTCGAGATGGCCTACGTCGGTTATATTCCTCACATACCGGACTTTGTAGCCCAGATGTTTCAGGTATCTGAAGAGAATGTCGAATGTGATTGCCGGACGTGCATGCCCCAGGTGAGGATCACCATATACTGTAGGGCCACATACATAAAGCCCCGCATTGGGAGCGTGCAGGGGTTCGAATAATTCTTTTTTCCGTCCTAAGGTGTTATAAATATACAACTGATTGTCCATCGGAATACGCTTTGTAGTTTCAGAGGACAAAAATAGGGAATTTTTTTATTTCTTTTTCGTTTGAACGGGTTTATTGAACGAATCCAATTTTTGCTCGATCGAATCCAGCCGGTTCCGGATATCTTCCAGATTGTGCGTTAGAACTTCGTCTTTAGTCTTAAGCTGAGATTCAAAGAAATCGATGATACTTTTCAAATCATTTTTGACGTATTTTTTCTTACGCGCCCGGTAAGTGGTAGTGGAGTCGGATATTACATTCGAATTACCCGAAGCGCTTTTCCCCTCACCTGTCATCAGCCAGTTGTATTCAACCCCAAGATAATCTGAAAGTTGTTTTACTATGGATGGACTCGGAGAAACTTTCCCGTTGCAATAATTCGATAATGTCGCTTCAGTAATTTTAGTGTCTTTTGCGATTTTATATCTCGAAAGCCCTAATCTGCTTATAGTTTCGACTAATCTTTTTGAAAACATTATTTAGATTTATTTTAAATTAATATTTTTAGCCAGTATATTTAAAGAAATTTTTTTGCTGCTTAATAATTTAATGTTATATTTGTAGTTTCAACTTTTGCATAGGACAAATGTAGTGAAAAAATATTAATATGGAAACAAATAGTAAGGGAAAAATTATCGTAAAGATCTCATGGAGTGAAACACTTCGTTCTTTAGAACCGGGCCAGGTTATAGAAGCGGATCTGATAGATCGGATTAATATCGTACGTCATATTACCAGAATAAGTAAAGCGGAAAAAAAGATTTTTTCTACGAAAAAGATCAGCGAGAGTAGGATGGAGATCACAAGAGTAGAATAACCTGTAGTAGTGATCTCCATTTTTTTAGGGTACGGTCTTTTTCTTCACCATTTCTGTAAAGTTCCGATAGAAATAAGGAATAGTTTCGATTCCTTTGAATAAATTATATAAAGGAAAATTTTCATTCGGTGAATGAATAGCATCGCTTTCCAAACCGAATCCCATCAGAATAGATTTGATCCCGAGCGCCTTTTCAAAGGTTGCAATAATGGGGATGCTTCCTCCGCTGCGTACGGGTACCGGACGTTTTCCGAATGTTGTCTGTAATGCTTTGGCCGCTGCCTGATAAGCTAAAGAATCGGTTGGAGATACATAGGCTTCTCCTCCATGGAGGGGAGTCACTTTTACTTTGACACATTTCGGTGCAATCGATTTGAAATGCCTGGCAAACAGTCCGGCGATCTTTTCATGCTGCTGTCCGGGAACTAACCGCATGGATATTTTTGCATAGGCTTTGGATGGAATTACGGTTTTTGCACCTTCGCCCGTATATCCTCCCCAAATGCCGCAAACATCGAATGTGGGGCGGATACCTGTGCGCTCAGTCGTAGTGTAGCCTGCTTCTCCGCAAACATCCCGGATATCCAGCGCTTTTTTATAAGTGCTGAGGTTGAATGGCGCTTTGTTCAGTTCTTTTCGTTCGGCTGTGCTGAGGACTTCCATATCATCATAAAATCCTTCGATGGTAATGCGCCCGTTCTCATCCTGCATCGAGGCGATCATTTTCGCCAGAATATTGATGGGATTGGCGACTGCTCCGCCGAATATTCCGGAATGCAGATCCCGGTTGGCTCCGGTTACTTCGACTTCCAGGTAGGTTAATCCACGGAGGCCGCAGGTAATCGATGGAATATCCTGTGCAATCATTCCGGTGTCCGATACCAGGATAATGTCGGCTTTTAATCGTTTTTTCTGCTTTGCACACCATTTTACCAAGGCCGGAGAGCCGATTTCTTCCTCTCCTTCAATCATAAATTTGATATTACAGGGCAGTGTCCCGGTTTTTACCATATATTCAAAAGCTTTAGCATGGATGAAACTCTGCCCTTTGTCATCGTCTGCTCCCCGTGCATAAATCTTTTCATTCCGGATGACCGGATCGAACGGATGATTTTCCCACAAATCAACCGGATCTACGGGCATCACATCATAGTGTCCGTAAACTAAAACTGTAGGAAGCTTCGGATCGATTATTTTTTCTCCATAAACCACCGGATTTCCGGTGGTCTGCATTATTTCCGCTTTGTCTGTACCGGCTTCCAATAACAATTTGACCCAATATTCCGCTGCTTTGATCATATCGGGTTGGTGCTTTTCTTCCGAGCTGATCGACGGAATACGGATCAATTCGAATAATTCGTCCAAGAAACGCTGCTTGTTCTTTTCGATATATTGATGGATTTCAGCCATGATTTCCGGTTTTATTGTTCGGTTTCTTTGTACCATTTCGTCAGCTTGTCGTTTTCAAATTGAAAAAACCAATGATTTTTATACCGGTCTTTATATTCCAGGGTTTGTCCCTTAGCTGTTGTATTCGCCACGGTGTATTTATTTCCCATGAGATTGACGATCTGTTCTTGTGTCATTCCCAGCTCAACCTGTTTCAATTGAGTATTATAAGCTGTACCGCAAGCGGTAAGGAGCACTACGGCTGCAATTAAAAAGAATTTTTTCATACGATAGCAATTTATTTGAAATTTATTGATAAGCTCCGGAATCATTCGATATGTTCCGGTTATGTGATACTCAGTTCCTTTTTCAGTATTTCCAATCCGGTACTTGCCTTTTCCCGGATAATTCTGATCGGTCTTCTACTCTCGACGTCGTTCAGGTCGATCAGATACATTGGAATATCGGGCCGGGCATAATCCTGTTTTTGTTTTCAAAATTAATCTTTTTCTTTTGAAAAATAAAATTTAATATTGGATTTTGGTTACATTTGCAGCTCAAACTTAAGATAAAAATAGATTATTATGTTGAAAGAAATTTTGTCGATTTCCGGGAAGCCGGGCTTGTTCAGATTGGTTTCCCAGGGAAAGAATATGTTCCTGGCCGAGTCTTTATCAGACAAAAAAAGGATTCCGGTTTACCCTCGAGATAAAGTGATTTCATTGGGAGATATAGCAATTTATACAGAAAACGATGAAGAAGAACCTCTTTCTGTGGTGATGACCAATATCAAAAATAAAGAAAACGGCCAGCCTGCCGGCCTTGGATCGGGTGCGCAGCCGGCCGAGCTACGGGCTTATTTTGCAACGGTGCTTCCCGCATTCGATAAAGAGCGTGTTTACCCTTCGGACATCCGGAAAATCATTAGTTGGTATAATCTGCTGATTACTTCCGGAGTCACTGATTTTGAAAAGAAAGAAGAAGAGCGTGTTGCTGAAAATAATGAAGAAAATAAAGAAAATACAGTATCATGAGTGCAAATGATTACGACGAAGTAGCTGCGGTTGCTTTTATCAGGAATTACTTACCGCAGGAATTGAAAGAGCGTTTCGATGACGATGACTTGTATTATTTTCTCGATTTGCTATGCGAATTTTATGAAGAGAATGATTACCTCGATGACGACGATGAGGAAAAAGAGGAGCGGGAATTAGTCGATTTCATCATCAAACAATCAGAAAAAGATCAGGTAGGAGAATTTACTCCTGAGGAAATAACTCTGTTTTTGCGTGCCGAATCGGCTTATTGCGACACCCTGGATATTGAATAATTTTAAACTTGTTTACGATAAACTTGTTATTTATTCAGGAAAGTTCTATTGGTATGTTTTTTGTTGTATCTTTTAAAGACTTAATGTTTAAACTTATTTAATATTTTTAAAATGAAAAAAGTAAATGTTTTTGCTGCCCTCATGTTATGTGTGGCCGTGCTTTTCTCAGGATGTAATGCCAGTAATACAGCTAAAGGAACTGGAATTGGTGGTGGAGCCGGAGCTGCTGTCGGCGCTGGAGTAGGAGCCTTGATCGGCGGCGGAAAAGGTGCTGCCTGGGGCGCTGGTATCGGCGCTGTCGTAGGTGGCGCTGCAGGTGCTCTGATCGGAAATAAGATGGATAAACAAAAAGCGGAACTGGAACAGATTCAGGGAGCTCAGGTAGAGTCGGTCAATGACGGACAAGCCATTAAAGTTACTTTTGAGTCCGGAATCCTGTTTGCTACGAACTCCAGTACTTTAAATCAAGCTTCCAAAAATGCTCTGACTCAATTTGCCAATAGCTTGAAAGCTAATCCTGATACGGATGTTCAGATCGACGGACACACCGACAGTTCCGGAAGTGACCAGATTAATATTCCGTTGTCACAGCAACGGGCGCAATCGGTGATGAGCTTTCTTGCCGGACAAGGAATTTCTGCTTCCCGGATGACATCGCAAGGTTTGGGCTCTTCTCAGCCGATAGCCGACAACTCGACTTCTGAAGGTAAAAAACAGAACCGTCGCGTGGAAGTTTATATTACCCCGAACCAAAAAATGATTCAGGATGCCCAACAAGGAACCCTGAAGTAAATTCGGACAATTGACAATTGACAATTTTTCCCGACTGCAAAAGCGATGAAATAATTGTCAATTGTCAATTGTCAATTATTAATTATTTCCTACCTTTGCAGCCGAATTTAATACAACTTCTTCTGAATTATGGCTGTAGAAATCAAAGAACTCACCCCAAGAAGCGAAAACTATTCGCAGTGGTATAATGATTTGGTAATCAAGGCAGATCTTGCTGAAAATTCTGCTGTGCGCGGTTGCATGGTTATCAAGCCCTATGGATATGCTATCTGGGAAAAGATACAGCGTCAACTGGACGATATGTTTAAGGAAACCGGGCATGTGAATGCTTATTTCCCTTTGTTTATCCCCAAGTCATTTCTGAGTAAGGAGGCCGACCACGTGGAAGGCTTTGCTAAAGAATGCGCTGTGGTTACTCACTACAGGCTTAAAAACGATCCGGGAGGCCGTGGTGTTGTGGTCGATCCTGAAGCCCGCCTCGAAGAAGAACTGATTGTTCGTCCGACTTCCGAAACAATTATCTGGAATACTTATAAAAACTGGATCCAATCGTATCGTGATCTTCCGATCCTGTGCAATCAGTGGGCCAATGTGGTCCGCTGGGAAATGCGCACCCGCTTATTCCTTCGTACGGCCGAGTTCCTCTGGCAGGAAGGCCATACCGCCCATGCCACCCGAGAGGAGGCGATCGAAGAAACCGAAAAAATGCTTGGTGTATACGCCGAATTTGCAGAGAATTACATGGCTTTGCCGGTATTGAAAGGCTTAAAATCGGCGAACGAGCGTTTTGCCGGAGCATTGGAAACTTATTGTATCGAGGCTCTGATGCAGGATGGAAAGGCTTTGCAGGCCGGAACGTCGCACTTTCTGGGACAAAATTTCGCCAAAGCTTTTGATGTACAATTCCTGAACAAGGAAGGTAAGCGTGATTATGTATGGGCTACTTCCTGGGGGGTTTCCACCCGGTTGATGGGTGCGCTGATCATGGCCCATTCAGATGATAATGGCTTGGTGCTTCCTCCGAAGCTCGCTCCATATCAGGTGGTGATTGTTCCTATCTACAAAACAGAGGAGCAATTGGCTGCTATCGATGAAAGAATTGCCGGTCTTACTGCGAAACTGAAAGCCTTGGGTATTAGCTTTAAATACGATAATGCAACGAATAAGAAACCGGGATGGAAGTTTGCCGAATATGAACTGAAAGGCGTACCGGTACGATTGGCTGTAGGAGCCCGTGACATGGAAAATAATACGGTGGAAGTGGCTCGCAGGGATACATTGACAAAAGAAACCGTGAGTTTCGACGGTATTGAAAATTATATTAAAACTCTTCTGGAAGATATTCAGGCGAATATTTTTAAGAAATCTTTCGATTTTCGCGCCTCTAAAACCATTTCAGTCGAGACTTATGATGAATTTAAGGAAAAAATTGAAGATGGAGGCTTTATCCTGGCGCATTGGGACGGTACTCCTGAAACAGAAGAAAAAATCAAAGAGGAAACAAAAGCTACGATCCGGTGTATTCCATTGGAAGGTGATAAAACATCCGGAAAATGTATGGTTACCGGCAAGCCTTCAGCTGGAAGGGTCGTTTTTGCACGGGCTTATTGAGAGCAGAGATTAATCCCTTAATTTTATTAAAAAAGATATAAAATATCCCCTGTTTTGGGGATATTTTTGTTTTAAATGATCCGGTACCTTTGCACTTCAAATATATTCTTATGAAGCGTATCAGTACTTTTTTTGTATTATGGTTTCTGATATTACCTTTCCTTTCGATCGGAATCCATGCTCAGGAAAGCAATCTTTCAGATACGATCCGGACAGAGCGAATATCAAAATTTCAGTTTGGAGGCTATGGAGAAGTCGCTTATCAGCGGATGTTTTACAGCGATAATGTATTGCGGTACAAGAAGCCCGATGTCTATAAAGATGCTCCGGGATTCGGCCGGTTCGACCTGCCTCATGTAGTTTTTTATGTGAGTTATAATTTTGGTAACGGATGGAAAGTATCGTCCGAAATAGAATACGAGCATGGAGGTACCGGTGGTGCGGTGGAGATCGAAAATGAAGAAACGGGCGAGTATGAAACCGAGATGGAAAAGGGAGGTGAAGTAGTGCTGGAGCAGTTCTGGATTGAGAAAAGCTTTAGTAACGCTTTCAATGTGCGCGCCGGACATATCATCGTTCCGGTCGGCCTTACCAATATGTATCATATGCCCACAGAGTTTTTTTCCGTATTGCGGCCGGAAGAAGAATCGGCAATTCTTCCCTGTACCTGGCATGAAACCGGAATCAGCTTGTGGGGACGTTCCGGAAACTGGCGTTATGAAGGACAATTTCTGGCTGGCCTGGACGCCGAGCGTTTCAGCAATAGCGGTTGGATCAGTGAAGGATCGGTTTCTCCTTACGAATTTTCAATTGCCAATAAGTACGCAGGAGCTTTCCGGATCGATAATTTCTCGGTCGAAGGTTTGCGCATGGGTTTAAGCGGGTATTTCGGATTTAGCGCCGAGAATAGTCTGAGGGCGGTAAACTACCAGAAATACAACGCAAACGGATCTGTAACAGTGGGTTCTTTGGATGCGGTTTATGATCAACATCATATTCTGGCGCGTGGGAATTTTATTTATGGTTATTTAGGCGACTCCAAAATTATCTCGGATGTTAATAAGAAACTGCCTTCGGCCAGTCCTTCGCCCCGTACGGATGTGGCTTCGGATGTTATGAGCTATTACGTGGAAGCCGGTTACGATGTTTTGTCATTGTTCAAAAAGAATAAAAAACCGGATGAACGGCTCTATTTATATGGCCACTATGGTTATTATAATTCGATGTATAAAACTGCCGAAGGAATCCCTCAAAAAGGATGGTGTGAAAAAACGATCATCCGTGGCGGGATTAATTATTTCCCGATGAAAGGATTAGTTATTAAGGGAGAATATGCTTTCCGGAACATCGATGCCCCTTATAATAATGAGCCCACATTTTCTTTAGGTATCGGCTATTCCGGTTTGTTTGTGAAATAAATACAAATGTAAGTTTTAATTGATAATTTTATGAAGAAGTTTTTTAAGAGTGTTTTATTCGCCTTGTCCGTCATGGCTATGACGGCCGGTTTTCTTTCCTGTGAAGCAGACGACCCGTCGTCTAAAACTACAAATAACGATGTGCTTTACCAATCGATCCTTGAAAAATACGTGAATACCACTATTTTGCCTACTTATAAATCCATGGCAGAAGCGGCTCTGGAAATGCGTACAGCCAATGAAGCCTTGAAAAATAATCCAACGGATGCGGCTATGAAAGCGGCCTCGGATGCCTGGATGAAAACTCGTATCATATGGGAGATGAGTGAGGCTTTCTTGTTCGGACCTGTAGGGGAAAATGCCTTGAATATCGATGCTCATATAGATTCCTGGCCGTTGGAAATGGAAGAAATTAATCTGGAATTGGATGCAATTGAGAAAGACCTTGCTGCCGGAGGGCGAGGCCTGAGTGGGGAGAAAGCATGGGAAATGGAAGAACAAGTGATCGGATTCCATGTGACCGAATATTTGTTGTACCGGGATGGGAAATCCCGTCCGGCAAACAACCTGACCCGCGCCGAATTGAGTTACCTCACTGCCGCTACGGATGCTTTGGCTTGGGATTGTATTCTCGCTTATGCTGCCTGGATTGGAGAGGATAATTTGCCATCGAATATGAAATCGGTTTACAATGAAAATCCGGCCATTGCCGATCATTTGCATAATAGTCCGACTTATATGGATTTTGCAAAAAAGCTTAAAACATCTGAAGGGTATTCTTCCTGGGGAGCAGCTCTGTGTGAAATCCCTTCATGGGCAGCTAATATTGCTGCCGAAGTCAGCGCTACAAAGATCAACGATCCTTATGTCAGGCATGATGTGACTGATGTGGAATCCTGGTATAGCTGGCATTCTTTAGACGATTATGTGAATAACATCCTCAGTATTAAGAATGCTTATTTGGGAGGAATGGACGATCAGACAAGAGTAAATCCCTGTTTGAGTACTTATGTGGCTCAACTTGATGTTCAGTTGGATAAAGATATCAAAGCTAAAATCGAGGATTGTATCTCGAAAATCCGGAATATGGGTAAAGGAGGAAAATCGTTCTACGAAGTGGTGCGCGACCAGATCAATAAAGAAGAAGTGGATGCCGCTATTGAAGCATGCGCTGAACTTGAGTCCTTGTTTGCCAATTTAGCAGAAAGAATAGAATAATTTGATGAAAAATAATGGTTTATGAAAATTTTTGGTAGTCTTTTCAGAATGATGCTGATTGCTTCCCTGTTTGTGGCTTGTTCGGAAGATGAGCCGGACAGCAAAGACCCGGGAGGTAAGAAAGACCTTGGAGAAGAATGGTATCCGGGAGGAAAGATGGGAACTGCTTTTGATGCAACTTCAGGGGCGTATCGACAGGCTATGCCTGCCATCAGTGAGGATGCGATATTATATAAGGATTTTATGCGTGGCGAGCAGATTTTCGGAAAAAGTTTTGTTGCCAGCGAAGGACAGGGGTATTCCGGTCTGGGGCCGGCCTATATCCGGAAATCCTGCATTGCCTGCCATCCGAGTTATGGTGGACGCAGTAAGCGGGTAGAAAAATACGATTCGAACGACAGCCGGAACGGGTACTTGCTGTTTATCTATGATCCGACAAAGCCTGGTTTGCCGTTGGCGACCCAATATTTTACCGGAATGACCCAGACCCGTGTCGTTGCACCGTTCAAGGCGCCGGTTAGCGAATCCGGGATTAAAATAGAATGGCTTCCCCATACAGACGAGTACGGAAACAAATATGAGGACGGAACATCCTACAGCTTGATTTATCCGAAAGTGACGGTCGATCAGCAGGCAATCTTGTTTAAGGATTTCGATATGAGCCAGTATGCCGCCAGCATTGAAGCTACCATTGGTATTTATGGTACCGGTTTGCTTGATGCTATTTCCGATGAGGACTTGCGGGCGGAGTATCAGTCGCAGCAGGCTCGGGGATATTGTCCCGGCCAAATTGGGGCCGATATCGATGAATCCGGTTTGAATCCGTATTATCCGGGTAAACATCCGGGACGGTTTACTTATCTCTGCACCCGTGCTACACTTGATAACGGTCCGGGTTCCAACGCTTTGTGGAATATTACCAACGTGACTCGTCCTGACCGGACGTACAACTACATTACGGAAGAATATTCCCGGGTTATGTCGAAAGATACTGAAGTTCAGGAGGCTTTGGGCAAAAGTGAAGAGGAGATTTTTACGGATCTGATGTCGAAATCACTCAAGCCGGAAATGACAATGGACGATTATAATGCATTTATGGTTTGGCACCGGGGATTAGCTGTTCCTGCAGCACGGAATCTGGATGATGAAACGGTTCAGAAAGGGAAGCAATTGTTTTCCGATGCCGGATGTACCTCCTGCCACCGTCCGTCATGGACAACACGTAATAATTACAAACCGCTTCCGACCATTTCCAACCAGAAGATCTTTCCGTATACCGACCTGTTGATGCACGATTTGAATCTGCTTGAGGGTGGACGCCCGGCCAACAAATGCCGTACGACTCCGTTGTGGGGACGTGGCTTAATGAAAGTAACCTCGGGACATACCGATATGTTGCATGATTTACGGGCGCGTAACTACGAAGAAGCCATTTTGTGGCATGGAGGCGAAGCTAAAAAATCCAAAGAGAATTTCCGGAAAATGTCGAAAGCCGACCGGGATGCTTTGGTGAAGTTCCTGGAATCGATCTGATTTTCATAAAATTAAAAATACCTTTCAATACGACTGCCTTTAAAAAGCATGAAGTATTGAAAGGCATTTTGTTTGTATACAGGACTTCCCCTGTATTATATCAAAAAAACTTATCGTTTTACCGGAAGAATTTCAATCCAGTATCCGTCCGGATCGTTGATGAAATACAATCCCATGTCGTGGTTTTCATAGCATACACAACCCATTTCCTTATGGAACTTCCGGATTTCATCGTAGTCACCTTCCACTCTCACACAGAGGTGTACTTCATTGTCTCCCAGCTCGTATGCCCGGTCCCAATCGCGTAACCAGGTCAGTTCTAAAGAAAAATTGGACGATTCGTCGGTCAGATAGGTCAGTATAAATGATCCGTCGCTGGCTTTCTTTTCTTTCAATATCTTGAATCCAAGCGCTTTTTCATAAAATGCGATGCTTTTTTGCAGATTCCGTACATTGAAATTATAATGATCAAATTTTGCTTTAATTTCCATAGAATATAGTTTTTATGGTGTAAAGTTATATTTTTATTTCAAAATCCGATCATTTTATTCCTGTTTACTTGATCAACCACATTTTTGTATTAATATCGTCCGGTCCCTGAGTTTGAATAACCTGCTGATAATTATTCATATTGAATGTTTGCTGGGAGTCGGGATATTTCCATCGTACCGGAATTTTTCCTCCATTACGGTTTCCATAGCCGGGATCCAGAGATGGAATGCCGGTGCGGCGGTAATCGAAATAAGGTTCGTATCCGCTGTTGAAGAAGAAGGAAATCCATTTTTGAACCCCGATTTGGGTCCGTCCGATAGCAGGATTATAGACCACGAATTCTCCCTGGAGGTAGGCTTCGGCTTGATCGGCTATTCCGTAATAAGCGAATGAACCACGGATTCCGTTTTCGTAATATACTTTGGGATCTTTATTGATCCAGCCCCTCTGGGCAGCTTCTGCCAGGATGAATTGTAGTTCGGCATAGCTCATATAAATTCCTTTTTCCGTATTTGCTTCGTTATAGCGTTTATTCAGACGGGACTGACTTTTTAAGCCTCCGTTGTACTTGGCGGCACTATCGATTGGTAATGCACAGGGTACGCCTACATACTGTGGAGTTCCGGAGCCGGCAGATGCTTCAGTGGGCCGGGCGATGACCGATAAACGCGTGTCATTATACCTGATCAGTGTATCTACAAGCGGCTTGCCCATTACAGCTTCTCCGGCATCCAGTCCTGTCCACGTGTAATTGGGATAACGGTTCGGGGCCTCTGGCAGGTAGGTCAGGGCTGCCATGTCGCCGTTATTTTCAAAAATCGGATATTGTCCTGGGTTATCTACGATGCTTTTTATTTTCGTTTTGGCATCGGGCATTTTATCGGATACGCGCATCAGTAGTCTCAGATGCAGGGAGTTTGCAAACTTTTTCCATTTCAGAATATCCCCGTTATACAAAATATCTCCGGCTATTTCGGATCCGTTCGGATTCAACAATTCGTTTGCAGTTTCCAGATCGTCCAGAAGTCCTTTGTAAACATCCTGCTGAGCATCGAATTTGGGGGTGTATATTTCTTCTTTGGCTTTAATCGCTTCGGAGTAGGGGATATCTCCTACGCAATCAGTAATGCGAGAAAATAAAAATGATTTGAATATCAACCCGATTCCTTTAAAATTGTCATTTTCGATTCGTTCGGATTCGGTCATCAGGTTGTTGACATCATTCAATAAAGGATAATACCAGTAAGGAGTAGAGAACCAGTTATATTGTCCCCGGTCGGCATTATATTCGGCTTCTGCCGCCATTTGCTGGGTTACTAAACTTCCGCTGATATCCGTATCTACTCCGGAATAAACGATATAAGGCAATATCATGTCCGGAGCCACTGATTCGGGTTCATTCCCGTTTGTGTTGATTTCGTCGAAGTTATTGGTACAGGAACATACCAGGAATATTATTGCGAATATATAAATAAAAGATTTCATATAGTTCAGTTTTAATTTTAATTTTTGGATCAGAATGATACACTCAAGTTTACTCCGATGCTTTTGGGTGTCGGTATCTGGGTATCTTCCACACCGTACCCTCCGGTTTCCGGATCGATATGACGGGCTTTCGACCACATCCATAAGTTGCGTCCTACTACTGAAACGGAAACATCCCGCAGTGCATAATTGCTCGATAGTTTAATGCTGGGGATTTTATATCCGAATCCGACTTCCCGTAATTTTAAGCAGCTTGCATCATAGTGATTGGTTTCTAACGATGAACGGTCGTAAAAATTCCAGGCCCATTCTTGCATGCTGATGTTGACATTATTGGGTACATATCCGGTAATATTTCCATCATTGTCCTTGACTGGCATCACCCCTTGAGGAGTAATCCCTTTTTCCCGTTGTCCGTCGATTACCGATTCGGCCAGTATACCGCCTTCCATCCCTTTGGCCAGGGTATTGGAGAATACGATGCCTCCTTGTCTGTAATCGAGCAGGCAGGAAAGGGAAAATTGCTTGAATGCGAATACGTTTTTCAATCCGGCCATCCAATCCGGGTTGTAATTGCCGTATTTTTTCACATTATCTTCCCAAATGGTATATCCGTTGTCGAAGATGAACTGCCCGTCGGGAGCATGCTTGAATCCCCATCCGTACATATCACCCATTCTGCCGCCTACGCGCGCTTCGGCATAACCACCGTCCATATCGTAGACGTCGATTCCCGGGTACAGTTCCCGTACGTATGAGCGGTTCATGGACCAGTTAATGTTCATTCCCCATTCGAAATTTTTTGTTTTAACCGGTTTGGCGCTTAATATGACTTCCATCCCTTTACTTTCTATTTTACCGGCGTTGATCATTTTAGAAACGGCGCCGGTAACGTTATTCAAAGGAATTGCCAAAATCTGATTGGTGGCAACAGTCTGATAAACGGTCCAATCCAGTCCTAATCTGTTTTCAAAAAAGCGCAAATCCAATCCCAGGTCCACACTGTTTATTTTCTCCGGTTTCAGGCTTTCATTTTTTAAATTGCCGGCATCATATACAGCAAATGTGCTTCCCCATTTATTGGCATAAGAATAAGTCGATCTCAGATTATACGGGCCCGTGTCGTTACCTACTTGGGCCCAGGATGCCCGCGCTTTCATGAAAGAAATCCAGTCGGGCATTTTCGCCAGTTCGGAAACAATAACGCTTCCGGATACAGAAGGATAAAAGTAAGAGTTGTTGTCTAAAGGCAAGGTGCTGGACCAATCGTTCCGGCCGGTAATATCCAGGAATAACATACTTTTGTATGAGAATTGAGCGGATCCATATAAACTATTTACTACTTTTTCGGCATTCCATTCTTTTGCGCTTAAAGTTCCGCTCACATTTCCCAGGTTGTATATACCAGGTATACTTAACTCCGGAGCATCGGTATTGACTTGACGTGAGGTGTATTGCATGCGGTTTCCTCCGAGTGAGAGTTTATACTGGAATCCGTTTTCCAATGTTTTGTCCCAGGAAAGTAAAAAGTCGGCATTGGTTTCCTGAAAAATGGAATTATTGACCGTATAGCGTCCCCTCTTATGTTTGACCGAACTATAAGCTCTTCTGATCTGCATGTTATCATCGTACCAGTCGGTTCCTATTCGTCCCATCAAACTGAGCCCTTTTATGAGTTCATAATTAACGGTAATATTCCCGAAAATCCGGTTCTTTAGTTGCGACTGGGTGTTTTCATGCAAAACGAAATACGGATTATCTACCCAGATATTCAATGAATTTTGTTCTAACCCTTCCCGGCCGGGTTTCCAATAATTTCTCAAGGTGCCCACATCTTCATTCATACCCCACCAGATAAATGTATACATGATCGGATTATCCCAGTAATTGGTATTGGGCATATTATTACTTTTATTGATTACGTAGTTTCCCGAAACATTGATACTGAGGTTCTTCAATAAATTATATCCGGCATTCAATGCAAATGAGTTTCGTTTTAAGTCTGTATTGGGAACGATTCCGGTCTGATCCATATTGGTATAGGAGAACCGGAAGCTTCCTTTGTCGTTGGAATTACTGATGGAGACGTTGTTGGTCCAGGTTACTCCGGTTTGGAAAAATTCTTCCAGGAAGTTGGGATGAGAAATCCAGGGTGTCGGAATCCTGTTTCCTGTATTGGGGTCGACCGGGCTGGAAAATTGAGCGATTTCTACGTAACCGCTGGGCGTAGCCGGATCTTTCTGATTGAGTTTTGGCCCCCAGCAGTATCCGGATGCGTCATTGACTCCACTACCGGCGCCGTCGACATATTCGTACTTGAAATCCATTCCCGAACCATATTGGCTCTGATAGTCCGGAGTCCGGAGCAGCCAGGGTTGCAGCATCAGGCTCGTGTTGTAAGTAACGCCCAAACCATTGTTTTTCTTTCCGCTTTTTGTTGTAATGACGATTGCTCCGTTGGCTGCCCGGCTGCCGTATAATGCTGCTGCGGTAGGCCCTTTCAGTACACTGATCGATTCTACATCGTCGGGATTGATATCACCTGCCCCGCTTCCGAAGTCTACTCCGTTGGTTTCATAATCGGATTTGTTATTGCTGATGGGGATACCGTCGATTACAAACAAAGGACTGTTCCCATTGCTTGCCAGAGAAATTTCACCACGGATCTGTACCCGGGGAGAACCGCCGATTCCACCGGTATTGGAGTTCGAGATCTGGAGCCCTGCAACCTGTCCTGCCAGCGAGTTCAGCATGTTTGGTTCACGAACTTCGGTCAGAACTTCTCCTTTCAGGTCCTGTACGGCATATCCCAAAGCTTTTTTTTCGCGTTTGATACCCAGGGCCGTGACAACGACTTCGTCCAGTGTTTTGGTGTCTTCGTGCAACACAACATCGATTGTGGTCCGGCTGCCGATTGTTTGTTCCTGAGGAAGGAAACTTAAATACGTAAAAATCAGGGTTCCGCCTTTTTCCGGAGCAGAAATGAAGTATTTTCCATTGATGTCGGAAATCGTTCCGGTGTTTGTTCCTTTCAGAGAAACGCTGACCCCGACCAGCAACTCTCCTTTGTGGTCTGTGATTACTCCGGTTATTTTGTCCGGCTTGCTTTGCCCTGCCGTTTGGGCATAAAATTGTAACGGCACTAACAGCATCAATATCAAAATGATGCATTCTCTCAGTTTTTGAATTTTCATAAAACATCAGATTAGTTGGTTGATTAACGTGTCGTATTGAGATCTTAAAAATTACATTATTGTAGTTCCATCACCCGGATGTTGCGGAAGCAAACGCCATAGCCATGATCCTGCAACCCGATATATCCCGGTTTCTTACCGCATTCCAGCATCAGTTCATATGCTTCAGGACATTTTTCAGGACTGTCGCTGAATTTACTGAACTTACTTTTGTCGACTAATGCCCTCCAAATCGGAGTTCCGAATTTATATTCGAGGATTTGCACGTCGTTCATGTAGTGGACGACCCGGTTATTGTATACGGCGATCCGGGTTTTATTCCAGTTACCGTAGGGTTTTACTGGTTGCGGAACAGGAGGAATCATATCGTATACTGCTCCTGCCTGGCGGTTACCGTCTACGCCTTCCCAAGCATCCGGCATATTTTCGTTGTCCAGAAGTTGATATTCGGGACTGGAGTAATAGATCGGTTTCCCCTCAATTTCCTGGGCAGTATAGAAAATTCCGCTGTTGCCGGCTTTATCGATTTTCCATTCGATTTCAAAAATAAAATTCTGGAGTTGTTGGTCGTAAATCAGGTCTCCGCCTTCCGGTTCGAGCGTGTTTTTGTTGTCACTGCCTTTGAATGTGATAACGCCTTCTTCCACGACCCATCCTCTGGGGGCCGATTTCATGCAGTAGCCCCGCCAACCGTCCAGGGTTTTTCCGTCAAAGATTGTGGCCCATGTTCCGTTTTCTGGGATACTGTCGCATGCATTGATTTGTTGAATGTGTGTGTGCGTCGTTGTTTCCATCGGTTTATTTTCTTTTTGGATGCAAGAAACGGCTAATAAAGAAACCAATCCTACAGCCATGCTCCGGTGCAGTTTTTTCATTTCAATTGTTTTTTAATTGTTGATAATTGTATTTTGTTCGGTACATTAAAATTTCAATTCTTCCCAACCTTTCCGGTAGGTTCTTTTGATGAACTGGTTCGCCGGTTCGAAGTTGGTGATTTTCATATTAGCCCCATCCCATTGGTAGGTGATGTTCCTTCCCGGATAATTGTAGCTTTCCATTTCTCCGTAAACAACATCGTTTTTTCCTGCTTTCTCCCGGATATTATAGCATCTCAGCAGCAGATTACCCATCAATACTGTTTCCGTGAGGGGGCCGGCATAGCCTTCAAACGGAGATTCTACTTCTCCTTTTCCGTATCCTGCAATACAGGCGTCGATCCACGACCAGTAGTGACCGTCCTGTCCGCCCGGGATTCGTTTGTATTTTTCAGGGATGTTGAGGTCTTTAGCAAAACGGGGTTTCTTACTTCCGTCATTGACCCACAGCCGCGGATCGGAACCTCCCCATCCGCAGGAAACTTTTCCTTTGCTTCCTACGAATACAGTCGCTCCTTCGATATCGTTCGGATCGAGGTCTCCCATGGTATGGGTCATGTCGGCATTCGGATCGATTTCATCGAACCGTTCGGGCATGATACCTCCGTCCATCCAGACTAAATCCAGATCCTTGCCGTTCTTTTGTTGGAATTTGAAGCGGATGGAACTGGCCACCGGACCACTTTCGGGGTAGTAAGCCTCTTTGAAAATTCCGTCGTAAACATTACTGACACTACAACTGACTTCAGAGGGGGAACCCAGCTCGAGTAGTTTGAAAGGAGGTCCGATGATGTGGCAACCCATATCGCCCAACGCTCCTGTTCCGAACTGCCACCACCCGCGCCAGTTGAAAGGAACCAGGTTCTCGATGTAATCGGTATATTCGGCGGTTCCCAGCCACAAATCCCAATTGAGGCCATTGGGGACAGATGCTTTTCCTGTGGGCCAGGGAATACCTTGCGGCCATACCGGACGGTTTGTCCAGCAATAGACTTTATGGATATCCCCTATCAGACCGGCTTCAAACCATTCGCGCATGGTTTTCATTCCGTCGCAGGAATTGCCCTGGTCTCCCATTTGGGTTACTACTTTATATTTCTTTGCTGCTTCGGTTAGTATGCGGGCTTCGTAGATGTCGTGCGATAGCGGTTTTTGCAAGTAAATATGCTTGCCCATGCGCATGGCGTTAAATGCCATGATGGCGTGATTATGATCGGGAGTGGAGATGCATACGGCATCGAAATTCTTTCCTTCTTTGTCATACATGACCCGCCAGTCTTCGTAAAACGGCACTTTGGGATAAGCTTTCTTTGCATCGACCACTTGCCGTGCATCCACGTCGCACAAGGCGGAAACAACCGCATTCTTTTTCGGAGTTTTCATTAAAGTCGCCAGGTCTGCGGCTCCCATTCCTCCGCATCCTATTTTGGCAATATACAGTTTATCGCTGGGAGTAACGTGTCCCATACCGGATATAGTGTGATTCGGAAGAATTGTAAATGCTACTGTTCCGGCGGCAGCCATCCCGAGAAATTTTCTTCGGGATATTCCTGTTGGTTCCTGATTTGTTTTATTCATAACTTTAGTATTTTAGGATTCTTGTTGATGTTAATTCATTGTAAATGTGGAAATAACAGCCCTGTGGTCGGATGGGTAGTCATCGAAGCGGATATCGCTCAGCTTACTGTTTTCTCCTGCAATCTGTGATTTTAAAGGATTTACATTTCCCCAATAGAAAACAAAATCGATACGATCCAGCACTTCCTGGTAGTTTTCTTTTTCGGGGAGGGGAGTCCAGGTGTGTCCTGGTTTTGTCATTTCATCGGGAAAAACAGTGCGATATGAATCTTTCATGCCTGCCTGATCCTGAAAAGCCCGGGTGGCGGGCCAGACTACCGGTATTTTGCACAGTCCGGCCTCTGCGGCGCGGGGAGTCCAATCCAGACACGAAGGCTCATTGAAATCGCCGGTAAGAAATACGGGGTAACCTTCTTTTTGAGCCTCTTTAATGTCTTGAATGACAGCTAATACTTCATTTTTCCTGGTCTCCCAGGCCGATGTGACGGCTTCCGCAGCTGTAGAAAGAACAGGAGCACCGCAGTATTCAATGCCATTCAACTGGTATGGCTCGTAAGGGCAATACTGTAAATGAATGTTGAACATCCATACGAAACGCTCTTTATCTAATTGGATCTTAACTCCATAGCCCAGGGAGGAAGTATCCGTAATGGCATGTTTGCTGATGGTGGTCGGACTATTTTGGGTCGAATAGGAGTACCAGCCGAGGCTGTCGGCAATGTGTACAGCAACATTTCTGTTATCACGGGAGGATTCCTGTATTCCGATGATATCGGCTCCGCTTTCTTGCAGCACTTTGGCTGTGGATTCGATCGATTTTCCACCGCCAACCCAAATGTTGAAGCTCATGATACGAATTTCTTTGGTATGGTTGCAACTGGAAAATCCGAATAAAAGGAGTATCAGAATGAGGTTTGTTGTGTTTTTCATGGGATTATTATTTTATGTTTTTGTGGACTCGTATTCTTTCCAGGCTTGCTCTGCAATTTCATCGAGAGCATTCAGTTTTGAACCGTCAATAACAGGGGGTGCCGACCGATAACCGGCTACTGCCTGAACGACATACTCGTGGGCATTGGCGAGGATATCTTTTTTACCCGAGGTTACCCATTGTTCCCAGGTATCTCTTTTGAAGAGATCCGATCGCCAGTAACTGTCGTACATATACTTCAGGGTATGCTCTTCGGCCATGAAGTTACCGCCGATACCGACTCTTTTGATCATATCCAGGCCAATCGATTCGTCGGTCACTTCGAATCCTTTCAGGATATAATTGTAATAATTGAGCCATTCGTTGTCGATGACTAATTGTTCGAAGCTAAATCCCTGGTCGGCTCCGACAATTCCCTGACAGCCAATGTCGGTACTTCCCGACAGGTGGGCCATAATGGCTGTAGCTCCTTTTTCAAATCCGCTTTGAAAATCGGGTAGCATGGCATCGGAAAGACCGGAATTAGTCAATGCCTCCAGTTCGTAGAATCGTGACATTTGCGCCAGCGCCATTCCCAGCAGGGCTTGATTGGGCGACCCGAAAGAACACAACATGGTACGCAGATCGATACTGTGGGCAAAGGCGCCATAATGGGACAGATTTTCTGTTAAAGCGCTGATCAGGAAAAGCGCTCCCAGCACTTCGGCATTGCTCAGTACCACGGTTCCCGCAATGCTCATAGGGGAGGTTGCTCCGGCCATCGGCAGCGGACCGCAACGCATCGGGTGTCCGTGTTTCGCATAAAGCAATCCGATCTCCAGGGTTTCTTTCTGGAATGTCAGCGGACTGATCGTTTCGAATAAATAAGTATGTTTCAGTCCCATCGCATCGGCCATCGGCAGGACATATTTGGCTGAGAAAGGAGTAAGGACATAAGTTCCTCCAGGTTTATTGGAGTAGGAGTAAATCATTTTGAAAGACTCGATCTCGGCCAGAGCGGAAGGGACATCGCTGGGGATGACTACCGAATTGGCGGCCCGGATGTAATCCAGTTTTTCCACCAACATAATTCCTTTAAGAATATCGTCTTTCAATCCCAGACGTCTTTCCTGTTTGATCAGATCGACCAGAAAAATCTGGGTCGAGATATCTCCCCGTAATTGTTGTGGTACAAAATCTTCCGGTTCTCTTCTTTTCTTGTTTTTTGCGATTGTTTTTTCTATCAGTGCTGCCGGGATCTTCAATACCTGTTCCTTCTTATCGACGGTGCATCCCAATCCGTGGCACAGATCTAAAATTTCTTCGTTCGGGACTTTCATTCCGACTTGTTCCAGGATCCGGAGCGACCGGGAATGAATCATTTCTATTTCCGGTTGGCTGAGAACTTCTATTTTTGAATTGATTTTTCGCATTCCGATCAATGGTTTGTTGTTAATTCCTGTGCCGCTTCCCGGTCGATATAAAGAGTAGCACGAGGATGCCTCCGCATCAGGGATGCTGGAACCTCATTCCCGATCGCTCCCTCTACGGTTTGTCGGATGATGGGCGCTTTTTTGGCGCCATTGGCAATCAGGATCACTTCCCCGGAATTCATGATTTGTTTCAACCCGAGGCTGATTCCTTTTGTCAGTAGCGTTTTTCCCGGGAAATATTTTTGTCCCACGACTTTGGTTACTTCATCCAGTTCGATTGAATGGGAATATAATTCTTCGCTCACTCCCGGCTCATTGAATCCTAAATGTCCGTTCATGCCGATACCCAGTACCACTAGGTCGATCCCTCCGAGTTTGGATACTTCTTCGTCTACCTGTTTACACGCACGGTCGAGGTTGTTGCTTCTGGCATCGAAATACGTAATCTGATCTGGGTGGATGCCGAGCGGAATAAAAAATTCGTTGTACATAAAATGCTGGCAACTGCCCTCATCCGAGATATCCATTCCGACCCATTCGTCTAACCCTACAAAATGACAGGAGGAAAAATCCACTACTCCGTCCTTGGCTTTTTTCACCAAGCAGCGGAGCAGACCGAGCGGACTATCGCCTGACGGAAAAGTGATCACTGCATTTTTTTTCTTTTTCACCAAATTTATGACGACATCCGCTACTTTTTCCGAAAGTTCCTGATAATTATCCGATATATCTATTTGCATTGAATTTATTTTTTTAATGATTGATTTTTACATATTATCAGTTTTCCCTGAAGCAGCACAGGGCGGCTCCGATCAGTCCGGCGTGATTTCCGGACAGAGCCTTACTTATGTGCACTTTTTCCAGGATATTTTCCGGGAGTATTTCCTCAAAAAACCGGTTCATCCCATCCTTAATTGCCGGAAATGCCTCGGATATTCCGCCGCCCAACACGATGTTGTATACATCGAATAACCAGAAGGCATGCACGACAGCTCTTCCGAGTATTTGCCCGACCCGGTTCATGATCTTTGTTGCAAACGGATCGTTTTCATTGGCTCTCCGAATGATGTCGGGTACCGACAACGGGTTTGGGGCTGCCTCCGGATTAGCCATTTTTTGAATCCCGCTTACTCCGATCCGATCTTCCAGTCGTTCGTTGTTATCAGACAAAATTTCACCTAATTCCAGGGCATTGCCGTTACCTCCTTTGAAAAGTTCGTTATTCAGGATTAATCCACAACCGACGCCTGTTCCCAACGTGATCAGGAACATGCCGTTCCGGATTTTTTCCGGTTGTAATCGATACTCGCCGTAAGCAGCGGCATTGGAGTCGTTTTCAACAGAGATATACAAGTGAGGGAACTCCTTTTTGAGTGTGTCTTTCAAATTCAGGTACTGTAAGCAGGGAATTGCCGGAATAAACAGAATTTTATTATTTTCCGAATCAATTGTTCCGGGAATCGCAATCCCGCAACTGGTGATTGTTCCGTCGTCGTACGACTTAATAAATTCTTTCAGTCTGCTGATAAAATCGCCGGATTGTATCCATTCCCGTGTTGGTATGGAACAGTGGTTTGTTGTTGTTCCATCTTCTGAGACCAATCCTGCTTTGATATTCGTTCCGCCGATATCGATTCCTAAGATCCGTTTATTTTTCATTTTTTTATATTTTGTATCCGTTATCTGTTATTTCCTGAATGCTTTTTTGCTTGCCTGTTATATAAAATATCAATGCTGATAAAACAGTCAATGCTACGACTATTATTCCGTTAATTGCATATATGGATTGCATGGAGATGCGTTCATATAATGCTCCTGTCCAGAGATTTCCGATAATCTGGCCTGCACCGTAATAGGCGGCCCAGAGTAAGGATTGCCCGGTGGCTCTCCAGTCAGGTTTGACTAAATAATTGGTGTATTCGACGATTGCAATCCACATCAACGCCCAGGAGATACCTTGGGTTAATTCGGCGATCAGCACCACTGCAGGAACATCGTTGATCGAGTAAATGAATAGCCGTATGGCGGTAATAATGAAAGTAAAAAGAATCGTTTTTTTCAGTCCCAGTTTTCTGAAAAAGAGAGGAGCTAGAAAGTAGAAGGGCAATTCCACTAATCCGTCAATGGTGAGCGCCATTCCGGCCATATAATCAGATCCTCCGATATCCTTCATGTATACCGTCAGGTAGTACCAGATCGAGGTTTGCGCAATGGATATGAAGACAATAACAAATAGAAAAACCAAAAATAACTTGTTCCCAATAATCGGTTTTAGGTCTTTAAATTCCATTTTCATGGATATCTTCGAATTCTTTTCTTCTTTTAGCCTGAATACGAAAGGAATACAGCATAATAGAAAAGCGGTAGCTGTCATGAAAATTGCCCGGGATGAGTGATATGTATTCACGATACTGGTGCCCTGTGCACCAATGCTTGCGCCTACTGCGCCCCAAAACCGGAGGTTGGCATAGCTCAGACTTGATTTCTCATTATCGACGTAATCCAGAGCCAACGTATCGAGCAAAGGTTGAATGGCTACGTAGAAAAAAGAACAGGCAATGGTACATACCGCTATCAGGGGCAATGAATGTCCAAAGAAATAGAATACAAGGAGTAGAAGGAGAGATAAAAATACGGTTATTTTAAAACAGGATATTCTTCCCGACCGGTCGGCCCTGATTCCCCAAAGCGGTTGTACCAACAACATGACTACCCAGATCAGACTGGAAATGACCCCAATCTGATAACCGCTGCAACCGGCATCTTTTAAAAATACGCTGAAGAACGGTATCCAGGCAGCCCAGGCTGCATAGGTAAAGACATACAGGAATCGGAGATTACTGGTAGGACTTTTCAATACCTGCAAAAAACGTTGATATGTCATGCTGTGGTTTCCATTATAAGTTGTACGGGTTATTTTATTTCGTAAATCCGGGATCTTTCAGATATTCCGTTTTCATTGATCGATTCGATTGCAAAGTAGTAAGTCTTTTCCCGGTCCATCGCTTTGAAATAATATTCATTGGCTCCATGTACCATAATACAATTGTACAGCTTGTCAGGTTCGATTCCCGTATAAATATTGTAGGCATAGGCATTGTCTACCGGTTGCCATTTAATCCATGCGCTGCGTTTATCGTTTTCTGTTCTTAATACGATGAATTCTTTAACGGCATCCGGTTTGCTTCCGTTACCCAGACCGAAAACACGAAGCCCTGAGATGGCGAATTTTCCGGTTGGCATGTGAATGTTTTCCATTTTGATGAATCGGGTTTTTACCGGTTTTTGCAGTTCGATGTAATCGTGAGGCACGTCTTTCTTGTTATTGCTTTTGTCGACGAGTATCGTCCAGTTTTTCCCGTCGTTTGAGCAATACAGTTTGTATTGATGGTAAATTCCCGTTTGTTTTCCGAGAAATCCGGCATCCTGATCAGCATAGTTGATCTGAACGGCGTTGACAGTACATATTTCTCCCAGATCCGACAGGATCCATTCTCCTTTGTTGGATGTGGCCGCACTCCAGTAGGTTTTGGCATTTTCGTCTACTGCATTGTTGGCGTGATAGCCTCCCAGAGTAGAAGATACCTGTACCGGTTTGTTATAATTCAGCATCATCCAGCCTGCGAAACGGCTTTCCAGGTGATCGGCCGGTCCTGTGGGCAGGTAGTGCGGATAGTCTCCGAAAACGGTGTTGCAATACATCTGGTCTTCAGGGTCGAATCCCGCGGGCCAGATCCCGATCCGGCGTTCGAAATTATTTTTTACGGAAATGGTCATCGTCGAGGTGTGCCAATAATTTCCCCATTTATCCTGGTAAGTGGCTCCGTGGCCGGCTCCGTGCATGAAACCTCCCGGTTTGTAGCTCATCGGCATGGATACGTGCTCAAAGTAACCCAACGGGCTGTTTGCGATGGCTACCCCGTCGGCATAACCGCTGAACTCGGTTCCGGGGCCTCCCCACTGGAGGTAATATTTGCCATTGTGTTTGGTCATCCAGGCTCCTTCCATAAATCCTTTCAGGAATGTATTATCCATATACTCCCCGAAACGGTGCCAGCCAAAACGCTGGTCGTTGGTTAGTAATACTTCTTTCCGGGTTCCGACCGGCTGGAACGTTTTCCTGTCCAATTCGATTCCATAGAGTGGATATACATTGCTGCTGCCGTTGTACATATACAAACGTCCGTCATCATCCACAAAAAATGCAGGGTCCCATCCTCCGATCTCCAGGTTCTCAATGGCTTTTTCCCATTGGTTCGACTTGGGGTCGGTACTCATCCAGATCGGGAATTCGCTGGTATAGGTAGATCCGAAAACCAATAATGTATCTTCCTGCACCCAAACAGCCGGAGCGCAGAGATCGTCGTACAGATTCGGATATTTTTTGGTCAGTTCCGGTGTCAGAAAACTGCGGGAGACAAAATTCCAGTTCAGCATATCGCTGCTCCACCAATATCCCCATTGATTGGTGGAGAAAAGATAGTAGTCTCCTTTGTATAGTACGATGACCGGATCGGCTGTCGAACGGTGCTTTCCCCAGGCCGAAAAATTGGGAATCGGCAGGTAGGCGTAATCAATATTGACCGGATTGCAGTAGGTTTTCTGCTGTGCCCCGGCAGGATGTGATAATCCGCTTAGGATCAGAATCAATAATATTATTTTTTTCATTTTGTATCCCGTTTGTAAATTAGTTCAAAGTGAATTCAGCAATCTTCACATCGCGGCTGTTTCCTCCTATCAGGACGTGAAAATCTCCCGGTTCATAAACATATTGCAGGTCATAATCATAGAATTTCAGCATTTCGGGCGTGATTGAAAATTCGACAGTCTTCGATTCTCCGGCTTTCAGGAAGATCTTTTGAAATCCTTTCAACTCGCGTACCGGCCGGGTGACGCTGCCTGCAAGATCACGAATGTACAGCTGTACGACTTCGTTCCCGTCTACGGCTCCGGTGTTGGTTACCTGAATGGAAGCTTTCAGTTGCCCGTTGCCGGAAATGGTCGTTTTGCTAAGCGTAATATCACTGTATCCGAAAGTCGTATAGCTTAATCCGAATCCGAACGGATAAAGCGGATCGTTGCTTACGTCTAAGTAATTGCTGCGGAATTTCTCGAACCACTTGCCTTCCGCCAATGGCCTTCCGGTATTTTTATGGTTGTAGAAGATCGGTACCTGTCCGATGTTCCGGGGGAACGTAATGGTTAGTTTTCCTCCCGGGTTGACATCGCCGAATAACACGTCGCTGATCGCATAAGCGGCTTCGCTGCCTCCGAACCAAACGTTCAGGATGGCTGGTACATGCTCGTTTTCCCAGGTAAGCGCCAGGGGCCGGCCAGTAAATAATACGAGTACTACCGGCTTACCGGTATTGACCAGGGCTTTCAGCAGTTCTTTCTGGGCGTCGGGGATTTCGATGCTGCTGCGGCTACTGCACTCTCCACTCATTTCAGAAGCCTCTCCCAGGGCGGCTACAATAACATTAGCGCCTCTGGCTGCTTGCAATGCTTCGTCGATCTGTTCCCGGAGCGAACGATTATCTTTTTTCTGTGTTTTGCCAAAAACGCTGACCCGTTCATTGAATGCCGTATCGCTACTCAATTCGCATCCTTTGGCATAAACGATCCTGGCCTGGTCTCCGGCAATGCTCCTCAGTCCTTCGAGTAAGGTGGCCGGTTTTGTGAAGTCGGCGGCAACGCTCCAGGTTCCGGGCATATTTTCGCGGGTATCGGCCAATGGTCCTACAACTGCAATGGTTCCCTGTTTTTTCAACGGCAGTACCTGTTGGTCGTTTTTTAGCAGGACAAAGCTTCCGGATGCTGTTTCCCGGGCGATGGCCCGGTGTTTATCGGTATAAATTTCGGTTTTTGCCCGGTTTTCATCGCAGTATTTGTACGGATCTTCAAACAATCCTAATCTGTATTTGGCTTCCAGGATCAGACGGCAAGCGTTGTCGATCTGTTTTTCCGTGATTTTACTTTCTTTCAATGATTTCTGCAGGGTGGTGAGAAGTCCTTCTCCAACCATGTCCATATCGACTCCGGCATCCAATGCGCGCGCCGAAACGGTTTTCAGATCACCGATTCCATGATCGACCATTTCGTTAATACCGGTATAGTCTGTAACGACAAAACCATCGAATCCCCATTGCTTGCGTAACAGGTCGGTCAGCAGCCATTTATTCCCGGTGGCCGGAATCCCGTCAATCTCGTTGAACGACACCATGACCGAACCGACTCCTGCATCGACGGCAGCCTGATAGGGAAGCAGGTATTCGTTGTACATCCGGTAGCGACTCATGTCGGTGGTGTTGTAGTCTCTTCCGGCTTCGGCGGCTCCATACAGGGCAAAGTGTTTCACACAGGCCATGATATTGCTTTTTTTACTGAAATCGCCCTGATATCCTTTTACCATGGCTTTGGCAATTTCTCCTCCGAGGTAAGGGTCTTCACCGCTTCCCTCTGCGATTCGTCCCCACCGGGCATCCCGGCAGATATCGACCATCGGGCTGAATGTCCAGCAAATCCCGTCGGCGCTCGCCTCGGTGGCGGCTACCCGCGCCGATTGTTCGATGGCTTCCATATCCCATGTACAGGCCAATCCTAATGGAATCGGGAATATGGTTTCATATCCGTGGATAACATCCATTCCGAATAACAATGGGATCTTCAGGCGGCTTTCTTCTACGGCCAGCCGTTGTACTTCCTTGATTTTGGCAACTCCTTTGATGTTGAACAACCCTCCGACTTTCCCGTCTCTTATTTTTCCGGCAATGTCGCTGTTGCTCGCCTGTCCGGTAACAATGTCTCCGGATCCCGGAAGGTTGAGTTGTCCGATTTTTTCTTCAATGGTCATTTTACCCATCAGATCACTGATAAAACGATCCATTTCCGTATTTTCTTGGTTTCCGGTCTGTTTTTTCGCACAGGAAATAAATATGAATACGAAACAAATCAGGGTTAAAAGATTTTTCATTTTTATTTTAAGTTTATTTTATTTTTCAATAATCAGGCTTATTCCAGAACGAATTCACCTTTTAGTTCTGTAAGTGAGTTTCCACCCACGAATACCTGAAAATCTCCCGGTTCATAAACAGATTGTAATTGAGAATTATAAAAACGGAGATCATCTACAGTCAGGTGAAATTCGATCGTTTTGCTTTCTCCTGCTTTGAGATGGATTTTTTTATATCCTTTCAACTCGCGTACCGGCCGGGTGATGCTTCCCACCAGGTCGCGGATGTAAAGCTGCGCCACTTCCTCTCCGTCGAAGTTTCCGGAATTGGTGATGGTCACTTTTACAGAAAGCGGATTGTTTTCAGCGATTTCTTTTCCGGATAATACCAGATCTTTGTATGTAAATGTGGTATAACTCAAGCCATGCCCGAACGGATATAACGGATCGTTGGATACATCTAAGTAACGCGAAACAGTCCGGTCGTTCGGAGCTTCGGGATTAAATGGCCTGCCGGTATTTTTATGGTTATAATACAACGGAATTTGTCCCAAAACCCGGGGGAAGGTCATCGTGAGTTTTCCGGAAGGATTGTAGTGTCCGGTCAGTACATCAGCGATGGCGGCGCCTCCCATAGTCCCGGGAAACCAGGCTTCCAGGATAGCATCCATATTTACATGCTCCCAATTCAGTGTCAATGGCCGGCCGTTCATCAAAACCAGAACTATCGGCTTTCCGGTTTTTTTCACTGCTTTTAGTAATTCCTGTTGTACCCCTGGTAAGTCTAAAGAGGTTCTGGAGCCGGCTTCTCCCGACATATCGTGTTTTTCTCCCATCACCATTACCACCACATCCGATTGCCGGGCTATCCGGATTGCCTCGGGAAATCCGGAACTGTCATCTCCCGTCAGTTCGCATCCTTTAGCATACAGAAGCCGGGAAGCAACCGGTTCTCCGGCTTCTGTAAGCCCTTCATAAACGCTCACAGGAATCGAGTCCCGGTCGCCCCCGGCCGACCAACACCCTAAAATTTCGTATTTATCTTTTGCTAATGGTCCTATCAGGGCGATGCGCTGTTCTTTCTGCAGTGGTAAAAGCTGCCGGTCGTTTTTGAGTAACACCATGGATTTACGGGCTACGTCGCGGGCGGCTTCCTTATTTTCTGCGGTAAGGATCTGGGCTTTTTCCCGGTTGGTATTACAATAGCGATAAGGATCTTCAAACAATCCTAACCGGTATTTGGCTTCCAGAATCCGGCGGCAAGCCATCTCGACGTCTTTTTCCGATACCTTCTTTTCGCCGGTCAGTGCTTTCAGGTGGTTCATGTATGCCCCTCCCTGCATGTCCATGTCGACTCCGGCATTCATGGAAAGTTCGGCTGCATGTTTTTCATCCCGGGCGTAACCGTGAGCGATCATCTCGTTAATCGAGGTATAATCCGTTACAACGAAGCCTTGAAACCCCCATTCGTCCCGGAGAATTTGCTTTAATAAAAAGGAATTCGCTGTTGCGGGTATTCCGTTCAATTCATTGAAGGAAGTCATAATACTTCCGCATCCGGCATCCAGAGCTGCTTTGAAAGGAGGTAGATAGGAATACCTCAACTCATTTTCCGACAAGTCAACCGTGTTGTATTCTCGTCCCGCAATGGTGGCCCCATAAGCGGCAAAATGTTTCACACAGGCGATGACGGTATTGGCGTCTTTCAGGTTATCTCCCTGAAAACCTTTCACCCGGGCGGCGGCAACCAAAGATCCCCAGTAGTGGTCTTCTCCTGCTCCTTCGGCTACCCGTCCCCAGCGCGGGTCCCTGGAAATATCGACCATCGGGGCGTATACCCAGTTGAGTCCCTCGGCAGCGGCTTCTGTGGCCGCGATCCGGGCCGATTTTTCAATGGCTTCCAGATCCCAGCTACAGGATTCTGCCAATGGAATCGGAAATATGGTGCGGTGTCCGTGAATGACATCGAATCCGAATATCAGGGGAATTCCCAGACGGGTTTCTTCAACGGCGATCTGCTGGATGCTCCGGACATAATCGGCTTTGATGGCGTTGAAAACGCCTCCGACCATCCCGTTACGGATGTATTCTTTATAGTTCGGGTCGACCGTGGGGCCGGTAATGATATCCCATCCGCTGGTATAGAGTACTGTTTGTCCGATTTTTTCTTCCAGGGTCATTTCCGACATCAATGAATCGATGAACTGATTCATTTTTGCTTCGTCCGGAGCGTTCCGGACTATTTTCTTTTCCGGCTTGCACCCGGTTAGTCCACACAGAAAGATCCCGATCGTGAGACCATAAACCTGAGCTTTTATTTTTGTTATCCCGTTCATTTGTTTTTATTTTTCGAAAAGTTCGTCGACCATTTTCCGGATATCCGGATGACTCATGAAAAGATCCCAGATCAAACCGGTTCTGTAATTTTCTATCATCACTGTCACCGGAGCCTGATTCAGTCCCATGTAAATATTGGCGCACCAGTTTTCGTTCAGGTTAAACGCGTCTTTAAATCCGTATTCTCCCCACAGAAAACGGCCGTAGTTCCGGTAATAGTTTTTCAGGGCAGCCATGGATTGATCGGGAGTGTAAGGAAAAGAAGCCAGTGCTCCGGTAGGGGCCAGGCTTCCCCAATCCTGATGTTCCGTAGGTTCTGCCGCCCGGTAATTCCAGGGATCGTCGCTCGCTGTGAGTCCCCAGCAATTGCTTCCGTATCCCTGTTGTTTTTTTGGGTTTTCAACACAATAACGGTAATTGATCAGCGCCATATTCCGGAAGGTATTGAAATAATCGGTTTCCGTGTATTTATCCTTGATGCGATGCGGATTGAAGCCCATGTAAGAATAATGGATAAAAAACAGCGGACCGCCATTGGAAACTCCGACATCCAGTTTGATCCCGAAATAGGTATTACCGTTGCTGTATGAGGAGCCATCCGTTGTTTGTCCCCAGTTGCTGCGGTAATCCTTCGCCATCTGATCCTGGCTGGCCCATCCGGTATAATACATACTTTTATCGACTCCATGCGTGGGAGAGGCGATTGCCAGAAGGTAGGTGATCATGGTTTCATTCCATCCGATCAGGGGATGATTGATCACCCATTCCTGATCGGGCGACCAGTGCCAGTACAGATATTTACTGTCTTTTGTCTTTTTAAACCAATCCCATTCAATATCTTTCCACAATGTGGTAATTCCTTCCCGGATGAATTTTTCGTCGTTTGTATTTTTACTAAAATATTGACAAGCAGTTAATAATCCCTGAAATAAAAAAGCAGTTTCCACCAGGTCGGCCCCATTGTCGCGCTTTCCGAAAAACGGGACGACATTTCCGGTTTCTCCGTCCATAAAATGGGCGTAAGCGCCGTGAAAACGATCAGCGTTTTGCAGGTATTTTACAATTTTTGTCAGTCGTTCGACTGCTTGTTCACGGGTGATGAATCCTCGTTCGGCTCCTGCAATGATGGCCATAATTCCAAAGCCCGAAGCTCCGGCAGCGATCATGGAGGTGCGTCCGGGAATATTTTCCAATGCCAGTCCCGAGTTTGACTCCGCTCCGTCCCAGTAGTATCTGAATGATGCTTCCTGGATCATGTCTAAAAGTTGTTCGTCTGTCATGGGGTATGTTTGTGCCGTCAGGATTTCAGTTCCGGGAAATTCGTTGTATTGATAATCCAGTACCGTGATTTTATACCGGTAGGAGGTTCCGGTTTGTCCTGTATAATCCGAATAACGGCCTCGTGAAGGATCCTGAATCCCTACAGGAATAAAATCCTGTCCTTGTTCCGCCCGGTAGATTTTAATATATTTTACGGAAGGATTGGTTATCGGGTTCCAGGTCAGATCCACATGCCGCTCATAAGCCTTTGCCTGAATCAGTTTGGGTATGGCGGGCATTGCTTCTGTAGAAGCTCCGGAAGAGAGTTCGATCTGATCCAGGTAGAGGGTATGAAGTTTTTTACTGCTGGAAGCCTGCTTGAAAAAAACTTGTTTAATATCTTGAGAGGGTGTTGTGTGAATGTTTTTAAAGTCGCTTAACGGAATATGAACCGGAATCCATACGCCGGTTTTGAAGTTTTTGATGTATCGATCTAACGGGATAAAGGTTGATTTTACTGTATCTTCCGGAGTCCATTTGGCAATGGCGATGGCGGGAAGTTCCGATACAGAGGTTTCTTTTGATTCTATATATATCCGGAAATCAAGGTATTGTCCTGGTTTAATAAAATCCTTTCCTCTCCAGTCGGGGTAAACGACGGAGGCTTCCCAATTTCCTTTGTCGGCCGAAACATAGGCTAATTTCAATGCATTTCCGGGCGTAAACGACTGCTCGCTGCTGACGAATAACCGGTTTCTTGAATGTTGTAAATAGCTTGGCGCCTGATAACCGGCTTTGCTGTAAAAGTAGGTACCTTCTGTCGGGCTATTATCGAAGAAAACGGGATCGTATTCTTTTTCGGAGGCCACAGACCATTGATAAAACGACAGCAACAATAAAACAAAATATAATTTGAATATGGTCTGATAATCTTTATTATCTTTTTTTCTATTCATAGCATCACGTTCTATTCTGGAATTTACAAATAAAATCTCTATCCGGACATAAATCCCGGATAGAGATTTAAGAATTAAATTTACTTCTGATCGTTCATAATTGCCTGAATTTCTTCAACAGTCAAAGCTTTGTCGAAGATGCGTAATTCGTCCATGAAACTTTCATCGGAATTATGACTCCATCCTGTGAAATAGGGAGCTCCGGACATGATCGATACGCTTTCGCAGGCATTCCAACTGATACCGGAAAAACTACTTTTGCTTGCAACAGCCCCGTTAAGATAAACAACGCATTCTGTGCCTGAGATGGTGAATGCCAGGTGAATCCATCCGGAACTGGTCGTGGTAGCTGCGGCTCCACCATCGAACCAGCTACTTCCGGTTCCGTCACCAACGTTCAGTTTAAATGTTTGCCCTCCGTTACCGGCTTCGCGGAAAAACCGGAATCCGGATAGTAGGTTATTGTCTTCTCCTGCAGGAGGAGAGTCTTTCGGACTGACAACCAATACTCCCGCGCGATCGGGTGTCGCGTTCAACTTATACCAAAAAGCGGCGCTAAACTGTGTATTTCCCAGATTAATATTCTTGCTTGCATCCTTCAACGGGAATGTGAGGTATCCGTTTTCAGCGCCTTTGTAAGCCAATCCGGTTTTTCCTTCAGTGAATGTTGGAAATCCTACCTTTGTTGCAAATGCTTCAGAAATCAATTCCTGATAATTATCATCAAACGGCATATAGAAAATTTCCCCATTATATTTCGGTTGGTAACGTGATGTTTTAGAGAAATTAACGGTTTTTGTAGTCGATTTACCGGTTAAATCCGTTGCCTTGATTGTCAACACATAACTTCCATCTTCTAAATTCGGATATTGGTATTTCATTTCCAGACGGCGATAATCCTTGAATTCAGAATACTGGGTTAAGTCTTTTCCGTTCATACTTACAGAAACAGATCCTAATTCTATATCATCAGCAATGGTAGCCTGAATACTGAGAGGAACGATATCTGCTCTGTCTACGATTTCCAATCCATTCGTCGGATAAGTTACCTTAATTTCGGGAGCTAACTCATCCGGACCTGGCGCCACATGAGAAATGGGATCGATTCCCTCATTGCATGCTGCTGCAAATACGGTAACCAGCATGCCCATCAAGATATATTTTAATGTTTTCATTATTTATTGTTTTTGTGATTATTTCTGTATTAGCTTATTTTTGAAGTCCTGGCAGATAGTCTACTTGCTCCTGAGGATAAGGTAAATAGGCTTTACTTTTATCGAATGTCCGTCCGTCGTAACTCAATTCTGAATATTTTTCCAGACGTATCATATCATAATAGCGGGTACCCCATTCCATGGCCAGTTCAGCAAATTTTTCATCCATTACCTGATCATTATTCAGAGAGGTGAGTGCGCTCATTCCAGCTCTGCTACGAACCTGATTTACAGCATTAAGCGCCGTTCCCGCCGATCCTGTGGCGCCTTGGGTTAAAGCTTCGGCATACATCAGCAGCACTTCGGCATAACGGATGCAGGTGAAATTTTTGTTTGTACCATAATCTTTACGTCCCGCTGTCAACTGGTCGGATGGCAGGTAATGTTTTCCGCTGGCAAACATTGCACGGGAATAATCGTTGATTACATCTCCCGACCGTGTCGTGTTGGAGAGCCATGAAGGAAGAATCGCATATTTGGAATCTTTTTTGATTTCTTCGATGCCGCGATTGGTAAATAAAACACTGGTTTCCAATCGTACGGATTCTCCTCTGTCGAGCATAAACTTAATGTATTTTATGCTTGGTTCATAAAACCCCCAGCCGTCTCCCGATCCTGCAACTTTGGGGCTCCATCCTTGTGGCCCAAAAAATCCGAACAAATAATTTTTTCCGCCAACAGATGCTCCCAGGTCGGAATATTGTAATTCAAGAATGTTTTCCCGGTTCAGTTTCCCTTTTTTAACTTTGAATAGTTCGTAGAAGTCGGATTCCAAGACATATTTCCCGGAGTTGATTATGGGTCCTGTGGCGTCTGCAACAGCCTGATAATTTTTTAGTTCCAGATTTGCCAACGCTTTCATGGTGAGTGCGGTATATTTAGTTACACCACCCGGAATATCGGCTCTGTCTTTCGGATTCATATCCGGCAAATACGGAATCGATTCGTCCATGATGCCTGAAATGTATTTCATCACATCTTCCTTACTGGAAACCTGGGCATTGATCAGGTTGATCGGATCCGATGAATTAGGAATAAAAATATCCCCCCATACTCTCGATAGTTGAAAGAGTAGATAAGCACGTATAGTTTTTATTTCTGCCACATATTGTCTCGCCAGAATGCTGTCCACTCCATTTTGCTTATATTTCTCAATTTCTTCCAGAGAGGAATAAGTATAGAAGATATTGTTATAGAAGTTTTTCCAGAGCGAGTTATACATCCAATATCCCTGGTTGTACTTATATTTATCGGTTTCGGCATAATCTTGCTGATCACCGAGTCCTCCGGCATTGACATCATCTCCACGCACAGCTATCAGAGGAAAATCTTCCCATCCACGATCGTATAATCCGCTATAAACTCCGATCAGGTAGGAAGTCATGCCTTCTTGCTTAGTGTAGTCAGTATCGCTTACATACGACTTATTTTCCGGAAGCTCATCTAAAAGATCATTACAGGCAGTTCCGAGCAATGCAAATGCTAAAACTGAAAATATGATGTATTTATTGATAAATTTCATGTTCTTAATTTTTAAATGTTAAAACTTAATATTCAATCCCACAGTATATACGGCTGGTATCGGATAAGCCTGTTCGTCGATTCCGTCAGGAATTTCGGGGCTGAATCCGTTATAGCTGAACAAGGTCAGCGGGCGATCTGCTGTAAAAGAGACTCTCATAGTCGGCATTTCCAGACCGAACCAGCGTTGATTCTTGATATTATAGGCCAACTGTATATTCTGGATTCTGAAATAAGATCCGTCTTCTACAAAATAATTACTCATTTTCTGGTTCCATCCTTTTCTCAAACCGGCGGAAGAAGGATATTTATCGGAAGTTCCCTCTCCATGCCAGCGATTGATCGCTAAATCGGCATCGAGGTTGGTATCGGTGGTCCAGAGATACTCTCCACGTTTTCGGTTCAGGATTTTATTTCCGGATTGCCCGTAGAAACTGGCCGATAAATCGATACATTTATAGCTTATACCCAGGCTACCTCCATAAGTGAAATTGGGGAAATAAGACCCTAAAACTGTACGGTCTTTGTCGTCTATGATTTTGTCTCCATTCAGATCCTTGTATTTGAAGTCTCCCGGAACAAGCTCATTGGCTATAGCCCCCGGGTCTGCATTGATTTGATCCTGATTTTGATAAACTCCATCGATTTCCCATCCGTAGAATGCCAGCAACGGTTGTCCTACAATCGAACGCTGACGGAACTCAGCAGTTCCTCCATCAACATAAGGTTGTCCATAAAGATCCTGCACTTCATTCTTTAATGTTGCGATATTACCGCTGATGGTATATCTCCAGTTATCTCCGATTTTATCATTCCATGTTGCAGCCAGTTCGAATCCTGAATTTCTGAAAGCGCCGACATTTTTAATGACACTGCCTCCGACTGCAGGAATCGTTACATTGATTGCTGCATTTTTAGTATCGCGGATATAATAGTCGGCTTCGATATCCAAACGGTTGTTCAGGAAGTTAGACGAAATACCGAAGTTTGTTTCTTCAGTCAATTCCCAGAATAGCTGGGAATAAACTCCTGAAAGGGTCGTGCCGCTCACTTCTTTATCATTAATTATGGCAGTTACTACTTTTGCGTTGAGAGATCCGTCATCAGCCTTGATTTTGTTATTCCCCAGTTTTCCCCAACTGGCTCTCAATTTCAAGTAGTTAATAACATCGATATCTTTCATAAAACCTTCTTCTGAAATGACCCAACCGGCTCCCACTGCAGGATAATACCCCCATTTCTCCCGGTATTTAGAGCTACCGTCGGCCCGAAATGTTCCGTATACAAGATAACGGTTGTCATAATTATACGACACCCGGCCAAAATAAGACATTCCATATTCTTTGTAGCCATCGTGTTTTATGATCCGTACTCCATCGGAGCCTGTCAAAGGCACTTCTTTTGCCTGATCGATATACCAGGATTGTTCCATTCCGATCGGAAAGTCGACTCCTTTGACTTCCAGAGTCGTATAAGATTGGTCGCGGAAGGATGTTCCTCCCATAACAGTCAGATTGTGTTTACCAAAGCTGTTAGTATAAGATAAAACATTATCCCAGGTGATATCGGAATAATTTTTCATTCTTTTGATTATTTCCGATTTAAGCCGGGATACTCCATTACCCATGTCGTAGGGCATCAAAACATCCCGTTCTTCCAGATTGGAGTAGGCGTTATTATAAGTCGTCTTGAAATTCAGTTTTTTCGGAATCAGATCAAAAGATAAATAAAAATTTGTCAGTAATTTTTTATTTAAACGTTGCTTGTCACTGTTGTCCATGGTTGGAAATGGGTTTTGAACCCCTCTGTAACCGATATCTTTTGCATTGGAATATTCTGTGGGAAAAGCAACGGTGTTCATTTCATCGTAGACCGGCATGGTCGGTACGGCAGAGTAGGCCAGTTTCCAGGCGCTGGCTTCTTCATCGTACTTCGTTGCCTGGCTCCAGATCATATTACCTCCGACTGTTAACCAGTCAGTTGCTTTAAAATCTATTTTTGAGCGAAGGTTAAAGCGATCATATTCATTTTTCATGTCCAGAATTCCTTGTTGAGAGAAATAGTTGGCTCCAACGGAATAAGATGCTTTTTGTCCTCCTCCGGTAATGTCCAGACTATAATTCTGGATTGGAGCCTGACGAAGAACTTCATTATACCAATCGGTATTGGGAGCCGGAACATTGGGATTGACCCGGCTGCGTCCGTAACGTTGCATCGCATTCGCAATATTGGCGATATCCGTTGGCGAACCCGATTCCATCGCCATAGTTGTAAATTGTTCCGAGTTTGCCATTTTCAGGATGTTCTGGGCTCGTTGAACCCCATAATATCCGTCGAAAGTAATTTCGGTTTTTTGATTGAATGCTCCGGATCTTGTTTCGATCAGGACAACCCCGTTAGCGGCTCTCACTCCGTAAATTGCAGCAGCCGATGCATCTTTCAATACAGACATAGAGGCAATATCAGCTGTGTTCAGGAAGTCGATGTTATCATACATCATGCCATCTACTACATACAAAGGATTCTCATTTGTTTTATCCTTTTCCGGATAAGAACCGATCCCACGAATCCTTACAGTCGGAGATGCTCCCGGAGTTCCGGCGCTTACAACTTGTAAACCGGCTACCTTTCCTTGCATCGATTGCATGGCCTGGCCAGCGGGTGTTTTCATAATCTCATCGGTTTTAACAGTAGCGATAGAAGAGGTCAGGTCTTTTACTTTCATCGAACCATAACCGACCACTACCACTTCATCGAGTAACTGAGAGTCTTCAGAGAGTTGAATTTCAAATCGGGTTTTTCCTCCAACCGGAACTTCGACTGGTTTCATTCCGAGGAAAGAGACTGTTAAAATAGCATTACCAGGAACATTCGGCAAAGAAAAGCTTCCGTCGATCGAAGTTGCTGTTCCTATTTGAGATCCTTTCACTACGACTGAAGCACCGGGAATCGGTTCTCCGGTTGCCGATTCTGTCACTTTACCTGTCACTGTAATATTCTGCGAAAAAGCGCACAGGTTAACAAGCATCATAAATAATAGAATCAATTGTTTTTTCATAAAATCATACTTTAGTGAATTAAAATACTGAAATTTGTTCTGTTTTTATGGTTAATTATTGAAGTAAATAAACTATGTTCAAAGATATTTTTTATTTCTTGTCATTGTATTCTTTTAGCGTCCGGTAAAAGGCATCGATATTATCGAACGAAACGTGAGGCGGAATGTCACAACCCGACGATAAGACATAATTCGGAAAAGTAGCTGTTTTCTCCAGAATATTACGTACGGCTGTTTTCATTGATTCGGGAGTTCCACTTTTGAAGATACCGACCGGATCGAGATTACCCATTACCAGTACGTCCGGCGGGCATTGTTCGAGGGCAAGCGTCATATCCATCTGATTCCCGAAATGGTATCCGGCGGCTCCTGTGTACAGCATGGCATCTGTACAATGCCCTTTGTTACCACAATTGTGGAGGATTACGATGAAGTTTTCGTCCTGAACGGCATCTACAATCGGTTTGATGTATTCGGAAGAGAATTCCCGGCAACCGTCGTTCGACAGCAGGCCGGCAGCAGGCTCAGCAATAACGATTCCGTCAACGCCCTGCTTTTTCAATTCTAAGCAGTAGTTCTTCAGGAATTCAGCGCATTTACTCAACAATATTTTTGCTACATCCGGCTCTGTATAGCAAAGCATCATGATCTCCGACATATCGAACAGCCGTCCGGCCAGAGAAAACGGACCAATACAGCCTCCGAATACCGGTTTCCCGGTAATATGGTCGGCCGTCAGTTTGTTTGCCAGTAAATATTGCGGGATTCGGCCGGCAGATAATGACGGAACCTGAAGGTCTTCTATATCTTCGCGGGAACTGAGCAGTCGTCCGGTTACGGTCGGGATTTCATCCTCCGGGAAAACGACCTGGGCGCCGAAAGCTTCGGCTTCCACCGTTAAGTCCATGATCACAGTGGTGGCTCCTGCAGGATATAATTCGTTCAGTTTTTTAATAGCTGCGAAATGAACATTTCCGTCGGTCACTGCTTCTTTTACTCTTTTGTTGATGGCCTCGATTCCGGGATGTGTTAAAATCGGAATGGCAATTCTTTCCGGGCTTCCGATCACTGAGGAAACCCACTCTTTCATCTTTTTCATCGTTCAGGTAGTATTATATTTTGTTAGTTTTCAGATTTTTGCGTTTATAACAGGTGGTCAAATCACAGATATGACAGGCGTACAGCTTCCGGCTTACATTTTCTCCTATTCCGATAATTCCGCTGATGGATTTTACCGGGAACATCAAGCAGACCTCTGTGAGTGATATTCCGCATGGATTTCCTCCCAGAAGTCCGAAGATTTTACGCTGTTCGACCAATGCCCAGTTACAATAACCGGGGCTAAAGCGGTTGGTATGAGAAATATTTCCGGGTTCCGATTCCAACTGTCGTTCGAGGTAATCTCCCGCTTTTTCGGCAATGCAGGAACCGGTAATGTCCAGCATGTAGCTTTTCAATATGTCTCCTTCCTGTTCTGCTTCGTGGATCAATTGTCCGAATGCAGTTCCGGCCGTGGCCGCAAATACAGCGAATTGTCCGGAATTTGTCAGCAATGACGCAATGGTGCGCCCGGTATCGAGCTGAATATCTCCCAGATCGACTCCGGTTTTCCCGGCTTTCCCTTCATACAGGCGGTAGGCGCATGACGCTTCTGTCTTTTCCCGGACCATAGAGAATATTTCCATCATCATTTCTATGACAAAAGGAGGGGCAGGCTGCGTTTCTGTGTAGCCCATTTCCTGCAGGATCGTTTCAGGATCTAATTGCAGTTCGGCGAAAGGTATCCGGAATGTTTTCATCATACGGACTTCATGAAGCGATCAATTGCTTGGCTAAGGTAACGGCGGCATTGGCGTTATTGCTGTAGCCGTCGGCCCGGATATTTTTTGCAAAATCCTGATTGATCGGAGCTCCTCCGACCATGACTTTGACCTGATTCCGGATCCCGGCCTCTTCCAGGGCGTCGATCACCTCTTTCATGTAATTCATGGTGGTCGTGAGCAGGGCCGATAGGCAAAGGATATTGGCGTTGTGTTCTTTTACAGATACGACAAACTTTTCGGAAGAAATATCCACACCGAGATTGATCACTTCAAATCCGCAGCCTTCAAGCATGGAAGCTACCAGGTTTTTACCGATATCGTGCAAGTCTCCTTTTACCGTCCCGATCACAACTTTTCCCAGCCGGTTGGAGGCTTGTCCTTCCAACAGAGGTTTCAGTTGTTCGAGTGCGCCTTTCATGGCCCGCGCCGACATCAGCAGTTCGGGAACAAATGCTTTTCCTTCCTCGAACCTCCGGCCGATTTCTTCCATCGCTTTCGACATATATTCATTGATAATCATCTGCGGATCCAGATCCGATTCGATGGCTTTTTGGGTCGATTCGACGGCTAAAGGCAAATTGCCTTTCACTACAGCTTCATAAAGCTGATTTAAGTTTTCCATTATTTCTGTATTTATTTGGTGTAATTGCTTTTCCTATATTGCCGCTTAGCTTTGAGATTTCAGGGCTTCGATCATGGCCACTAAGTTTTTGACCGGAGCATTGGCCTGAATATTATGTACGGAATTGAATACGAATCCTCCCCCTTTCCCGAACACTTCGCATTGCTCCAGTACGTGTTTCCTCACTTCATCGGGAGTTGCAGAAGGTAATACCCGCTGAGTATCGATTCCTCCTCCCCAAAATGTAAGATGGGGCCCGAATTCATCTTTGAGGCGCCGGGAATCCATATCTTTCGCGTTGATCTGTACCGGATTGAGGATGTCGAATCCGGCATCGATCAGACAGGGTATCAGTGGAATAATCGATCCGCAACAATGTTTGAACACTTTCCAGGTGGTGTTCTGATGGATCCAGTCGTTCATCCGCTTGTAATGAGGGAACCAGAGCTCTTGGAATGTTCCCGGCGAGCAGAATTGAGAATCCTGCGTTCCGAAGTCTGTTCCGCAAGTGAAAACAACATCGACCTGGTTTCCAATTTTATCCCAGAGTTTCTGGTAGTTTTGAATGGAAAGGTCGACTTGCCGTTCGAAGATCTGATGAATATAGTCCGGCCGGAGAATGGTCGACATATACCATTCGGCTACCGATCTGACCCCTTTGGGGTTTTTCATTCCCATGCCCGGGACAAAAGCGATATCTCCGAGGGCTGTCCCTCCGAAGCTGGCGATCACTGCTTTTCCTGTTTTGGATGCTTTTTCGGCTTCGTTGGCGAAATATTCGATGTCTTCATCCGGCATCAGGGAATATTCTTCCAGGTTATCTTCCACCTGCAGGTTATTTTCGTCGGATTCTTTTGTCCGTTCAATCGCATTGATAAAATAACAACCCTGCGGCATCACTGCGCTGGGAGGGTAGGAGCGGTCTCCTTCTGCATAAATGTATATGTCTCCGTTTTTATCCGGAGTCAGGTCGATCTCCCGGGCGATCAGAACCCGTTGTCCCCAGGGGGTCATTTGTTCATGCAGTTCGGTTTCGTCGATTGAAAACATATTTTTGCGCCCGAAGATACCAACGACATCGGTTCCAATGATTTTTTGTAATTCTTCATCAATTTCTCCCAACATCTGGAACGGTTCGATAATCCTCACCGGCTTTTCTTTCAATCCGTAGTGACGGCGAAGTCCTTCTACTACTTTACAGTGGATTCCTGTGACTCCGGTAGTTCCGAAATCCACCGGAACCCGGTCGCTTGTTTTATGATTCAGAGCGTTTTGTACTCGTTCTTTTGATGTCATATGTTCCGTTATTTTATTTGGAGGTTGTAATATTCGAGACTTTTGACGATATCGTCTAACTGGGAAGCGCCGTAATTTTCGTACTCAACGGAAACCAATCCTCTGAAATCCTGCTTTTTCAGTTCTTCCAGAACTTCTTTCACCGGCAATACTCCGGTTCCCCAGGTCGTATCTTCCAGCTTGTCGCTGAGGTCTTTCATGTGTACGACCTTAATCCGCCCGTTGAACCGTTTCAATGTTTCCACCGGATCGTTTCCCGTTCTTTTCCAGTGACCGATATCCGCACAGACTCCCATGATGGGGCTCCGTCCTTTCAATGCCATTTCGAGCGTATCCGGATCGGCATAAACAGACGGATTGGGGTGGTTGTGGATGGCCACTTCGATGTTGTACTTCAATGCCAACTGTTCGACGAGATCTAATTGGTCGAGTTTCGGTTCGCAGGTAACCGTATGAATACCCATCGCCTTGGAAAAAGCGAAAAAGCGCTTCCAGTCTTCTTCCGTATCGTAGAAAGCGACTCCAAAAGCATACAATTGGATATCGCGTCTGGAAAATTCATCTTTCAGTTGCTTTTGCAGGTCTTCGGGTAAATCGAAATTAAGGTAGGCCGTGTCGGCAAAACCGGCTCCGAGGGTTTGAAAAAAGAATGCTTCGGCATAGTGCAAACCCAATTGCTGTGTTTTATCCAAGGCCTCCATTAATGTGAACTTATGAAAAGAATAAGTTTGTATCCCCGTTTTCCATTCAGCCTTTTTAACGGGTGTACAACAACAGTACATGGAGGATAAAATAATCCCCAGTAAAAGGAATAATCTGGTGTTTCTCATAGTAATAAGTCAATATAAATAATGCTATCAGGGCATATCCGGTAATTTCCAGCCTTCCCTGTAAGTATGTCTGATGTATTCATTGGATGCTTCCAGGGCGTTGAATGTTTGGTGTTTCACTTCAGAGTTCGGATGCCCGTCGATCACTCTGAATTCATTTTTAGAAACAATCCTCAATTCTTCGGATGGAGAAATATTCGTAAATCTCATATTGTTTCCATCCCAATCCAACACCTTGTTCAAAGCCTGTAAACGGATGGCCAGCACACCCAACAGGATCATTTCATTGAACGGTCCGGCATAAGCGAAATTGGCGGAAGTTTCCACCCGGCTTCCCGGGGACTCTTTGCAGGCCCTCACCCAGTCCTGTTCATGGTATCCGTCGTGATATCCGGTAGCGCCGGGAACTCTCCGGAGTGTTTGCGGTACATTCGGGGTTCTTCCCGACAGCAAACGCGGGTTGAATCCCCCGCAATCGCAAAGCAAGGTATCTTTCGATCCGATAAATAAGCACCCCCCCAATCCGTCGCGCATCAGGTCGATTCCATCGGTAAGCAGATCCGGCCGGTCGGGAAGCAACCCCCCATCGTACCAGTAAACATTGACTTCGGGAAGGGTTACTTTAGGAAGGTTATCCCGTGCCGGGAAACGGAATTGCACCTTTTCTGACTGAGGAGGCGATTCGGTATTGATGAGAGAAGAACTGCCCTGGATCTTGCTTGGGTAGCCCAACTTAAGAGCCTGATAGACCGGATCGAGAACATGGCAGGCCATATCCCCGAAAGCCCCGGTTCCGAAATCCCACCAGCCACGCCAGTTCCAGGGGGTATATACCTCATGGTAGGGACGCATGGGAGCCGGGCCGATAAACAGATCCCAGTCTAAATGTGACGGGATCTTCATCGCCTGGGCCGGGCGTTCGAGTCCCTGGGGCCAGATCGGACGGTTGGTCCAGGCATGTACTTCACGCACTTCGCCGATTTCCCCGTTCCAGATCCATTCGCAAAGCTGGCGGACTCCGTCGCCCGAATTTCCCTGGTTTCCCATCTGGGTCGCTACGTTATATTTTGCAGCTAAACGAGTCAGCAGGCGACTTTCGTAAACCGAGTGTGTCAACGGCTTCTGACAGTAAACGTGCTTACCCATCGTAATGGCCGTGGCGGCGATTACGGCATGCGTATGGTCGGGGGTAGAAATCATCACTCCGTCGATGTCTTTACCCAATTCACCGAACATCTTTCTCCAGTCTTTATAGCGTTTGGCTTGTGGAAAGTCTTTGAAACAATGCTCTGCATATTTCCAATCGACATCACATAAACCAATGATATTTTCCGTATTCATCCCTACCAGGTTGGGATGTCCTTTTCCCCCGATTCCGACACCGACAATATTCAGTTTATCGCTCGGAGCTTTATGTCCTAAACCGCTAACCACGTGAGAAGGAATAATGGAGAATCCGGCGGCAGCCAGTGCTGATTTTTTAAGAAATTCCCTTCTGGAATTCGTTTGTGTGCTCATAATCGTTCAGATATTTGTTAACTTAATAGTTTGATTTTTATACTTCTGTACCAGACCTTGGTCCCGTGGTTCTGAAGGGAGAGACGTCCTTCATCGAATTTGCCCCAATCCGGGAAATCTGTCCATTTTCCGCTGTTCCGCAGTTTATTCCACTCGTCCGAGTATTTGGTGTATTTTACTACAACAACACCGTTGATCATTTGGGTGACTTCATTCCCATTGACCACAAGCAATAACTTATTCCATTCTCCTACAGTATTATATGGTTTTTCCAGCGGAGGGTACATCGCATAATTCGCTCCGTGAATTTGCCAGTCTTCCAGCGGGTCGGGCCAGTTGTCCTGGTCGATAATCTGAAATTCCGGTCCCGTTTCATACGGATATTTGTAGACCGTATCTTCTTTCAGTTGAAAAATAATCCCGCTGTTTGCTCCTTTGGTCAGCTTATATTCTACTGTAAAAGCAAAATTCCGGTACGATTGGTCGGTGATGATGTCCTGTTCCTCGCCTCCACTCACGCTGTTCATGGTAAAACAACCGTCTTCGATGCCCCAGCAGGCAGGAATACCCTGTTGGTTAAATCCATGCCAGCCAGCACCGGTTTTCCCATCGAAAAGCAATATCCAGCCTTCTTCTTTTTCTTTTTCAGAGAGTGTATTCGGATCTTTTGTGTCGCTGATCTGCTCATATAACTTTAAAACCGGATCTTTTTTTTCCGCACAGGAAGAGAAAGATAAAATACATGATACAGCCAGGAAGTAATAGAAAAGTTTTTTCATGTGTATGTCATTTATTAAAAGGTTATTATGAAATTACCGGCCATCTGAAAGACGATTTCAGCTGGATGCGGCGGCCTTCGGCCTGCGACTGGCGTGCAGCTTCAATGATTTCCAGCACATGCAGGGCGTGTTCGGCATTGATCAACGGCTCCTTACCGGTCGCCATGCACCTGCATATCTCCGAAGCGCCTTCTTCCCAGCGGAATCCTCCGTCGTTGGTAGAGAAACGTTGTGTTTTTTCGTTCTGAACAGTAGCCATATCCACTCCGAACGGTTTCCAGTCGTAACCGATCATGTGCATGTTTCCTTCCGAGCCGACAATGGAAATCGTAGGTCTTTCCTGCCCCGTTCCTTCATGCCCGTACGGGTCGAAATAATTGAATCCGCATTGTATATGCGAAAGTACATTATTCTGATGTTCCAGAATAATCATGGCGTTATCTTCCGCCACTACCTGAATGTGTCCTTTATCATCCACATTCCGGTCCGGAGTAACGATGTTGAGCATGGCAACGACCGATTGGGCCGGGCCGAACAGTCCGGTGAGCGTGGAGATGTTATAAACACCGAGATCGGGCAGGCTGCCTCCGTCTTTTTCATAGAAAAATGCCGACCAATGAGGTCCCTGGTGTCCGTAGTGTGCGTGAGCGGCAGCTACACGTCCCAATTTCTTTTCATTGATCTGCTTGGCCATAAAGGCGAATTGAGGGCTGTCGACTACCGCCGGAGCGCCCCATATCCGCACGCCTTGTTTGATTGCCAGTTCGTACAGTTCGCGCCCTTCGGCATAAGTTGTAGCCATCGGCTTCTCGCTCCAGACGTATTTTTTAGCCATTAATGCTTGGCGGTTTAGTTTTCCGTGCTCTTGCATGTCGGTGAGGTTCACCAGCAGGTCGAACGGAACTCCGGTCAGCATTTCGGTAATATTTGAATAACAGTTTTTCACATGAAATTCTTTTGCCCTGTTCTGTGCTCTTTCAAATTTGATGTCGCATAAACTGACAATTTCTGCATAAGGAGATTTACTCAGGTGTGGAAGATACATTCCGGATACGCTTCCGCAACCAATAACTCCCACTTTGATTCTTTTTTCGGTTAGCGAGGATGCAGCCGCGTAGGCTGTTGATTTTCCTAATAATGGGGAAGCTACGGCTGCTGCACCAAAAACTCCCAGACGAGAGATGAATTCTTTACGGTTCATTGTTGTTTTTAATTATGAATGGTTAACGATCTTATTTTTTGCAAAGATCGGTGGAAGCCGGGAGGGATCAAATAGATAAAATATGCATAAAAGATGGATTATTATTGCTATATTTGTCCAGTAAAAACAGGTGTTGAACAAATGGCTCAGATTAAACATGGATTTCAAGGTCAGCGCATGATCATCCTACCTTTTTACATTGTAGATAAAATGGAAAATGATCTGTTAATGAATGATTTGTACATTCATTCGCTGGGATATTTCCCGCATGCAAAATACCATTATATCGACCGGCCGAACGGATGTCCGGAGCATATCCTGATTTATTGCAGCGATGGACAGGGTTGGTTTGAAGTGGATGGGGAATGTCATTCCCTGGAAGCGGACCAATGGGTGATTCTTTCGGCCGACAAACCGCACCGTTACGGCGCTTCGGGTGAGAATCCATGGTCTATTTACTGGGTTCACTTCAAAGGATACAAGTCGGTTTTGTTTTCTCCGTTGTTCAATAAGTTGCATTCGATACCGGCGCAAAATAACTCCCGGATCGGAGAACGGATAAAACTCTTCGACGAGATCTACCGGATACTCGACGACTCTTTCGAACAGGAAGTGCTTCATTATGCCAATCTTTGTTTTTTATACTTCCTCGGTACAATCACCTACCTCAATGCTTACCGTTCTTCGAAAGAAAGCCTGAGATATGGCACTTCCATTGTTAATCTCGCTACCCATTACATGAGTGAGAATCTGGAAAAGAAACTGAAATTGGATGAAATTGCCTGTTATTTCGGATACTCCCCATCCTATTTTTATCGCTTGTTTTATAAAAGTATCGGCTATGCCCCGATGGAATATTTCAACCTGTTAAAAATTCAGAAGGCTTCCTATTATTTACTGAATACCAACTGGCATATCAATGAAATTTCATTCAATCTCGGATTCGATGATCCGTATTATTTTTCCAGATTATTTAAAAAAATAATAAAGATTTCTCCGGCAAAATACCGGTCTCAGAATGGGATCATATGATTAAAATAAAAAATTACCAGACAGAAATAAAAATTTGCTTTTAACCGAAATAGTGTATAAATTTGCATCCGATTACTTTTTTCTAAGAGATAGTATCTTAACTTTAACATTTTAAATAGCCCGAATTTATGAACAATTCAAAAAAATTGTTCCCGGCCGAAGTAATGGATGTTTCTATTGAACAAATTATTCATCGGTTTGGAAACAAAAGTCATTTGCTATACATAGTTGTTCTTATCTTCTCTGTTGCTGCATTTTTTTCTATGTTTTTTGTTTATCTGGATGTGAATGTAACCGCTACCGGTTTATTAAAGCCTCCGGGTGACCGGATTGTGGTATCCAGTTCTCATACCGGCCGGGTCGAAAGAATGTATGTTGCAGAAAATCAGAGAGTAAAAAAAGGAGATACACTTGTTCTGATTGATCATTCTTTATACAGGGAAGACTTGACCTTAACGACAGAAAGAAAAGTCGAGCTGGAGAGAATAATACAAGACCTGAATTATCTGACTTCCCTGAAAAGAGAGGAGCTGCTGGATGCTTCGTCTGTAGGAAAGCGTCTGGCTTCCGATCTGTATTTTCAGTCTTATAATCTTTTTTCCATGCAGCTTGTGGATTTGAAAAACAGGATGGAAAATGCCCGGAAGACGTATGAAAGAGATTCCCGGTTGTTTAAGTCCGGAGTGGTTTCTGCAGCAGAGCTCGAACCGGTCGAGGCGGAATATGTCAATGCAAAAACGGCTATTTATCTTCTCTGCGACCGCCAGCTCAACGAATGGAAAGGGGATCGCCTGGCCAATCAGAATGAATTGAGGCAGGTGTCTTCCAGATTAGAAAATCTGCAGATTCAACAGAACCAATTGGTGATATACTCTCCTTCTGATGGGAATGTAGTCCGTATTTCCGGTATTACAGAAGGAACCTACCTGCACGATGGACAGGAAATCCTTTCGATTTCTTCAGACGATCAGATTATCGCGGAATGTTATATTTATCCCCGGGATATCGGGTTGATACGTCCTGAACAGGACGCCCGTATACAGGTCGACGCCTATAACTACAACGATTGGGGAATGCTGGAAGCATCTGTAAAGGATGTTTCCCATGATATTTTTGTCCCCAACGAGGGCCAGCCTTATTTTAAAGTTATTTGCCAGTTAGATAAAGATTACCTTCAATTAAGAAATGGATATAAAGGTTATCTCAAAAAAGGGATGACTGTCAATGCCCGCTTTATCGTTACCCGGCGTACGGTCTTTCAATTACTTTACGACAAGGTGGATAATTGGTTGAATCCGAATGTTAATCCGCTATAATATATAACAGCTACAGCTATGTCAAAAAAAGTTTGTATCAAACAACACGATATTACGGATTGTGGAGCAGCTTGCCTGGCTTCCATATCAGAATTTTACGGATTGAGCCTACCCATCTCCCGTATCCGGCAAATGGCTTCGACTACCCAGCGGGGAACCAATATCCTGGGCTTGGTTGAGGCGGCCGAAAAGCTGGGATTTTCTGCCAAAGGGGTGAAATCGAAGTATGAAGACGGTACCAATGACCTCCGTTCTTTGTATAAAATACCCAAACCTGCCATTGCCCACGTGATTGAACGCGAAGTGCTGCTCCATTTTGTGGTAATTTATAAGGTAACCAAAACAGAGGTTCGGGTAATGGACCCTATGGATGGTAAAATGCATACCCTGACTTTAGATGAATTTAATAAAAAATGGACCGGGATCATGGCGTTGCTTGTTCCGCAGGATGAATTCAGGCCGCGTAATGAAAAAATCTCCATTTCCCAGCGGATGTGGGAATTGTTCAAGCCTCACAAATCGGAAATTTTTCAGTCGCTTTTCGGAGCGATAATCTATACCATCATCGGATTATCTGTTTCGATTTATGTCCAGAAGATCATCGATTATGTTATTCCGGATAATAACCGCAATCTGATGAACGTATTGAGTGTGGGAATGATTATTCTATTATTGCTTTCGCTTTTTATCAATTACTGGAAAGGAATATTCATGACCCGCACCGGATTGAGAATCGATGCAAAGCTGATACTCGGTTATTACAAATATTTACTCCGTTTGCCCCAGACGTTTTTCGACAATATGAGAACGGGAGAGATTATTTCCAGGGTAAATGACGCCATAAAAATCCGGACTTTTATCAATGAAACCATGATTGGACTGGCTGTCAGCGTTTTCACATTCATTTTTTCTTTCGGATTGATGTTTACCTACTACTGGAAGCTGGCATTGATTATTTTTTGTATTGTGCCTCTGTATGCAATCATTTACTTTATTTACAATTCGATCAATAAAAAACTGCAACGCCGGTTGATGGAGCAGTCGGCCGATATGGAATCTCAACTGTTCGAATCCATCAATGCCATATCTACAATTAAACGTTTCGGGATAGAAGATTTTGCCAATATGAAAACCGAAGCGCGCTTTGTCAAACTGTTAGATAGTATTTATACTTCAGGAAAAAGCGGTTTGATGATCGGAACTGCTTCGGAGTTTGTTTCCCGGCTGTTCACCATTATCCTGTTGTGGGCGGGAACTTATTTTGTCATGGGAAATATCATTACCCCGGGAGAGTTACTTTCATTTTATGCCATCATAGCTTATTTTACAGGGCCTGTGAGTAGCCTGATCGGGATGAACCGCACCCTCCAGGATGCCCGCATTGCCGGTGACCGCTTATTTGAGATCATGGATCTCGAGCATGAGGATAATGAACAGAAAACAGAATTGAGAACCGAGCAAATCGGAGATATTGTATTCGAAGATGTATATTTCCGTTATGGTAGCAGAGACAATGTTTTTAACGGTTTGAGTCTGAGGTTTGCCAAAGGGAAAGTCAGCGCTGTAGTCGGAGAGAGCGGATCGGGAAAAACGACCCTGACTTCGATCATACAGAATTTGTATCCTTTAGAGAGCGGAAAAGTGATGATCGGAGAAGTGGATATCCGCCATATCTCGCCGCGTTCGTTGAGAGACCGGGTCGGGGTAGTGCCCCAGAAAATCGATTTATTCGAGGGGAGTATCATCGATAATATTGCATTGGGAGATTTTTCTCCGGATATGGAAAAAATATTATCGATCTGCCGTCAGATCGGAATATTGAGTTTCATAGAAAGCCTTCCGTTCGGTTTTCATACAAATATCGGGGAAAACGGCTCCAAGCTCTCCGGAGGACAACGCCAGCGGATTGCCATTGCCCGGGCGCTGTACAAAGATCCGGATGTTCTGATTCTGGATGAAGCGACTTCCGCCCTGGATTCCGAATCGGAACTGCATATAAAGAATGTCATTGAGTCGCTTAAAATGCAGGGAAAGACTGTGATTGTAATCGCCCACAGGCTGGGAACAATCATGAATTCCGATTGTATTTATGTTTTGCATGAAGGAACTTTGGTTGAAGAAGGAAACCACAGGCAGTTGGTTTATAAATACAACGGATTTTATTCGAAATACTGGAAAACACAAACGAGCCTGAATTAACATACTTTGTACCATGAAGCTATTTGAATACATCGAACGATTTGAATTGATCCATAAATTGATTCAGGAAGAAAAGACCGGTACTCCGGGAGAATTTGCCAGGCAGTTGAATATCAGTCGGTCGAGATTATATGAGGTTCTTGATGAAATGAAATCGAGAGGGTTCCCTATTTCTTATTCTCGTAACCTGAAAAGTTTTTATTATGAATATGAGGTTGAATGTAATATAGAGTTTAATATTAAGCTTTTAACAGATAAGGAAAGTAAAAAAAATTATGGAGGAAGTGGTATTTTATCTGAAAAAATCCTGTTTTTACAGACGGAATACAGGTATCTTTGCCCCTAAGTCTGTATAAATAAGCAGATATAATTGTTTAATCCTAATGTATTAATTTTAGATTTTATGAAAAATTTAAATGTTTATGGCGTTCAAGAATTGGATCGCAACGAAATGGTGATGGTAGAAGGTGGTGCTGCAGCTAACAACTTCTTCGGAAGTCTTGCTAACTTCTGGGCTGGTATCGGAAGTGCAATCATCCAGATTTTAGTTCCTGCTGTTTCAACTACTATCGAAGCTGTAGGTGGTTATGTTAACAATTTGATCGCTGACTTCACTGCTTCTATCGGCAAGAAGTAATCAATCATCCAATTGAAAAGAAGAACAGCCGGTCGTTTTATAATTACCGGCTGTTCGCTTTTTTAAATAGTTCCCAGATTACAATTCCTGCCGCAACGGATACATTGAGGGAATGTTTGGTGCCGAATTGAGGAATCTCGATGCAGCCGTGGCATTCAAAAATAACCTCCTGTTGTACTCCATGCACCTCGTTTCCGAGAATAACAGCGTATTTCTTCCCGTTTTCCAATTGAAAAGTTTCCAATGATGCGCTCTGCTCGGCCTGTTCCACTGCCCACACCTGGTAACCCTCGCTTTTGAGCTTCTTCACAATATCCGATGTATTTTCCGAATAGCTCCATTCAATTGTATCTTCAGCGCCCAAAGCTGTTTTATGAATTTCGGGATGGGGAGGTGTTGCCGTAATACCGCATAAATAAATGTGTTCGACTAAAAATGCATCTGAGGTGCGGAACACTGAACCTACATTGTGCAGACTTCTGACGTTATCTAAGATAATCACCAACGGGGTTTTCGGGGTGGCTTTAAATGCATCTTTGTTTAACCGGTTCAGTTCGGTGATTCTCAGTTTTCTCATATGTCGTTTATTTTTGGCGTATTTAGCTTTCTTTGGCTTTGAAAGCCAGGGCGTATAGTTTCATTTGTTTCAACATGGCCACCAGGCCGTTGGACCGGGTCGGCGAGAGGTGCTCTTTCAATCCGATCTTATCGATGAAATAGAGATCTGAATCGACGATTTCCGAAGGGGAATGGCCCGATAACGCCTTGATGAGCAGAGATACGATTCCTTTCACGATCACGGCATCGCTTTCTCCCTGATAGATTATATTCCCGTTTTCCAGGTCGGCCTGCAACCACACCCGGCTCTGGCATCCCTCTATCAGGTTGTTATTGGTTTTGTATTTCGGATCGAGCGGAGGTAAATCATTCCCCAGTTCGATGAGTAGGGCGTATTTGTCCATCCAGTCGTCGAAGACTGAGAAATCTTCGATGATTTCGTCCTGTATTTCGTTGATCGTTTTCATAGCTTATTTTGTTTGATACCGAATTCTTACTCCTCGTTATAAATGACATACAGTACGGTTTGACCGACTGCCTTCAGTGTTTCCCGGCTCACCTGGTCCATGTTATCCTTCTGGGTATGCCAGTAGGATCCAAAACCGTGATCGGAGTTGGGTTCGTAGTGAATAATATCGATACAGGGTATCTTGCGCCCCTGGATCACATGCGCGTGGTCGTCTTCTATCTGACCGATGCCGGCATCCACGAAATACTGTCCGTAACCGATTATTTGCGCTGCTTCCCAGACTTTCCGGATCACATGGGGAGCCGATTGTTTAGAAAGATGTTCCTTGTAAAAACGGGCGTCCGGTGCACTTACCATATCTAAAAGAATACCGTACCGGGCTGTGTAATTCGGTTTATGAGGATTTTTAGCCCAAAAATCCGATCCCAAACAATAGCCGCTTGCACTGCCGGCTGTTGTGTCGAAACTCGGAACTCCCCAATCTTCGGCATCGAAGAAAATGATATCTATCCCGATTGCCGGTTGCTTTTGTCCGATCTGGCGCGCAATCTCGAGCAGGGCGGCACAAGATCCTGCGCCATCGTTAGCGCCGTCGATGGGGGTGTGGTAATTCTTCGGATCCGCATCCTGGTCGGAAAAAGGCCGGGTATCCCAATGGGCAAACAAGAGTACTCTGTTCTTATTTTCGGGTTGGAAAGATCCGATAATATTCTTTGCTTTCAACCGAATGCCATTGTAAGTTTCCAGGTCCATATCCTGTTCAAATACCTGAGCTCCGAATTCTTTTAATTTGGCCGACAGGTAGTTGCCACAAGTTTCATGTGCTTTGGTATTCGGTACCCGGGGACCGAATGCTACCTGGGCTGCTGTATAAGCATAGGCGCTGTCGGCATTGAATTCCGGAATCTCTATAGCCTTTTTTGCTGCAACGGCTTTCGTCTGCGGTGAACTTCCGTTTTTACCGCAGGCCATAAATACGATGCCTATAACTGTAATAAAGATGAATCTCTTGTACATATTAAAATAGGAGTTGAAAAATAAGGCAGCTAAGGTACTAAATAAATCAGATTGCACCTATAAATTATAAATTTTTCGGAAAGAGATCTCTAACAAAGGCCTCGTTCAGCATATAAAATGACTACGTTCGGTTAATTGGAATCAAAAATATTTTGTTTATTGATATGTTTTCTATATAATTGTGAAATATTTAATAAATAAAATTAATATAAAATAAAAAAATTAATTAAACTAAAATTGAAAGATCCCGACATGAAAACTATTGTTGGAGGTTATTATCCTGGCTCTGGTACTTATGGTGATCCGTACCAACTCCCGGAAGTAGTTGTATATGGGAAAGGGCCTTACAAATCTTGTCAGGCGTTTTATAATCAACCTGGTTTTTTTGATTATCAAGCCGGAAATCCAATAATTGGATCGTTTTTAACGTACTTTAATCTGTTAGTCCATACTTGTGGAGGCCACAAATAAACTTAATATATCCATTTTTATGAGATCATATCAATTAAGAATGGATATGAAAAAGATATTTTATAATTGTGAAAGATATAAAAGTATTCCCAAATTTCTGGCAGGCATTATTGTATAATTATATTGCGCCATTAATTATCCTTTTGCCAGTTTTATTGTTTATTTTTAAAGGAATTGTTCCTGAAATACTATTAACAATCAATGATAATTTTGGACACCTGCTCACTATTCCTATTTTATTCTTTTTTTTATGGAAAAGTAAAATTAAAATCAGTTGGTCTGACTTTGGAAATTTAAATATCAGAAAAATATTGATTATAATAGCCTTAACAGCTCTGTTTGAATTGGTTTTTTATGGAACAATTTATTTTTCTGAAAATTTATTGAATCGCCATTATCCTCCTTTTTCATCTCAGATTAATGGCTATTTTCATGTAATTCATGCTCTTATTGTAACTCCAGTAATTGAGGAGATATTATACAGACGCATATTTTTACATCAGTTTCTGAAACAATATTCACCCTGGCTTGCCATTATATTATCATCATTTCTATTTGCAATGCCACACGTTCCGGCGATAGTGTATCCTGAGCTGTTAGTCCCATTCTTATTTAGTGGTTTGTTTTTAGGATTGATATACTATAAAACTCAATCAGTTTCATTGTGTATTATCAGTCATTTTGTTATGAATGCATTAACATATCTCCCTATTGGTAGTATATTTAAATAATCCTGTTGCTGCAAGGAAATGAAAAAATTAATATTTCTAATTAATTGTGATTAAATAAAATCGGTAGGCAATCTTTTTGAAGTTAAATATATTCCAATTTTGTATGTTTGTCATTGACTTCCAGAATGGCTTTCCCGCTCTCGATCAATGCGACGTTTTCTTTGACATGCCCTACCGGAAAGTCGAAGCAAACCGGATAATCGTATGCTTCCACTAAGCTCCGGATCGATTCGTAAATGCTCCGGTGCATCAACGGATCGTCTTCGCATCCGGCAAATTTTCCGACGATCAGTCCGGATAATTTTTTCAGGACCCCTCCCAACTTGAGGTTGTAAAGCATGCGCTCAATATGGTAGGCTTGTTCATTCAGATCTTCAATAAACAGGATCGTGTTTTCCGTCTGCAGGTCGTAAGGAGTTCCGCGCAAACCGTAAAGTACTGATAAATTTCCGCCCCGGGTGGTTCCGGTACAGGTTCCTGTACGGTTGAGCGGATGGGGTTTGATGGTATACGATTGTTTCTTCCCGAAAAGAATCTGTTTCATAGATTGTGTCGCCTCATCCATCCCTTCGGTTGCCAGATGGGAACTCATCGGTGCATGCAGGCTGCAGATCCGGTTTTTCGATAGCAAGGCATGCAGCGCTGTGATATCGCTGTAACCGATGATCCATTTCGGATGTTTCTTCAACCGGCGGAGTGAAATGCGATCGAGGATGCGGACGATTCCGTATCCTCCCCGTGCGCAAAAAACCGCTTTGATCTCCGGATCGTCTAAGTTATTCTGGAGATCGTTCAGTCGCGTATCGTCAGTGGCAGAAAAACGTCCGAAAGCACCATGCAGGGATCGGGTTTCCCGAACAGTTAAGCCCCATTGTTCCAGTACTTGCTTTGCTCCGGAAACATATTCCGGATTCACTTTTCCGGAGGGTGCAATCATGGAGATCGTATCGCCGGGTTTTAGTTCCGGGGGATATATAATCATTCCGTTCCGAGTTTGGATTTCAGATAAGTAATCCGGGCAAGGGATTTTTCCTTTTCTTCTTTTAACATTCCTATATCGTTGAGTATCACCGATAAATCGTATGTTTTAGCTAAAGATTTCTGATCGCCTTCACTGATTGTCAGGCTGTAAGGAGTCTGACCCAGGAAATCGGCCTTGAGCCGTTCATTTCTGTGGTTGTAGATGAACAGGATCACATCGTTGTCTTTTCCGTTTTGATAAGTCACGACTTCGGTAGTCATTCCCAGATCCTGAAAAGCATAATTGGTACCTCCGTTTTCCGGGATTTCAGCCGTTTCGGTAAATGTTTTGTCGGGAGCCGTTACCCGCAGTTGCCGGTGTTTGATGCGTCCTTTTCCGTAGTATACGCTGGCAATGTACATTGCTCCGTTCTCATTGACGCCCGAGCGGATGTAACTTCGTTTCAGGTTACGCTCCAGGACTTGTTGTTTGTCTAAATATTTCCCGATATCATCGTATTTCGGGTCTTTCTCAAAAACGAACAGTTTTTTCATCGAGTCGGCCTGAGCGGTTTTTACAATCACCATGCTGTCGCAGTAACGGATGTTCCGCTCTTTTTCTTTCACTTCCACCTCCCGCATCAACTGTAATCCTTCTTTCAATACACCGACCTCCTGTGGATACCCTTCTTTCAGGCTGTCTAAGCAGAGTTTGGCTGCATCATATGCTTCATTGTTGTAGTAAGTGCGAGCCCGGTCGAGCGTTTCGAGCGCCTGTTTTTTATCATGATTGCAACCGGCAAAAATTACGAATGTCAGGAGGATGATAAAATAGTTCTTTTTCATTGGTCAGAATCTTTCTGCAAAAGTAGAAAAAAATCTTACCTTTGCTTTCTGTTACGAAATTAATTTAATGAATTTTAATCCAATAGAAGTACAGCAAAAGCTTGAAGGGAAGGTTTTCAGTACGGTATCGGAAGTTGCAGACGAATTAAACCTGGAAGCCTATGTAATAGGAGGGTACGTCCGGGATATTTTTCTGAACCGTCCTTCGAAAGACATCGATGTGGTGTGTGTTGGAAGTGGAATCGAATTAGCCCGCGCTGTTGCCGGACGTTTCGGGAAAAATGCACGGCTTTCGGTTTTTAAAACCTATGGTACGGCCCAGGTTAAATTCCGGGATACGGAAATTGAATTTGTCGGAGCCCGGAAAGAATCGTACCGGTCCGATTCTCGGAATCCGCTGGTAGAAGACGGCACCCTGGAAGACGATCAGAACCGGAGGGATTTTACTATCAATGCGCTTGCTCTGTGCCTGAATAAGGAATGTTTCGGCGAATTGACAGATCCGTTCGGAGGGTTGCAGGACCTGACCGACCTGCGCATCCGCACTCCGCTCGATCCGGATATTACTTTCAGCGACGATCCTTTACGGATGATGCGCGCTGTGCGTTTTGCTTCCCAACTTGGTTTTTTTATCGATCCGGAAACATTCGACGCCATTGTCAGAAATAAACACCGCCTGCAAATTGTATCCAAAGAACGAGTTGCCGACGAGCTGAACAAGATCGTTCTCTCTCCGCGTCCATCGGTCGGATTCGAACTATTGGAACTTACCGGTTTACTCGAATACATCCTGCCTGAGCTTGTTGCTTTGAAAGGAGTCGAAACAAAAGAAGGAGTCGGACACAAAGATAATTTCAGTCATACCCTCAAAGTATTAGATAACCTGGCCCAGGAAACCGATAACCTGTGGTTGCGCTGGGCGGCGATCTTTCATGATATTGCGAAGCCGGCTACCAAGCGTTTCGATCCGAAATCAGGCTGGACTTTCCACAATCACAATTTTATTGGTATGAAAATGCTTCCGGGCATTTTCCGCCGTATGAAGCTCCCGTTGAATGATAAGTTAAAATATGTTCAGAAGCTTATTTTGTTACATATGCGTCCCACCGTGTTAGCCGATGATGAAGTGACCGATTCGGCGGTTCGGCGGTTATTATTCGAGGCGGGAGATGATATCGACGATCTGATGCTGTTGTGCGAGGCTGATATTACTTCTAAGAATCCCGAGAAGGTGAAGCGGTACCTGAGAAATTTCAGACTGGTTCGGGAAAAGCTGAGAGAGATTGAAGAGAAAGACCGGGTTCGGAATTTCCAGCCTCCGGTTGACGGAGAAGAAATTATGAAACTTTTTGGTTTACAGCCCTGCAGGCAGATAGGAGAGTTGAAATCGGCAGTGAAAGAGGCGATTATGGATGGGGTGATTCCCAATGAATACGAAGCAGCCTATACTTTCCTGTTGCAGAAAGCAGAAGAAATGGGATTACGTCCGAATCCTTAAATCATGTGAAACAACGTTGATTATTTAATAATTTTTTTACCTTTGTCGCGAATTTATCTGATAACAAGCCGTTTAATGGTTAAAACTTCCTGAAAATATGAAGAATTACAAATTGGTTAATAACATTTTAGGTTGGTTTGTGTTTCTGGTTGCCGCCATCGTTTACCTGATGACAATCGAGCCTACCGCGAGTTTCTGGGATTGTGGAGAATTTATTGCTTCTGCCTATAAACTTGAAGTGGGTCACCCTCCCGGAAACCCGATATTCATGCTGATGGGTAACATTTTTACCCGCCTGGCGTCGGATACCAGTCAGGTATCTGTCATGGTCAACGTAATGTCGGCCACTTTCAGTGCATTAACCATCTTATTCCTTTTCTGGACAATCACCCATCTGGTTCGCAAGATTACGCTTAAAGACGGAGAGTCTCCGTCCATGGCGCAAATGCTGATTATCATGGGTTCCGGTCTGGTAGGCTCCTTAGCTTATACCTTTTCCGATACTTTCTGGTTCTCGGCTGTTGAAGGCGAAGTGTATGCATTCTCATCCCTGATGACGGCTTTGGTGTTCTGGCTGATTTTGAAATGGGAAGATGTGGCCGATCAGCCTCATGCCGACCGCTGGCTGATTCTAATCGCTTATGTCATTGGACTCTCCATTGCGGTTCACTTGTTGAATTTGCTTTGTATCCCGGCGATTGTTCTGGTTTATTATTTCAAAAAGAAAGAAAATGCGACTCTGAAAGGTTCGCTTTTAGCCTTATTGCTCTCATTCGGAATTATTGTAGCGATACTTTACGGACTGGTTCAGGGATTAGTTGAAGTGGCCGGATGGTTCGAGCTCTTGTTTGTTAATAGTTTCGGTATGCCTTACAACAGTGGGGTGATCGTTTATATCATACTGATTGCCATGGTGTTGTGCTGGAGTATCTGGGAAACCATGAAAAATAAGCCCAATCCGGTGGCGATGAAGATTTCGTTCATTCTTTCTATTGTTTTGTTGGGAATTCCGTTTATTGGAGACGGCTATATCGTGGGAGTAATTATTATTGCTGCTTTGGTCGCTTTCATGTTCTTATTCAAGCGGATCAACCCGGTATCGTTGAATACCATCCTGATCAGCTTGTTTGTGATTACGATCGGATATTCTTCCTATGCTTTGATCATGATCCGCTCGGCGGCCAATACCCCGATGGACCAGAACTCTCCGGAAGATATTTTTACTTTAAGAACTTACCTCGCACGCGAGCAATATGGAGATAAACCTTTGTTTTACGGTCCGACTTATGTGTCGGAAGTGAAACGTAAAGCAGAAGGAAATTACTGTGTTCCGGTTGAAAAAACGGGAGCCCCTGTCTGGACTCAGATTGCTAAAAAAGATGCCTCCGAAAAAGACCGCTACTTTGTTTCCGGTCATAAAACCACGTATGAATATGTGGATGATTTAAATATGCTTTTTCCGAGGATGTTCAGCAAGGAACCCCGCCATGTATCGGCTTATACTGAATGGGCCGATATCAAGGGACAAAAAATAACCGTCCGGAACTGTGGAGAACCACAGGTCGTTACCAAGCCTACTTTCATCGAAAACCTGAGATTTTTCTTCCGGTACCAGGTCAATTTTATGTACTGGAGGTATTTCATGTGGAATTTTTCGGGACGTCAGAACGATATTCAGGGACATGGGGAAGTAACTCATGGAAACTGGATTACCGGCATCGGATTTATCGATGAATGGTTGGTCGGACCACAGAACGAAATGCCCGACGATATTGTCCATAATAAAGGACATAATACCTATTATATGTTGCCTTTGTTGCTGGGAATTCTTGGATTATTATTCCAGGCCTATTCCGGAAAACGGGGTATCCAGGGCTGTTCTGTAACAGCGTTGTTATTTTTCATGACCGGACTGGCTATTGTAATTTACCTGAACCAGACTCCTTTCGAGCCCCGGGAGCGGGATTATGCGTATGCCGGCTCTTTTTATGCTTTTGCAATCTGGATCGGGATTGGGGTTGCCGGCTTGGCAAAGGTGCTGAGTAAGTATGCGAAATTGCCGGCTGTTCCGGCTGCCGGAGCAGCAGCGTTGCTGTGCCTTTTTGTTCCGACGATCATGGCGATGGAGAACTGGGACGATCACGATCGGTCGAATCGTTATGTTTGCCGGGATTTTGGGCATAATTACCTGACCACTTGTGCGCCCAATGCCATTATTTTTACAAATGGAGATAACGATACATTCCCATTGTGGTATGCCCAGGAGGTAGAAGGTTACCGTACGGATGTCCGGGTTTGCAACCTCAGCTACCTGAGAACCGATTGGTATATCGACCAGATGAAACGCCAGGCTTATGAATCCGAGCCGCTTCCGATCAGTTGGAAACGTACGGAATATATTCAGGGAAAACATGATTATGCCATTGTCAGGGACCTTCTCGGAGGAAAACCGGTGGAAGTCGATAAAGCTCTCGAAATGGTAAAATCGGATAATGTCCGGTACAAGCGGATTCCGGGCATCGATACCGAGATGGATATTGTTCCTTCTACCAAATTGACGATTCCTGTGGATTCGGCAGCCGTGATTGCTTCCGGGATTGTGAAACCCGAAAATGGACACTGGATTCCGAACGAAATGCTGATCGATTGGGGAGAAAGACCGGGAACTCCTTATTCTGAAGCGCTTCCGGCTAAAACAATAGCTGAAAAACGCGATCTGATTATTCTTGATATGCTCAATAATAACGCAAAAGACTGGAAACGTCCGTTCTATTATGCTGCAACAGTAAGTTCTGAAGAATATATGCGGATGGATAACTATTTCCGCCAGGAAGGAACCGCCTACCGGATTGTTCCATTCGATACACAATTGAATCATCAGAAAGTCGATACGGAAGTCATGTTCGATAATATGGTGAATAAATACAAATGGGGTAACATTCAGGATTCGACGGTTTACCTCGATGAAAATACGATCAGGATGGCTCGGGCGCTCCGGATGATGTTTACGACTCTGACCGATTCGCTGATCGGCGAAGGGAAAAACGACAAGGCGGAACAAGCGCTGGATTACTGCCAAAAAGTTATTCCAAGTACAACGATCCCCTACGATTATACTGCTCTGGCAATTGCCGACGGTTATTATAAAATCGGAAAGAAAGACAAGGCGCTGGCTGTTTACAAGATCATTGCTGAGCGTGTGATTAAATCCATCCGGTGGTATAACCGGTTGAATCCGAATCATTTTGAAAGTGCCATCTCAGATGTTCGATTTGATTTTATGACCTTGCAAAATGTATTGGCTGCATACCAGCAGATCGATCCGTCATTGGCCGACCAGTACATGCAGGATTATAATGCGATTGCAAACCGGTATTACCAATTGGTGCAACCGGAAAGGCGCACGGGAGTTAACAGGTAAATTATGTTTATAGAACAACCTCCCTGGATTTACCGGGTATTTTTTCCCGGTGCGATCTGGAGGATCAATAAAAAAGAAAAATCGGTTTATCTGACATTTGACGACGGACCAATTCCGGAGATAACCCCATGGGTATTGGATTTATTGGATAAATACAATATCAAGGCTACCTTTTTTTGCGTAGGAGACAACGTGAGAAAGTATCCTGAAATTTACCAAATGGTAAAGAACCGGGGGCATCTGGTAGGCAATCATACATTTCACCATAAGCAAGGAATCCGTTCTTATACCAGGGGGTATGTAGCTAATGTGGAGTTGGCGCGGGATCATATTGAAAGCAATCTTTTCAGGCCTCCTCACGGGCATATGAGGATTCCCCAGTTTTTCAGGTTGAAGAAACAATACAAGATTGTGATGTGGGATGTCGTTACCCGGGATTATAGTTGGAGAATGACGGCAGAGGGAGTCTTTAACGTAGTGAAAAAGTATACCCGCAACGGTTCTGTTATCGTTTTTCACGATTCCATCAAAGCCGGCGACCGGATGAAAGAGGCTTTGCCGAAATCCATTGAATGGTTGTTGGAGCAGGGGTATACATTCAAGCTGATCGAAGAATAACGTCTGTACTATCAAATCATATGGATCTTTCCGCACTATCGGCTTTGATTAAAGAAGAAGCTTTAAGGCTGGGATTCGCTGCCTGCGGTATTTGCCGGCCCGGATATGTGGGAGAACATGCTGTTCACCTGCGAAATTGGCTGGAACAGGGGTTTCATGGGAACATGGCATATATGGAAAGGCATCCGGATAAACGCTCTGATTCCGGTTTGCTATTTGAGAACGTCCGGTCTGTCATTGTAACAGCCCTGAATTATTATCCTCGGGTAATGCAGGATCCCGAAACTGCCCGGGTTTCATACTATGCTTACGGCAAAGATTATCACGATGTAATAAAAGAAAGATTGCGGCGATTGCTCGATTTTATCGGAGAGAATCGCAGTGCTGTAAACGGACGTGTTTTTTGCGATACGGCGCCGCTTCTTGAAAAATATCATGCAGAGAAAGCCGGTTTAGGCTGGATCGGGAAGAATACTCAATTGATTATCCCGGGAAAAGGCTCTTTTTTCTTTTTGGGAGCAATATTGTTAGATATCCCTCTGGAATACGATACGGTCCCGCAACCCGACCGGTGTGGCGCCTGCACCCGCTGTATGGATGCCTGTCCGACAAAAGCGTTGGTGGCGCCCGGCTGCCTGAATGCCAACCGTTGCCTTTCTTATCTGACCATTGAATACAAGGGTGAGTTACCGGATTTTTATAAAGAAACAATTGGTAACCGGATTTACGGTTGTGATACCTGCAACCAGGTGTGTCCCTGGAATAAAGCTGCCCGGGGAAATGAAACGGAGGCTTTTCAGCCATCGGAAGAGCTATTGCATTTATCTTTCGATGCGGTTGGCCGGATGGATGAAGCAGGGTTCGACCGGATGTTCAAAGATACACCGGTTTACCGTATCGGGATGAAACAATTGAAACGAAATATGGAACACCGACTCAATAAACAAACAATCGTTCGCGCGGCAACAAGTGATTGCAGTTTGATCCGCCGGTTGGCTTCCCTGGTTTGGGAACCCACCTATGGCGAAATTTTATCTCCAGAACAATTAGAGTATATGTTCGAATGGATGTATTCGGTCGGATCGCTCGAAAACCAAATGAATTCGGGGCATGTTTTTTTTATTTTGTACGAAGGAGAAGAGCCTGCAGGCTATGCTTCCGTAGAAAAAGAGGGAGAAGAACGCTATCACCTGCAAAAGATTTATGTGATCCCTTCAAAACAGGGAAAAAGTTACGGGTTAAAGCTGCTGGAGAGAGCCGAACAGTTCGTCCGTGAAATGAAGCCCGACGGAGATGTTTTTCTGGTTCTAAATGTCAACCGGAGCAATAAGGCCCGGTATTTCTATGAAAAACAAGGTTTTTCTGTCGAGAGCGAAGGCGATTTTAATATCGGGAACGGTTTTTATATGAATGATTACATCATGGTAAAGCCTTTGTAAATCATGCCTGTTATCCCCGAGATATTACATCCGGATTATTTGCTGGATATCAGTGCTTTGGCCGAATGTTTCCGTCCCTACGGATCTCATCCGTTGAATTATACACTGTCCCGCCTGCAACCGAACCGGAACACCCGCCACATGCTGTTAGGAAATGCGGCGAATTTTTTCATCGATGAGTTGATCCATGAAGAAGAGGATCGTCCGGTCGGTTACCTGCCGTTGCTGAAAAACCTGTTTAGGTCTTCTCCGTTTGATTTTTCGGCTTGCAACGATCTGGAAAACCAGGAGGAGGAGCATGCTTTTTTTCTCGATTGCAAAAAACATTTTGCCAATATCCGGATAGCTGTGGACGATTTATTTCCTAAGGCCGGAATAGATCCCGGCGAAGTCATCATAGAGCCATCGTTTGTTTGCAGTAAATTAGGCATACAGGGACGGTTGGACCTGATGTTGAATGATTTTTCCGCATTGGTGGAGTTGAAATCCGGAAAAGCTGTTGAAGATTTTCGTACCGGAGGACAGTTTATACATTCGGCCCGGAATCATTACACCCAAATGATTCTTTATCTGGCAGTGTTACAGTATAACCTGAATTTAAGCGCCGGACAGATCCGTTCGTATCTGTTGTATTCCCGGTATCCCGTATTGTCTAAAGAAGGCCATGAGGAGGCTCAACTGCTCGATGCATTGAGGTTGCGCAACGAAATTGTATCGATCGAATATGAGATTCAGAAGCGGAATGATCCGGAGTATACCGAATCCGTGCTGAAAGAAATGCATTCCGGAACGCTGAACACCAGGAATCTGACCGGAAATTTTTTCGATCATTACCTTCAGCCCTCCATCGATTGGTTCCGGACGGCGTTAAACGACCTGGATGTGTGTGAGCGTACCTATTTTATGAGGCTGTATACATTTGTTGTCAAAGAATTATGGCTCTCAAAGGCCGGGGAGCGGGAATACGAGGGGGTTGCCAGGGCATCTAATCTCTGGAGTGCATCTTTTGAGGATAAGATGGCGGCAGGAGAGATATTGTACGATTTGAGAATCACGGATAACCGGGCAGCTTCGGAGCAGCATACCGTCGAACTGGAAATTCCGGACTACGATGATCTGTATCTGCCTAATTTTCGTCCGGGAGATGCCGTGGTACTCTACGAGCGATGTTCTGATGCCGATAAAATCAATAACCGGCAGGTATTTAAAGGCTCCATAGAATTGCTGGAAAATAAACGGATCGTTGTCCGGCTGCGATACCGGCAGCGAAATCCGAAAGTCTGGAGCCAGGATACATCGTATGCCCTGGAGCACGATTATATGGATTCGACCTACGATGGTATGTTTAAATCACTGACAGCTTTCATGATGGCTAACCAGGACCGGAAAGATTTGTTGTTATGCCGGAGAATGCCTGCCGTCGGGAGTCCACCCGATCTCCCGGAGGGTACCGACGATGTCGGTCGGTCGGTACAGAAAGCCTTGTCTTCCGACGACTGTTTCCTGCTGGTCGGACCTCCCGGAACAGGGAAAACTTCATTAGCCCTCAGGCAAATGGTAGAGGCTTGCCTGAAAAATAATAAAAGTAATATCCTGTTACTCTCATATACAAACCGGGCAGTCGATGAGATCTGTAAAGCTTTGTGCTCGATCAGCGGAAATTTGCCGTTTATCCGGATCGGTAGTGAATTGAATTGTGCGCCGGAGTACCGGGAGTATTTGATGGATCAGTGGCTGAGCCCCTGTAACCGGCGTAGCGAGGTACAACAGGTCATTGCTAAGTGCCGGATTTTCGTGGGAACTGTGGCTTCCGTGTGGAGCAAGTCCGGGATTTTCAAGCTCAAGCAATTCGATATGCTGATTGTCGATGAGGCCACCCAGTTGCTTGAGCCCCATTTGCTGGGTATCCTGTGCTCCAAAACGTCCCGGGGCGACAACGCCGTCAAGCGGTTTGTCCTGATCGGAGATCATAAACAACTGCCGGCTATAGTCCTGCAATCGACGGAAGAGAGTAAAGTACAGGAGAGTATGCTTCATCAAACCGGGTTAACCGATCTGAGTAACTCCTTGTTTGAGCGTTTATACCGGAAATACCGGGCAATCCACCTGGAAACAGCCTACGATATGCTTTCGCTGCAAGGCCGCATGCATCCTGAAATTGCGGCTTTCCCTTCCCGGTATTTTTACAACGACCGGTTGGGATGTGCCGGATTACCTCATCAGCAGAAAGAATGGGATCCTCACCATATGGTTTTTTACAATGTCCGGAAACAGACTACCGGGCAGTCGGATAAAATGAACCGGGAAGAGGCGATGGCGGTTGTTTCCATTTGCACCGGACTGTATGAAGAATCAATCCGCACGGGAACCGGGTTCAATCCGGAGAATATCGGGGTGATTACACCCTACCGGAATCAGATTGCATTGATCCGGAAATTATTGCAGGGTACGGGAAATAAAAATTTTGCAAATATCATGGTAGATACCGTGGAACGCTTTCAGGGAGGCCAGAAAGAGGTGATTATTTTTTCTTTTTGTGTCAATACTCCCGGACAATTGAATGGGCTTCCTTCTGTGGTGGAGGAGAATGGTCAAATGATCGACCGGAAACTGAATGTGGTATTGACGCGGGCGCGCGAACGGCTGTATGTAATTGGAGACGAAACGATCTTATCCCGGAATGGGATTTTTAATAGCCTTATCGGCTACCTGAAAAATAAATCCGGTCAGGTGGTTCCTAACTGATCTTCACGCTTCTCTTTTTTTACTAAAATAGCGCTGAGCTCGTAAAGCAGGTATAATGGGATGAATACTACCGATAAGGTAAACGGATCGCTTGAAGGAGTGATAATGGCCGACAGCACAAGCAATACAATAATTGCATGACGACGGAACTGCCTGAAAAAAGAGCGGTTCAGAATCCCTAACTGAGATAATAACCAACTGACCAAAGGCAATTCGAAGACTACCCCCATGATGAATATCAACATGATAAAGTTATCCATATAAGATTCCAGCGAGGTGTGGTTGACGATGCTTGCACTCAGTTGGTAAGTATAAAGGAAACGTAAAGTCATCGGAAAAACTAAGCAATACCCGACAGCACATCCGACAAAAAACATAACGGTTCCGAACAGGAACACCCAACGGATGCTTTTTTTCTCATGTGCGTATAATGCCGGGCTGATGAATCGCCACAGTTCAAAAATGATATAAGGGCAGGTCAGGATGAAAGCCAGGTAGAACGACATACTCATGTGGGTAAAGAACTGGGATGGAAGCTTGTAGTTGATTACATCCACATGAAAATTTTCACTGCAAAAATCGGGTAATAGAGAAGGATACAGTGAACTGATCTTGCAAAGGTGCTTGTATAGGAAAAAATCGGAGCTCCCGGGAGCCATGACCACGTGGTCGAATAAATAAGGCATATAAACAAAGCCGACTATTGCAAAAACAACCAATGCAATAATCGACCTGAATATTGTCCACCGAAGTTCTTCCAGATGATCCCAGAATGACATCTCTTTCACTTCCACTTCACTCATATTTTCCCCTCAGCTTATAGATTACTTTTGGGTATTGTCCTGAGTCTGATCGTCTTTAATTTCGTCTTCGAGGCCTTTTACGCCGTCTTTGAAACTTTTAACGCCTTTCCCAATTCCTTTCATGAGTTCAGGAATCTTCTTCCCTCCGAAAAGGAGCAGGATTGCAAAAGCGATAATGATAATTTCTCCTGTGCCTAAATTGCCGAAAAACAACAATGTATCCATAATGTGCATATTAATTGATTAATGGGCTTTCTCCCAGGAAAACCCAGCTGCAAATTTAGATTAAAAAAATGATGTTCGCAAAAAAACTCTATCTTTGCATCACTTTTATTAATTTTAAATAACATATCGATGAAAGCATTTGTATTTCCGGGCCAGGGCGCTCAATTTGTGGGAATGGGAAGAGGCTTGTACGAGCAATCTCCGGTAGCTAAAGAGATGTTTGAAAAAGCGAACGATATACTGGGTTTCCGGATCACCGACCTGATGTTTGAAGGTACGGATGAAGATCTTCGTCAGACAAAGGTCACGCAACCGGCTATTTTCCTGCATTCAGTAATTCTGGCGAAAACAATGGGCGATACATTCCAGCCCGATATGGTGGCCGGCCACTCGCTGGGAGAATTTTCTGCCCTGGTTGCTGCCGGATCTTTGTCTTTTGAAGATGGGCTGAAACTGGTCTATACCCGGGCATTGGCTATGCAAAAGGCTTGTGAGGCAGCTCCGTCTACCATGGCGGCTGTGCTGAACCTGTCTGATGGAAAAGTAGAAGAAATATGTGCAGGAATCGACGATATAGTCGTTCCGGCCAACTATAATTGCCCGGGGCAGATTGTGATTTCCGGAACAGAGTCTGGTATTGACAAGGCTTGTGAGCAACTATTGGCGGCAGGGGCGAAGCGGGCTTTGAAACTGAAAGTAGGAGGGGCTTTCCACTCTCCGCTGATGGAACCGGCGCGAGCTGAGTTGGCCCAGGCAATCAATTCGACAGTATTTTCGATCCCGGTGTGCCCGGTGTATCAGAATGTGACTACGGTGGCAGAAAGTAATCCGGAAACAATTAAAGAAAATCTGGTAGCCCAATTGACTGCCCCGGTAAAATGGACCCAATCCGTTCAGCACATGATTGCTGATGGCGCTTCCTCGTTTACAGAAGTAGGTCCGGGTAATGTTTTACAAGGCCTGGTGAAAAAAATCGATCCGGATATCGAAACACAAGGCATGGCCTGATCCGTCATATTTTTGAAATTTCACAGATGACAGGAATTTGAATTTTTATATAAATAATCCTATCATCTGTGAAATTCTGTAAAAATCAGAAAGCGGATTTTACATCCTGCGCTTCCTTTCTCTCCTCTGTTGGTCTTTCCCTATAGCTACTGCAATAATCCCGCCTGAAATAACCGCTACAATGATATTTTCTGCTGTAGAGGCCGCGGAGGGTATTGTAAACAGCATGATGCAAAGTACCACCCACAGAAGAATAATACAGATAATCTGAAACCTTGTCAATCCTTTTTTCATCTGTTACAGCCCTTTTATTTGCAAATATAAAGACTTTTTCAGATTTGTCAAAAATTTGGATGTTAACTAATGTTACCTTATCTTTGTGTTCTAAAAATAAATTGCAACACATATGAAACGTATTTTCTCATTACTGATCTTTTCTTTTCTGATCCTGCCGGCTGCATTCTCTCAATTGCCGGGAGATTTTGTTTGTCGCCTGGGCTTTACCTATGAAATTAGTTCGCAGGAAAGCTGGGGTAAAAATAGGCCTGTTGTCCTGTCGGTGCAGCCGCTTTCACCTGCAGATGAAGCAGGGTTAAAAATCAACGATGTCATCGAGTCGATCAATGGTGTTAAAACGGAAGGACAGCCCATCGACGCGCTCAATGGAATGTTCCAGAATAACTCATTAGATCAACTGAAACTGGTGGTTCGAAATCTTGGGTATAAAGACAAGGGGGTGAATCTCAATAAAGATTGTAAGCTTTCCAGAGCGTTGAACGAAAGGGATCTCTCGATGGTTTACTCTTTTTATAGTTTGGAGGATATGCAGTTAAGAGGTTTTTCCTGCCCGTTCAGGACCACCTTGAGAGCCTCCTCTGATTTTTCTAATTACAAAACATTTGGTTTTATGCCTGTGGATGAAAATAACAAAGCGCTTGAAGACGTGATTAATGCTTCGATACGGAAAGCGCTTGAAAAAAGAGGATTGATTTATCAGGCAGAAAATCCGGATCTTGCAATCAGCACAAATTATTCTTACAATAAAAATAAAAATTTTCAGGAAGACACCAATGTGGATAAACTTCCGGTAGCATGCAGATACAATATGGAAACCGGAAAAATGGAAAATCTGCCGATCTACTATCATCCGCTGATTGGAGATAAGCAGGCGCAGTATCTGTTGAGTCTGGGCATTCAACTGATCGACCGGAGCCGGTCGTCCGGAAATAACCTGCATGTGATCTGGGAATGTGAAGCCAACGAGCTGCTGGGTTCCGATTACCCTCTGGATGCCTATTCCCGGCTTCATATTCCATTGATGCTGATGCAGTATCCTTATCCTCAAACACTGGGTGAAGCCCGGTTTCGCTACAACAGTATGAAGTATAATTATACCGGATTGAATTACAATATCGATAATCTGGAAGAGGTGATCGATGTAGACCGTCTTTCTCCGGCCTATCAGTCTTCCCTCAAACCGGGAGATCAGATCGAGCGTATTTGCGGGATTAAGATCCAACCCGATCAGACAACAGCCAGTGAAGCTTATAAGCAGTTTATTTATAAGACGATTTCGCTTCGCGACCCGAAAACGACCTACACCGATGCGAACGGTTTTACCCAGTGTATGTTCTGGAACAGGCTTAACTATGCCCAGGTAAGCGACGAGTTCAAGAATCCGAGGTATGCAACCGCTTATTCCTATCTGTTTTATTTCGAGCCCTACATCAATCTTTCGGGAACGAATATCCTGACGTTTGATGTCAAACGGGGAAGGGAGAGATTAAGCATGAAAGTAACTCCTGTTATACGTACGGAATCTTCTTTTGAAAATTATAAGTAAACGGATTACCGGATCATTTTGATCCATTTTTCATTGCTTCCGGAGGAGGCAACAACCGATTCAATGAATTGCATGCCTTTCACTCCGTCTTCAACACCTGGAAAGTCGAGGTATTCCGGTTCCGGATTTTCCCCGCTCAGCGTGCATTGGAGAGTTAAAGCAAAGTTCCGGTAAATATTGGCAAAAGCTTCAATGTAGCCTTCCGGGTGTCCTCCCGGCACCCGGGAGTTATGTTGGGCTATGTGCGACATCCATCCGGTGGAGGTGCGGATAATCTCCTTTGGGCGGTCTTTCCATTTCAGTACCATGGTATTCGGATCTTCCTGGTGCCATTCCAGTCCTCCGTTCTCACCATATACCCGGATCGAGAGTTCATTTTCTTCTCCAGCTGCAATCTGAGATGCGGCAAGCATTCCTTTGGCTCCTCCTTTGTACCGGATCATAACAACACCATCATCGTCTAATAAGCGGTTCGGCACGAAAGTATTCAGTTCGGCACAAATTTCTGTTGCCTGTAGCCCCGTAATATACTCTGCCAGATTAAAAGCGTGGGTGCCGATATCGCCCATACAGCCGGCTTTTCCCGAGCGTTGCGGATCTAAGCGCCAGGAGGCCTGCTTATTGGAATCGCCGATATCATCCGACAGCCATCCCTGGGGATAGATAACGTAAATACGTCGTATTTTTCCAAGATCTCCCCGCATCACCCGGAACCGGGCTTCTTTTATCATCGGATAACCGGTGTAAGTATGTGTCAGTCCGAGTAAAAGGCCTGTTTCGCGGACTTTGTCGCGAAGCTGGTGTGCCTCTTCTAAGGAAAAAGTCATCGGTTTATCCAGCATCACATGAAATCCTTTTTCCAATGCCAGCAGGGCAGGGCCGAAGTGTATGTGGTTGGGGGTTACAATCGATACGAAGTCCATCCGTTCACCTTCGGGTAACAGCGCCTCCTTTTCGATCATTTCCCGGAATGTTCTATAAATCCGGTTTTCCGGCAGGAATAAATTCTTTCCGGTATTCAGAGAGTTTTCATAAGAAGAACTGAAGCATCCGCACACTAATTCTGTCAGTCCGTCGAGGTTGGCGGCTATGCGGTGTATCGATCCGATGAAAGAACCTTCTCCTCCACCTACCATTCCCATTCTGATTTTCCGTTTCATAATATATGATTTGATAAAAGGTTATTTATATCTTGCTATAGCGCTTTGAATTACCGGATATTGGCAATGCTGATGATATCGGCAAATACTCCGGCGGCCGTAACTCCGGCGCCGGCGCCGTATCCTTTGATAATCATCGGATATTCATTGTAGCGTTCGGTTGTGATCAGGATGATATTGTTACTGCCTTCAAGTTCATAAAACGGATGTGTCCGGTCTACTTCCTGTAGTCCGACACTGCAGATACCTTTATCCATTTGTGCGACGAACCGGAATTTTTTCCCTTCCGATTCCAATTTCCGGCGTTTGGTCTCGAATTCAGCATCCAATTCAGGGATCGTTTTCCAAAAGTCTTCCTGTGTTCCCTGGAAGTACTTGTCCGGAACGAACAGGGCTTTTTTAACATCGCTTTGTTCCACCTGGTAGCCGGCCTCCCGGGAGAGGATCACTAACTTGCGGATGACGTCTTTACCACTCAGGTCGATTCGTGGATCCGGCTCGGAGTATCCTGCCTCTTTGGCCATTCTGATGGCTTTACTCAAAGGAATATCGGCGCTGATGGTATTGAAAATGAAATTCAATGTTCCGGAGAGTACAGCCTGCAATTTCAGAATTTTGTCACCGCTGTTGATCAGGGCGTTCATTGTGTTGATGATCGGTAATCCGGCCCCCACATTCGTTTCAAAGAGGTATTTGATTCCATATTTACGGGAGATCGTTTTCAGATTCAAATAAGTATCGTAATTGGAAGAAGCGGCTAATTTATTGGCTGTGACAACCGAAATGTTATGGGAAAGGAGGTTTTTGTAAAGATCTGCAATGGCCTGGCTGGCGGTGCAGTCTACAAATACCGGATTGAAAATATTCATTTCCTCGATTTCACGGTATAAGATTTCGGGAGAAGAATCTTTGCCTTCATTTTTCAGCATTTCAGCATAATTGGTCAGGTCGATTCCTTTCCGGTCGAACAAGGCCTGCCGGGAGTTTGCAATTCCTACAACATTGATTTTAAGACTGTTTTGCATCATGAGTTTCGGCTGTTGTTGGCGGATTTGCTCCAATAAGCTTTTTCCTACTGTACCAATACCGGCTAAAAAAATATTCAGTACCTGGTATTCCGACAGGAAAAAAGAATCATGGATGGAATTCAGGGCTTTACGCAGGTATTTTTTCTTGATGACGAATGAAATATTGGTTTCGGAGGCTCCCTGGGCGCAGGCGATTACGCTGATCCCGCTTCGTCCGAGAGTTCCGAATAGTTTTCCGGCAATGCCGGGAGTCCGTTTCATATTTTCGCCTACGATGGCAACGGTGGCCAGGTCTTTTTCCGGCTTGACATCGTTGATTTCGCCTTGCTGAATTTCCAGGGCAAACTCATCGCTCAGAACTTTTACAGACAAGTCGGCATCGGCATTGCGCACTGCAAAAGATGTCGTATTTTCGGAGGAGGCCTGCGATACCATAAATACACTGATCCCGTTTTTTGCTAAAGCTCGGAAAATGCGATAATTAACCCCGATAACACCCACCATTCCTAGCCCTTGTACGGTAATCAGGCAGGTATCGTCGATGGATGAGATGCCTTTGATGGAAGATTTCCCTCCGTTGCTTTTCTCTCTGGTAATTAAAGTTCCTTCGCTCTCCGGATTGAATGTGTTTTTGATCCGGATCGGAATATTTTTATGATAAGCCGGGAAAATGGTCGGCGGATAGATCACTTTTGCTCCGAAGTTCGATAACTCCATGGCTTCGATATAACTCAACCGGTCGATTACATAAGCGCTGCTGATAATTCTTGGATCCGCTGTCATAAATCCGTCGACATCGGTCCATATTTCCAGAACCGACGCATTCAGGGCGGATGCCAGGATGGCGGCAGTGTAATCCGATCCTCCGCGTCCGAGGTTACTGACCTCGCCGGTATCCCGGTTGGAAGAAATAAACCCGGGAATGACCGATATCCGGGGCAGGGGAGAGAACTCCTCCTTTATCAACCGGTTGGTCAGTTCGAAATCAACGATATGTTTCTGGAATTGTTTTTCTGTTTTGATGAATTTCCGGGCATCGAACAGTTTCGCTCCCTGGATTGTAATACTGACAATCAGGGAAGAGATCCGCTCCCCGTAACTGACAATAATATCGGATGTTTTCTGGGACAAATCGCGAATCAGGAATACTCCTTTAAAGATGTTCCCCAATTCGTCGAGTAATACCATAGTCTCTTTTAGTACAAACTGTTTGGATGAAGCGTCTTCAATTACGACTTCTACGATCTCGAGGTGCCGGCTTACCATACTGTTGAACTCTTTTTCGTAGGTATAATCTCCCAACGATGCCAATCTGGCGGTATGAAGTAACTGGTCGGTGATTCCTCCCAAAGCGGATACGACCACAACTATCGGTTCTTCTACAGCCTCAACAATACGTTTTACTTCTAATAAGCTGGCGGCAGTACCCACAGAGGATCCGCCGAATTTCATGACTTTCATTTGAATAACAGTTAATTTTACCTACAAATGTAGGAAAAAAGATGTCAAACCCAACCTTGGGCCTGCAATTTTATTTCAGTTCCATCTCTGGTGATTAAATTAGCCCCCATGGATTTATCACAAATGTAGCCGATTAAACGAATTCCCTGCAGAACTCCTATTTTTTCGTGCAGATCGAGCGGTACGGTGAACAGTAGTTCGAAATCGTCGCCGCCGTTCAGCGCCACAGTCGATACGTTCATATTGAATTGTTCTGCCATGACTGCGGTCTGGTAATCGATCGGGAGGCGATCTTCATGAACCATACAGCCTGCTCCGCTTTCGTGACACAGGTGCAGTAATTCGGAAGCCAGTCCGTCGGTAATATCGATCATGGAAGTCGGGACAATCCCTTCTTTGTCTAACATTTCGACCATGTCTTTCCGGGCTTCGGGTTTCAACTGACGTTCCAGCAGGTATTCCTTTCCGCTGAAGTCGGGATTGAAATCGGTCTCTCCTTTAAAAACCGACTTTTCCCGCTCCAGTAATTGCAACCCCATATAGGCGGCCCCCAGATCTCCCGAGACACAGATCAGATCGGTATTCCGGGCGCCGTTACGGTAAGTTATTTTGTCTTTTTCACCCTCTCCGATACAGGTAATGCTGATGCAAAGTCCGGTCAGAGACGACGAAGTGTCTCCTCCGACAATGTCGACTCCATAAACGGAGCAAGCCAATTGCAATCCGGAATACAATTCTTCCAGGTCTTCTACCGAAAACCGTTTGGATATCCCCAATGATACCGTTAATTGCTTCGGGCGTCCGTTCATGGCGTAAATATCTGAAAATCCGGTTACTGCTGCTTTATATCCCAAGTGTTTCAGGGGAAAGTAAGTCAGATCGAAATGAATTCCCTCCAACAAGAGGTCAGTCGAAACCAATGTTTTTTTGCCGGAGTAATCCAGTACAGCGGCATCATCCCCTGTTCCCCGGATACTTCCCGGATTTTTAAGTTGAATGTTTCCGGTTAAACGGCGTATTAATCCGAATTCACCCAATGTTGCTATTTCTGTTCGCATACAGTTTGTTTTTTATCCCCGGTTTTATATTAACTTGATGATTTCTTGCATGATAAAGGCCATTTTTGGCTGCGCGATTTTAGCCGCTTTCTGCACCTCTTCATGAGTTACTTTGACAATTTTTCCGATTACTCCCAGATCGGTGATGATGGAAAAAGCCAATACTTTGATCCCGCCGTGATTGGCAACGATGACTTCCGGAACTGTCGACATTCCGACTGCGTCTCCTCCGATAATCTTGAAGTAGTTGTATTCGGCAGGAGTTTCAAAAGTAGGTCCGGAAGTACCCACATAGACTCCATGTTGTAACTTGATATTGTTTTCGGCTGCGATCCGGGTAGCCAATTGTCTTAGTTCAGGATCGTAGGCTTCGCTCATGTCCGGAAAGCGGGTGCCGAATTCCGGCAGATTCTTTCCTCGTAACGGATGTTCGGGAAAGAGGTTGATATGATCTTCGATCAACATGATATCCCCAATGTCGAAACTGCCGTTCATTCCTCCTGCGGCATTGGATACGAACAGGTATTTGATTCCCAGAAACTGCATGACACGAATCGGGAAGGTCACTTCTTTCATATTGTAGCCTTCGTAGAAATGAAACCGTCCCTGCATAGCAACAATTTCTTTTCCGCCTAATTTACCGACAATCAGTTTACCGCTATGCCCTTCCACAGTCGAAACCGGAAAATTGGGAATATTTTCGTACGGGATCTCCGTTTTATCGGTGATGCTGTGAACCAGTTCTCCCAGTCCGGTTCCCAGGATAACACTGGCTTTCGTTGTCTCGGGAATCCTGGGTCTAAGCCAGGATACTGTTTGCTTTAATGCTTCTAACATGAGTTTCTATTTTTTGATTGAATAATGGCGCTTCGTCCAGATTAAAAACAACTTCGACCGGAAGATAGTAAAGTGATTTTTTCAGTAGCTCGTCCATTTCCGGAAAATCCAGCAGTCGCACGGCATCTTTCTCGGTAGTAACGATGAGTTTATTATCCCCCTGCATTCGGTCGAATGTCTGTTTTATTTTTTTCAGGTCTTCAATGGAAAAATGATGGTGATCCGGGAATGACAGGACCTCCATGACAGGCGCATACCGGTGCAGCTCGTCGATCAGGTGTTGAGGAGAGGCGATACCCGAAACCAGTAAAACCCGACTTTTCCCGGATTGGATCGATTGCAGGCTTTTCCCGGCTGCAGAGTTGGCCGTACTTTCTCCGGAGTTAAAAACAGGAATGAGATTCCCGTATCTGAATGATGTGAAGAATAATGACTGATATGGATATAGATCCAATGCTTTTCCGGTTACCCGGTAATGGATCGGTTTCAGATCTTCCGGACATTTGGTAACGATCAGGATCTCCGCCCGGGATTTATTTTTCGCCGGTTCACGCAAACGGCCTGCAGGTAATAGCTTGTCTTCATAGATCAGGCGGTTACTGTCGGTGAGCAGGATGGAAAGGGATGGTTTTACATACCGGTGCTGGAAAGCATCGTCGAGCAGAATCACTTCCGGGCGTATTTCTTCCGGAAGGGCCAGTAAATTCCTGATCCCTCTTCTCCGGTTGGAATCGACTGCAACGATGATTTCCGGAAATTTCCGGAACATCTGGTAAGGTTCGTCGCCGATTGAAGCGCAACTGCTCTGTTCGTCGGCAAGGATGTATCCCGATGTTTTGCGCTTGTATCCCCGGCTGAGTACGGCGATTTTATATTCCGGAAGCAACAACCGGATCAAATATTCGGTGTGCGGAGTTTTTCCGGTACCTCCTACGGTAATATTCCCGATGCAAATGACAGGAACAGAAAACTCTTCGGCCGGAAGAAGTTTCCAGTCGAAGAGTTTATTTCTGAGTCCTACTGCCAGTCCGTAAATCCAGGATAAAGGCAGTAGGGCCTTGTTGATTTTTATATTTCCAGCCATAGGCGATTAACATCGTTTATGACTGCAAATATAAATTTTATTTTACACCTGTCATAATGACCTGGATCAAATTTTTCTGGTCGAGCAGTTCATTGGCAAGCGCTTTGATGTCGGTAGGTGTAATGGCATTCACCGTTTGCGTGTAATTGGTGTACCCATCGTACCCGACACGGTAAAAATTGGTAATGATATGATTCCAATAGCCGTTTTCCTGTAATTGCTGTTGCTGGTCTTTCAACATGAATTCTTTTGTTTTCTGGAAGTCTTCTTCTCTCGGACCGCTGGCAGCCAAAGCTTTGAATTCGTTGAGAATGATGGTGTTTAGTTCGTCTTTTTTAGGAACATCTGTCTGGAAATAAACTTGTATGGAGGCTTGTCCTTTCGGATAATCCGCGATGGATCCTCCTACACTTACACCATAAGTTCCTCCGGCTTCTTCCCGTACCTTTTCGGTGTAAATCAACCTTAATATCTGGCTTAATATGTTCATTTTCAATCGTGTAGACATATCTGTTTTAAGTGTCCCGGAATAAACATCGATAACCGTGGCTTTGGGTTCCAGCATTTGTTTTTCGAAGTCGACTTTCTTTTCTCCGGTTTTAATTCCGGCTTCCACCGTTTTCCAGGATTCTTTACGATTGATGGAAGGCAGTGATCCCAGATATTTAGCAATCAGATCCTTGGTGGCTACCGGATCGATATTCCCGATGAAAACAAAGGTGAAATCGCTGGCGTCTTTATAACGATCTTTGCGCCAGTTCATGATAGTTTGGTAATTCGCTGTCGCCAGATCTTCCGATTTCAAACGGCTGTTTCTGTCCCTGTTTTTGTTCAGTACGTTGTTCATCGTATCGACCAATGCGATTTCCGGTGCAGCCAATTGGCTTTCCAACTGGGATTTGGTTCTGCTGATAAATGCTTCGTAAGCATCCTGATCCATTCGGGGAGCAGTAAAGTTCAGATAGATCAGTTGCAGCATAGTTTCAAAATCTTTAGGAGCAGCGTTACCACTGAATCCTTCGTGAGTCAGGGTCATCGTGGGTTGAACCGACACATTTTTCCCGGAAAGCACTTTGTTCAGGTCGGTTTGACTGAAAGCTCCCAAGCCTCCGAGTGTCGATGCTGAGTGGTATATTTTGATATTTGTCAGGTCGGATTCCGGAAAATGAGAAGAACCGCCCGGACTGGAGGCTGACATCAGGATTTCGTCGTCTTTGAAAGTTGTTGGTTTGATTACTACTTTTACTCCATTGGAAAGCGTGTAATTGACTGTTCCGAATTTTTCATCTTTCGACTCGCTTTTAACTGATCCTCCGGCAGGAAGTTCTTTCATGAGAGGCTCATTGCTTACTTTATCCTGATAGGCTTCGATGTTTTCGGCCTTAGCTCCTTCAAACCAGGCTAATAACTGATCTTTAGAAGGAGTTTCCACGCCTTCTTTTTCCGGTCCTGTGAGAGAAATGACCACATTCTTGTCGGTAATCATTTCCTTGATGATTTGGTTGATCGATTCTACCTTGATGGCCGGTGCAATGTTATTCAGCATATTATATTCGGTTTCGATGCCGGGAATATAACCTCCTTTAGTAAAGTGGTTGACATATTCGCTGGCATAATTCCTGTTCAGAGTTTTATCTTTTTCCTTGAATGCACTTTCATAGCGCGTCAGGATGTCTGTCCGGGCTCTGTCGTACTCAGAGGCCGTGAATCCGAACCTTTTGATCCGTTCCATTTCGCGGGTGATTGTTTTCAGACAGTCTTCCGTGTTGTTTTCTTTTACGGTGGCGCCGATCGACCAGGCTTCTTCTGTCATTGTATTGGCAAAATCTCCCTGATAACAGTAAGCGCTGTTGAAAGGCGCTGTCGGTTTTTCCCGGATTTCGTTCAAGCGGGTGTTCATCATCTGGGAAATGACAGAATTGAAAAAGTTCAGCATCAGTCCCACCGAGGATGCTTTCACTTCATCCGGAGCCGGTTTATGCTTGTAGTCGATTGAAATCCTGGTGTAGGTTGCTTCCTTGTCTGTTACTACAGCAACCAAAGGTTCCGGATTGTCTTCGACCTGAAAATGGGTCCGCTCGGCCGCATTAACAGGCTTGGGGATGTCTGCAAACACCGTTTTGAGCTTGCTCTCGATCTGGTCGGGGTCGATGTCTCCGATAATGATGACTGCTTGTAAATCGGGACGATACCATTTGTGATAGTAATCGCGTAGTTCTTGCGGCTTGAAGTTCATGATCACATCAGCCGTACCGATAATATTTCTCTTGGCATATTGGTTTCCGGGCAATACCTGAGGAAGTATCTTTTCCAGCGTCCGCCACTGTGCACCTCCGTAAGAACGCATTTCTTCCCGGATTACACCGCGTTCCTTGTCGATTTCTTTTTCATCGAGAGACAGTGCACCCGACCAGTCGTGCAATATCAGCAGACAGGAGTCGACAATACTCTCTCTTGTTGTCGGAACATCCGATATGTTATATACTGTACGGTCCCAACTGGTGTACGCATTGAGGTTCTGACCGAATTTAACCCCGATCGTTTCTAAATAACCTACCAGTTTGTTTCCCGGAAAGCTTTTACTTCCGTTAAATGCCATATGTTCCAGGAAGTGGGCCAGCCCGTTCTGGTTGTCTTCCTCCAGGATCGAGCCTACATTCTGGGCAATGAAAAATTCTGCCCGTTCTTTGGGTAATTCGTTGTGACGAATGTAATAAGTTAAACCGTTATCCAACTTTCCGTATTTTACTTTCGGATCGATGGGTAGCTTTTCCATTTTCGGCTGGGCCGATAATTGTCCGGCAAAGACCAGGATAAGTCCCAGTAAAAAAATGCTTTTTTTCATATACGATAATTTAAAATTAGTTTTTTAATAATCTAATAAAATTGCCTGGCGAACATCGTGGTTTTTCAGGTTGTTTAATAAAATTTTGGACTCATATTTATCCGCACCCAGGAATTGTTTCAGGAAATAGGTTTGCATTCCGCCCATCGATTCTTCCAGTAATTGTGAGAAAAAGTCTTTTTGTTCAGGATACGACTGTAAATCGTACTCATCGATGGCTGCCGTTTCAGCAGCAAGTTTGATGGCATCGTCGAGATTTCCTGTTTTATCGACCAATCCACGGGCTAAAGCCTGATTTCCGGTCCATACACGTCCCTGGCCGATGGAGTCGATTTCGGCTTTTGTTTTGGAGCGGCCGGTTGCACAACGGTCGAGGAATGTGTCGTATCCGGTTTCGATGTAATTTTGTAACAACGCCATCTCCCCGTTATTCAACGGGCGAGCCGGCAGGATAGAGAGACCGAACAGGGGCTCGCTTAAAGCCCGGCCTCCAAAGTCGGCGTATTCGTTGGTTTTGAATACATCGAACGAAGCGCCGGTTCTTTTAGATAGTTCTTCTGCGCTGGGAAAAACTCCGAAAATACCGATTGATCCGGTAATGGTGGTCGGTTCTGCAACGATCTTCGTGGCAGCGCAGGAAATGTAGTACCCTCCGGAAGCAGCCAGGTCTCCCATCGATACGATGATTGGTTTCACAGCTTTCAGCTCTTTTACAGCATGCAGGATCTGTTCGGAAGCATAAGCGCTGCCTCCTCCCGAATTGACGCGGAAAACGACGGCTTTGATGTTGTCGTCCTCTTTCAGTTTGTTTAGTTCCTTTACAAATTTTTTAGCGGTAATAACGGAGGAAGAAGTCATCGGATGGTCTTCAAAATTATCCGGGACGATCGATCCTTCGGCATACAGGACTGCGATTTTGTTTTCTGACTTTTTCTTCTTCGCAAAAGGAACGGTTTTCAGGTCGCTTACGCTGGCTAAAGAAAGTTCTTTGTCTTCCTCGATACCGACCTGACTTTTTAGAAATTTCTCAACCTGATCGGAATACATCAATTCGTCTACCAGGCGATATTCTATGGCAGCTTCCGGTTTGAATAACAAGCCTTTGTCGGCAAATTCATTCAGTTTTTCGACCGGGATATTGCGGCTCTCGGATATGGATTTCTGAATGTGGCCCCAGATGTCTCCAAGATAAGAAGATACCTGTTCCCGGTTAGCATCACTCATTTTGTCTAAAATCAGGGGTTCGATGGCAGATTTATATGTCCCTACCTTGAAAACCTGCAATTTAATGCCCATTTTCTCGAACATACCCTTGTAGAATTGTGGCTGAAAAGACAATCCGATATACTCGACCGCACCTTGGGGATTCATCAATACCTTATCCGCGACAGAGCAGATATAATAATCGCCTTGTGCATACTGATCGGCATAAGTAACAATAAACTTACCGCCTGTTTTGAAATCGATCAAAGCTTTCCGGATACTTTCCTGGGTTGCAAATCCGGCGTTTGCCCCTCCGGCCTTGATGTAAATTCCTTTTACCTGATCGTTTTCTTTGGCCTTTTTGATAGCATCCAGAATATCGTTCAATCCGTTCCCGCTATTTTTTGACCCCATTAAAAAAGCAAAGGGATTGTCCGATTTACGTTCGTTGATCGTTCCTTCCAGGTCGATCTTTACAATAGAGTTATCTCCCAGACTATAAGTCGGCGTCGACGAAAAACTGGCGACTATTCCGACAAATATAAAAATCGAAATGATACTCAGGATAATTGCTCCAAGGATCACTCCGATCGTGGAGGCGAAAATCATTTTCAAAAAATTCTTCATTTTGAGTTATTATTAGTTATTAGTATTATTATTGATCGTTCCTGAATTCCAACAAATCCCCCGGCTGGCAATCCAGTGCTTCGCACAGGGATTCCAGCGTACTGAACCGGATTGCCTTGGCTTTCCCGGTTTTGAGGACGGATAGGTTAGCCGGAGTAATGTTTACCTTTTCCGAAAGTTCGTTCAGGGAGATCTTTCGTTTGGCCATCATGACATCCAGGTTGACTATTATTGACATATTTTCCTTTTATACTGTTAAATCCTGCTCTTCCTTCATGCGGGTGGCAATCTTTAATACTTCTACAATGATCAGGATGCAAATGCCTGATAACAACAAAAATGTGTCGCCTTCGCTCATCGGAAACGCAATCCTGTAGTGTTCGATATTGATCATCTGCTGCTTAGCGGTAATCACGGATTGGACGGCATCGATCAAACGAACCAGAAAGAGAAACAAAACTCCGTATCCGATCCGGCTGATCCGGTGGATATTGGCATCATCAAAAATATTATTGCGGACGATCGATCTTATAATCCTGAAAGATTCGATCGGTATGTAAATGCTAATAAGTGCTGAAAAAAGAAAAGTGATCATAATGAATACGTTGAAAGTTATGAGATACCACGGCAGATTTTCCGGATAAGGAATCTTTACATAGGCTCCTTCGATCCAGATATTTAATATTTCGTTTCCATTCTGAATGGTGGTCGGATAGGTGAAGACTCCTGAGTCCGGAATCAATTTCACGGTTAATGGCTTGTTGATATCGGATTCTGTGTTTTCCTTATTTTTAGAAGATTTGAAACCTTCTCTGAATCCGGCAGTAAAACTGGGAACAACAGATGTCACAAAAACATAAATGATAATGGAAGAATAAACCACAACAAATAAGCCGCAGAGAATTTTCAATCGTATTTTCATCGGAAATAGCTTTGTCCAAAGATAAAAATAATTTTTTTATTTATCAAGAAGGATCTTTACAAGTATTGCTTGAAACTGTATTTCATATAATATTTATCGTTTTTCGATATGCAAAGATAAGTGATATTTTTTGAATAAAACAAATTATTTATCGAAAAACGATAAATAAAAAAATACTGATAATTCCCAGGGAGGTTATATATTTTCTGTCCTCTATTAATAGTTTGGCCTGATTTTTGAAAGCTATAAAAAGTTACTGGGATCAAGGGGGTCTGGTAATAATTATATATTGTTTGTCGACAATTGTAAATAATAGATTGTAAACCGCCTGTTTAATGGGTGTTTCTGTTGAATAAAAATCCGTAAAAGATCTGTTAAGAAGTATTATAATTAATTAGTTAAATAATAAAATTGTAAATTACAGTTTTATTATTTTACCTTTTCTATAGCTATAGTGCTTTTTGGAAAATTTCAGTACTTTTCCCGGGAATTTGAAATACGAATAGTAGGGTACCTGCTAAACTTATTCACTAATAATTAATTGATATGCAACAACCACTCCCTTTTTCAAAATCACCTCGTATTGACGTGGTTGATGCTTTACGTGGATTCGCGCTTATGGTGATCTTTTTGATTCATTGTATTAGCCATTTTGCTTTTTTCCCTGCCAATTCTAATTCCGACATCTCTTATTATTATCCGGACTGGTTTAATATGTTGGACAAAGTTGTGAATAGTATTTTATTTTTTCTTTTCTCAGGAAAAGCCTATGCTATATTTGCAATGTTATTCGGATTCACCTTTCATCTGCAATATGCCAACCAACAAAAAAAAGGGGAGAAGGATTTTGGCCCTCGTTTTCTTTGGAGATTGTCAATCTTGGCTGTTTTTGCTGTTATTAAATCAGTATTTTTTCCGGCAGGAGATATTTTACTGCTCTATGCTATTCTCGGAGTATTTCTTTTTATTGTCAGAAAATGGAGTGATAAGGCGGTTTTTATGGTAGCTATTTTCTTTTTACTACAACCCACAAATTGGATACTCTCTATTGTAAATCCCCATACCATATCTGGTGTCACTACAGAAGGTGTGACCTCTGGTATAATGGGAATTGATTTTCCAGAGTACATCCGGAGAAATATTACAGATATAAAAATGGCTTTTAATTGGTGGATTGAATCTGGAAGGTTTTCTCAATCTGCTGGTCTTTTTATGGTGGGCTTGCTGATTGGAAGGAAACAATTATTTGTAACATCAGAAGCAAACATTCGTTTTTGGAACAAGATACTTGTTATTTTTCTTGTGTTGCTCGTTTTTCTTCGACTTTTAAAAATTGGAGCAGGGGCTGTTAATCCAATACCTTTATTTCAACAAACAGTTTTTGATGTACTCCATCTATGGCAAAACTTTATCCTTACAATCATATGGGTTGCTTTATTTTACCTGTTATATCAGAAAGAAACATTCAGAAAATGGACTTCAGATCTCCGGGTTTATGGGAAAATGGGTTTAACAAATTATGTCTTCCAATCTGTTTTAGCTGCTTTTATTTATGTTCCGATTGTTTGGTACTCTTTGACTCCTTACTGCAGTGTTATAACTGATTTAATAATAGGATTCATGCTTTTTCTTTTGCAGGTTCAACTTAGTAAATGGTGGTTGGAAAAGCACAAACAAGGCCCATTAGAGAGCCTTTGGCATAAATTGACCTGGTTAAGGAGTGATCGGGAACTTACAGTCAGAGTGGATTCTGTTATCATTAAAAATTCCCGGGAATCCTGATATTTTCCCGGGAGTTTTTTATCTGAAAGTTAACACGACCTGACTTTCACTTGTTTCCCGGTTATTTTTCCTGAAGAATTTTAGCCAGCAGGTCCGGTCGGTCGGTAATGATTCCGTCGGCGCCGAGGTCGATCAGGTCACGCATTTCCTGCTCATCGTTGATGGTCCAGTAATGAACGGCGATATTTTTTCGATGGGCAGCATCGATCAGCGATTTTTTATTCAACCGGAAACCGTCGCGTTCGACCGGTATCTGTAAGGCGGCAGTTTTTCCGGTAAAAAAGTTCCCGAGAAACAACAGGTCCAGAACCACAAACTGCCTGGTCTGCTTTTTTCCCGAGGAGGTCCGGATCGTTTCATGACTGATTTTTCGGAAATACTTCAAAACATCATCTTCAAAACAGGCTACCAATGTACGGTCTTCCATATGGTACTTTTTCAGTAGTCCGTGCAACTGCCGGGAGGCCCGCTGTCCGAGTTCGGGCGAATAATCTTTCATTTCGATGCAGAAATCGTATTTCGATCCGTATTTTTCCAGTACCTCTTCTAATTTTGCCGGAGGAATAATGGTATCCCGGTACGGATAATTTCCGTTTTCGTCTTTGAACTTATATCCGAAATTGAACCGGCGGATCTCATCGTAAGTATAATCGACCACTTTCCCTTTTCCGTTACTCAGGCGCTCGATAGCCGGATCGTGGTGGGTAACCAGCACACTGTCTTTGGTAAGCACCACATCCATCTCCAGCACGTCGGGATGGAAACGGTCCACTCCGTCGAAAGCCAGCATGGTATTTTCCGGAAATAACTGTTTGCTTCCTCCATGGGCAATGATCAGCGGATTCTTGCTTTTTTCTTTGAGGTAGCTCCCGTCGGGCGATGATTTGATAAATCCGAAGGCTAAATACGTGAGAAGGCCGATCCCCACAATCGTTAGCAAGATAATGACGAGTTTCTGTTTCATTTTTTCTGACCGTTATATTCAACTTTTTCAGTGATCGAGGTGATTTTGAGATGCAGGTAGATTTTTCCGTTTTCGTCGATGGTACCGTCTACTTTGGTACTTTTCGGTCCATACCCGAAATCGTCGGTGATGGCATCTCCAGAGATCGTGTATATTCCATCTGCAAAGGTGATTGAAAGAGCATCTCCATGCACATGGAGCTTTAACATCCCACCCATAACGGAAGCATTTGCGTCGATACTTACCGTCGTTTCGGAAGTGTATTGGATCACTACCGGGGCATTGGCTCCGGCAGGGGTTCCGTTCATGGTGACGACTCCGATGTAGGTTCCTTCAATTCCTTTGGCCTCAGATACGGTTACTTCTGCTTGGGCTTCAAATCCTCCGTCTTCAGTCGCCGCTGTGATCCGGGTCTCTCCCGGCGCTATGGCTGTTACCAGGCCATTGGCGTCGACTTTTGCAATCGATTCGTCGTCACTTTTCCAGTTCACTTTCTGATTGGTGGCATTGGCCGGAGCGATGGTTACGGTCAGTTTTTCGGAATCGCCTTCCATTAATTCCAGCTTGTTTTTATTCAGCGTAATTCCGGTCACAGCAATATCGGCCGCCAGAACGGTTACTTCGGCTGTCGCTTTGTAGCCTCCATCGGCTGTCGTAGCTGTTACGCGGGTATTTCCTACGGTTACTCCGGTCACGACTCCTGAACTGTTTACTGTTGCGATAGACTGGTTCTCTGTACTCCAGGTAACAGCTTTGTCGGTTGCATCGGCCGGCTTTACCGAGGCGGTCAGTTGTCCGGTAGATCCAACCTTCACCGTGATGGCCGTTTTGTCCAGGCTGACTCCGGTTACTTTCACCACAGGTCCGCGTACCGTTACTTTCACCGTATCCGTGAATCCGTCGCGGGGCGTTTTCAGAATAATATTCGCCGTTCCTTTAGTGAGTCCGGTTACAACTCCGGCATTGGTTACATTGGCAACCAGTTTATCCGAGCTTTCCCACGAATACCGTTGAACAGTGGCGTTCGACGGCTCTATGGTTGCTGCTAGCGCTTGTTCCTGACCAATTTCGAGGGTAACCGATTCCAAGCTGGCTCTGACGCCGGTTACGGCGATACCGGATTCTTCATCGTCGCTGCATGCAGTAAAGCCGATGGCCAGGATGCATACGGCAAGAAATCCTATTTTACTTAAATATTTCATGTTTTTTGTCTTTTTAAGTGCTGGGGTTTTTAATGTTTTTCTCAATATCCGGGGTTCTGTACCATATTCGGATTGGCTTTTACCCGGGCATCCGGAATTGGGAATAACTTCCTTGTGGGCTCCGATTGAGCCTTATCCCACCAGGCATTGTTGAATTTTCCAAAACGGATCAAATCCTGCCTTCTGTAGCATTCGTAACAGAACTCCCTCGCACGTTCATTTAAAAACTCATTCAGGTCGATGTCGGTATAAGCCCGGTCGGAATCGTCCGGCTCGAAGCAACGGGCGCGGGTGGCATTGATCAGCTCGAGCGCTGCCGCTTTACTTCCGGTACGGAGCAGACATTCGGCTTTCATCATCAGGATGTCGGCGTAACGAACCACTGGAACATCATTATCCTGAGGATAGTCGGGTGTTCCGAACTGGATCTGATATTTGACATTCCGTACGCCGCTGTTTTCCACTCCTTCTTCCATCGATTTGATATACGGATCGAGGACTAAATTCTGTCCGGACATATCCATAACACAGGGAAGCGGGGTTTTACCGTCGGCCATGTATTGAGGGCCAACCAACCACTGACTGGTTCTTTTATCGTTGGGTTTGAATTTTTCGTAAAAACTTTTTTCTGTACAGACTCCATTGGACGAAGGTTTTGGGAATCCGTAGGTATAAGCATGAGAGTAGTGCAGGAAACGTCCGGGATAGTTCATCTGGGTGGCATGCAACTGATCGTAGGGGATCACGAATATATTTTCCTTGGAGTTCTCATTGAAATAGTGGAATGGATCCTGCCAACCGGCATCCAGCATGTATTTTCCGGAGTTGATAACCAGGTCGCAGGCTACAATACAATCCTGCCAGCGTGGAGTTCCCGTCCATTCTTCAGCATTCAGGTAGAGTTTCGCCAGGATTGCCTGGGCGGCTCCCCGGGTCATTTTTCCGTAATCGTTGCCGGAACCTTTGACCGGTAATTGATCCATGACTGTTTTCAGTTCTTTTTCCACGTATTCGAAAACTTCGGTGCGTGAATTGCGGGCAGGGGCTTTGGCGCTGACTTCTTCTACGATCGGAACGCCGCCGAACAGGTCGCATAACACATAGTAATAAAATGCCCGCATAGCGCGAAGTTCGGCCGTCATCTGCTCGCGGGAACGGTTCACCCGCAGTTGGTTGAAATCAAGTCCCGGAAAATCCTGGAGGCAGGTATTGGCAAAGCCGATTCCTTTATAACACTTGTTCCAGACATCTTCAATGCGCGATTCGATGGGTAGCCATTCGTGGCGGTGGTACCGGATCCACTGTCCACCATCCCATCCGTTTTGCAATCGGGTTGGCCTGCAGGCTTCATCAGTAGAGAATTCCGTGATATTGAAATAATTTTCTTCCCAAACATCCTGTAACGGCCCGTAAACAGAAAGGTAAGCGGCGATTACGGCATCCCCGTTTTCATAATAATTTTCCGTCACCACTTCGCGGTAAACAGTTTCGCTCAAGTCGGTACAACCGGAGAAAAACAAGCTGCAGCCTGCCAGTACGATTCCTGAGAAATATTTTATAGATTTCATGATTTTTTTAAATTAATAGAGGTCAAAAACTGATATTCATTCCGAAGGTGAAAGTCCGGGTACGTGGATAAAACAGCCGGGAGTCGACACCTGTGGTAAATCCGTTGGACGATAATTCCGGATCGATTCCGGAGTACTTGGTAAATGTATACAAATTATCGGAACTGACATACAGTCGCAGGGCGGAAACGAATTGAGAGATCTTTTTCGTGTCGAAATTATAAGCGAATGTCAAGCTGGAAATTTTCAGGTAGTCGCCATCTTCTAAATAATAATCGGAATATTGCGGTTTATCGTTGATTTCCTTATTTTTCCCCAAAGCCGATACCAGCAGGTTGTTTGAAGGAAAAGTAAAGGGGTTTCCGTAATAAATTTCCTTGGCGTTCAGGACATCGAATCCGAATGCCCCCTTGAGAGACATGGTCGCTTCAAAGCGTTTGTAAGTCAGGTTGGTGGTCAGTCCTGCAAAATACTTCGGAACACCGTTCCCGATCACTTGTTTATCGTTGTCATCATATTTATTGTCCTTATTTACATCTTCAAAGATCCACTTGCCGTCTCCGGTCAGTCCCAAGTATTTAAACCCATAGAAATTTCCTACAGCTCCTCCTTCTTCTAAGCGGATGGTATTCCCAAGAATTCCGGGAGCTCCCAGGTATCCGAATTCCAGATATTTGGCTGCAGAAACATATTGGTCGCTCGAAAGGGAGATCAGGCGGCTTTTATTGTAAGAAAAGTTGGCGGAAACGTTCCACACCAAATCTTTCCGCAAAATAGGAACTCCCGAAAGTACCAGTTCCACGCCGTTACTTTCCATATCTCCTACATTGGCCCAGACCTTATTGTGGATCAATCCCGGTACGGATGCCTGAACCTCGTACAACAGATCGGTATTTTTACGGTTGTAAATGTCGAACGTAATCCCCATCCGGTCTTTGAGAAGGCTGGCATCGAATCCGAAATTGGCTTCATGTTTCACTTCCCATTTCAGGTCTGGATTCGGATTGGTCGATGGTCCATAAGAAAGAATCCAATCTCTCCCGTCCAGAATATATTTTTGTTGTCCCATCCGGGCGATGGAAATGTAGTCGGAGCTCATCTCATTTCCGGTCAGTCCGTATCCGGCCCGGATTTTCAGATCGGAAAGCCAGTTGAATTCCTTCATAAAAGACTCCTTACTGATACGCCATCCGGCTGAAACAGCCGGGAAATTACCCCATTTATGATTCACTCCAAAGCGTGATGAGCCTTCGCGCCGGATGGAAGCTGAAAGCAGGTATTTTTCATTGTAATCATAATTCAGACGGCCAAAGAAGGCAATGAGTTTGTTGGATTTTTTATCGCTCTCCATTTCGGCTTTCCCTTCTTTCAGGTAAGTTCCGTTACCCAGGTTGTTCCACAGGAAGGCATCCGATGAGAAATTCTGGTTTTTAGCGTTGAATCCCTCACTCATAAATTCCTGATACGAATACCCGCCCATCAGGAGGAATTTATGTTTTCCTACTTTTCGTAAATAGTCGGCAGTCGATTCAAAAGTGAGTCCGGTATAACTACTTGTAGCCCGTTCAGCAATGCCTTTAATTCCCGACTTGGAATTGAATTCCGAGGTGCTGGGATCATAATAATGAGTCAGGTCCAGGTCCTTTCTTAAAGCGCCCATTGCGCTGACTTTTAGTCCGCTGACCGGTTCTATCATGGCCCGGAGATCTCCGGCGAACCGGTTGTATTCAGCTCCCCGGTTGGTGTTCTTGAGGAGAGCTACCGGATTGAAATCGAATTCGGACGGATTTTCGGAATAGCAGAAAGAACCGTCTTCGTTGTACACCGGATAGGTTGGGTTCCGGATGAGCGCCTGTTCGAAAGCCCCGTATTCCGTGAATTTCGATTTGATATTCGAATAGGCCAGGTTCATGTCGAATTTCAGTTTGCCGTTCCAATTCATCTGGGTTAGCGACATCCGGCTGGTTAATGTTTCCCGGTTTGTCGGAACGGATACGATCCCTTCCTGGTCTTTGTAACTCACCGAAGCACGGTAAGTCAAAGCGTCGCTTCCACCCGACAATGACAAATTATACATTTGGCTTAAAGGCGTTTGGATCAGTTCATCGAACCAGTTGGTATTGTATCCTTTATCGATGATATCCTTATTTTTATCCACGCTCATTTGCCAATATTGGTCGGCGGTAAGCGATTCCAACTTTTTCTCGATTGTTTCGGTAAACAACATGGCTTCGAATTCTACCTTTGCCTTGCCGCCTTTTCCTTTTTTAGTGGTCACGAGGATAACACCATTGGTTCCGCGGGTTCCGTAAATCGCTGCTGCCGAGCCATCTTTCAATACATCGATGGATTCGATATCCTGAGGCGATAGTGTATTCAAGTCGCCATCAGGCACTCCGTCGATAATGACTAACGGCGTTTGTCTTCCGTTGGCGCTCGAAACACCGCGCAACTGGAATGACAAACCGGCATTCGGGTCATTTCCGTTGGTTCGGGTGATCGTCAGTCCTGCCACTTTTCCTTCCACTAACTGTAACGGATTATTGCTGATGGCGCCTTTGTTAAAAGCATCCGATTTAACGCTGGATACAGAACCGGTCAGGTCTTTTTTGAGCTGGCTTCCGTAACCGATCACTACCACTTCTTCGAGCATCTGGAGGCTTTCTTCCATCCGGACATCGATTTTTGTTTTTCCAGCCATCGGTACCTCCCTGTTTTCATAGCCTAAATATGAAAAAACAAGGATGGCATTGGTGTTGGAAACAGAAAGGGAATAAAAACCGTCGATGTTGGTCGATGTTCCGTTACCGGTACCTTTTACCATCACGCTGACTCCGGCCATCGGTTCTCCGGTTTCATCGATTACATTACCGGTTACCACCGGCTGTTGAGCGTAGGATGTAATCGTACTCAGAATAAAGATAAAGATCAGAAAGCCGATCCTTGTGCATTTCTTAAGCGCATGCCTGAGACGGCATGTAGAACTTCGTGATTTTTCCATTATTTAAAATTTAAGTAGTGATTGCTGTTTGAAACTCTTATTTATGGCGTACATAACGATGCCAAATATAGAAGTTTTTTTAGGAAAAAACTAAATTGTCCAGAAAAGTATTTGTTAAGAATGAAATAGGGGGCAAATTTGTTTCCTGCCCCCTTGGTTCTGTTACTTGTACTCTTGCCAGCTTTTGATCGGGATATTCTGCGATTCCATGCTGCAAAATGCCTCGATGAATGCGCTCGCCAGGCGGGCATTGGTAAGCAATGGTATATTGTGGTCGATTGCAGAACGACGGATTTTATATCCGTTGGTCAGCTCCCTGCGGGAGTGGTTTTTGGGAATGTTGACAACCAGATCGATTAAATGCTTCGACATGATGTCAAGTACATTATTTTTCCCGTCTTCGTCCGGCCAGTCGACTGAGGTTGCTGCAACACCGTTTTCTTCCAGGAATTTCTGAGTTCCTGAAGTAGCATATATTTTGTAATTTTTCTCACTTAGTTTCCGACAGGCTTCCAGGAGATCTACTTTCGATTTTGCTGCTCCGGAAGAAATCAGGATTCCTTTTTCCGGCGCTTCATAGCCTACGGCGATCATAGCAGACAACAAGGCCTCGTTGTAGTCGTCGCCAATACATCCTACTTCTCCGGTCGACGACATATCGACTCCCAGTACCGGGTCGGCCTTGTGCAGGCGGGTAAATGAGAACTGCGAAGCTTTGACACCGATCCAATCGATATCGAAAGCCGATCCGTCGGGTTTTTCGAATGGCGCGTCGAGCATGATCTTCGTCGCCGTTTCGATAAAGTTGCGTTTCAGTATCTTGGAAACAAACGGGAACGAGCGGGAGGCCCGGAGGTTACATTCGATGACCTTTACATCATTGTTCTTAGCTAAGTATTGAATGTTGAAAGGTCCGCTGATATTGAGTTCCTTCGCAATCATTTTACTTATTTTCTTGATCCGGCGGAAGGTCTCGAAATAGATTTTTTGAGCCGGAAATACCAGGGTGGCATCTCCTGAGTGTACACCCGCGAATTCCACATGCTCCGAAACAGCGTATTCGATCACTTCTCCGTTTTTGGCTACTGCATCGAATTCGATCTCTTTGGCATTTTGCAGAAACTCGGAAACGACCACCGGATACTCTTTCGATACCTTGGCGGCAGCCCGTAGGAATGCTTCCATTTCTTCGTGCGTGTAGCAAACGTTCATAGCGGCTCCGGAAAGCACGTACGAAGGACGGATCAGTACTGGGAATCCGACTTTATCTACAAATTCGTTGATTTCCGTTATACTCGTCAATTCTTTCCATTTTGGCTGATCGATATCCAACTGGTCGAGCATGCTGGAGAATTTGTGGCGGTTTTCGGCGCGGTCGATGCTTACCGGCGAAGTCCCGAGTATCGGTACCTGCTGGCGGTGAAGCTTCATAGCCAGATTGTTAGGAATTTGCCCGCCCACCGATACGACAACTCCTTTAGGAGCCTCCAGGTCGATGATATCGAGCACCCGTTCGAGTGAAAGCTCGTCGAAATACAACCGGTCGCACATATCGTAGTCGGTCGATACTGTTTCCGGGTTGTAATTGATCATGATGGCTTTATAACCTAATTTACGTGCGGTCTCGACAGCATTGACCGAGCACCAGTCGAATTCGACCGAAGAACCGATCCGGTAGGCTCCGGATCCGAGTACCACCACACTTTTTTCATTCTTATAATAAGGAATATCATTTTCCTGGCTACCGTAGGTCATATACAGGTAGTTGGTCAGATCCGGATCTTCCGAGGCAATCGTGTTGATCCGTTTTACAGCCGGAAGGATTCCTTGTTTCTTTCTGACTGAGCGCACCCTCAGGTTGGCTTTTTCCATATTTTCGCCAGGATCTTCTACAAACCGGGCAATCTGGAAGTCGGAGAAGCCCATCCGTTTGGCTTCTTTCATCACTTCAGCCGGAAGTTCTTCTATCGAGTTGTATGTTTTCAGTTTATTTGAAAAGTCGACGATATTTTTCAGACCGTTGAGAAACCAGGGATCTATTTTGGTCAGGTCGTGAATCCGGTCGATGGAGTATCCCTGTTCCAGTGCTTTGGCTACAGCAAAGATACGCAGGTCGGTCGGGTTCGCCAATTCTTCATCCAGGTTGTCGAATTCCAGGTCTTTATTCCCAACGAAACCGTGCATGCCTTGTCCGATCATCCGGAGTCCTTTCTGGATAATTTCTTCAAATGATTTTCCGACCGACATAATTTCCCCGACCGATTTCATGCTCGAACCGATCTGGCGTGAAACCCCGGCAAACTTGGTCAGGTCCCAGCGTGGGATTTTTACAATCATGTAGTCGACTGAAGGAGCTACATATGCCGAGTTGGAGGTTCCCATGTCGCCGATCTGGTCGAGCGAGTATCCCAAAGCAAGTTTCGCAGCGACGAACGCCAGTGGATAGCCGCTTGCTTTCGAGGCTAAAGCGGAAGAACGGCTCAGACGGGCGTTGATTTCGATCACCCGGTAGTCGTTGGTCTGTGCATTGAAGGCGTACTGGATATTACATTCTCCTACAATTCCAATGTGCCGGATAATCTTTTGGGCAATGTCTTCCAGCATGGACACCTGTTCTTTGGAGAGCGAACAAATGGGAGCTACCACAATACTTTCGCCCGTATGAACTCCAAGCGGGTCTACATTTTCCATCGGAACCACCGTGAAACAATGGTCGTTTTTATCCCGGATCACTTCAAAATCGATTTCTTTCCAGCCCTTCAGCGCCTCTTCTACTAAAATTTGTTTGGAGTAAGCAAAAGCGCTTTCGCAATGTACTTTGAATGCTTCCAGATCGTTGCAGATACCGCTTCCGAGTCCCCCGAGCGCGTAAGCCGAACGCACCATCACCGGGAATCCGATTTTTTTCGCGGCGGCTATGGCATCCTCCATGCTTTCTACTGCCTGGCTTACCGGTGTTTTGGCATCGATTTCAGCTAATTTTTTGGTGAACAGGTCCCGGTCTTCCGTACACATAATCGCTTCGACCGAGGTTCCCAGCACTTCGACTCCATATTTCTTCAGTGTACCGGCTAAGTACATTTCCGTTCCGCAATTTAGTGCGGTTTGTCCGCCAAAAGCCAACAGGATACCGTCCGGTTGTTCTTTTTTGATAATTTCTTCTACAAAGTAGGGTGTGATCGGCAGAAAATAAACCTGATCAGCTACTCCTTCCGAAGTCTGAATCGTAGCGATGTTAGGATTAATCAACACGGTAGCGATACCCTCTTCTTTTAATGCTTTCAACGCCTGGGAACCGGAGTAGTCGAATTCTCCGGCCTGACCGATTTTCAGGGCGCCCGACCCCAAAACCAGTACTTTCCTGATAGTTTTCTTTTCTGCCATCTTTTTTCCTATTTTTATAAAGTTGTAAATATATGCAAAACCGGGGATAAAAAAAATGCGTTGGTAAAAAACCAACGCATCTTTCATCGAAATGAATCTCTTATGATATTATCTAAATAATTACAACAAATCATCATTGTTCAAAATTTGCTTGCAAAGGTAATGATTTTTTTCTCAAAAAAGTAAATTTTATTAAGAAAAATACAATTATTTCTGTTATTTTTATTTTACGGCCCTCTTTGCCTGCTGTGAACAATTTTTACTTTAATAGCAGAATTATTACAGTAGTCATAAACTAATTTTATTTAACAGATATATTTAATGCTTCGATTAGTAAATGCATCTCGCTATATGTGTAATCTCGTTCATCTTTTTCTTTTGAAATCATAGAGTTTTTTGAATTATTTATAGCTTGTTTTAGGCTTCCCAAAGGCTTTTCATGAGTGAATTCATTGTGCAAGCTTCCAACCGTTTTGAAATATTTTTCAGTTTTTTCATATTGTGGCCGATATTTTTGGAGTTCCTTTTCAATTTGTTTGTAAGATGTAAACTCTCTTGTTTTAACAAATTGGATGAAGTGATATAAAAACCACAGTTCAGTACACCGTTCTGTTTCAATAAACACTACTTTACATTGTATCCCTTTCTTTTGAGATCCCAATATTTTGTTGTGATACTTATTTTTCAGATTTAAATAGTTAGCTTTATTAGCCCCTTCCCTTTTACCGTCCATATCAATAAGGCAAAAGACTTCATCGTAACCTTTCTTTACTGCATCTTTAATGTTTTCTTCTAATTTTTTAAGGCTCGATGCTTTTCTTCCCAATTCCTGAGGTAAAATTGTAAATTGTGAAAGTCCTTTTAACGACTCGATATAATATTTCTCAGTAATTCCTTCTCCGATAACTGCAATAACTTTCCTTATCATAAGTTCTCAGGATTTAAAAGAGTGGACCCTAAAATAGGTTTTGCTCCCAATTTTCCTATCCTGTAAGCATTCATTAATGAAACATTTTTATGAATTCCCATGTCTGAAGCCCTATAAAGAAGTGTCGATGCTGTATTTCTGTCTTTTTCAGTAAACCAGACCATATCCCGCCTAATCATCCAATCTTCATCTAATAAAAGTAGATTATGAGTTGTGAAAATCAATTGAGATTGCCCTGAAGTTTCCAGATATGTTTTTAGATAATGAATTAATAAGTCATAATGTAAGCTATCTTCCAATTCATCTTCCATTAAAATGCATGAACTTTTTCTTAAGTCGAAAAGTAAACGGGCTAAGCGAAAATAAACTCTTGTCCCGGCCGATTCTAATCCAAAACTTATTTGAAAATCTTCCTTTTGCGTTTGATGTTTAAATACAACTTGTTTTGTTAGTCGTAATAAAAGCCTTTTTGAATAGTTACTTAGGTCATTATTATTTAGAATACCATCTAGTATTTCTTTGGAAGGTGCAATTCCTATGGAATAGAAATCGGCAATATTAAAATCAGCTTTATTTAGAAGTTCAAGAATTAATTTCTTCATAGCAGGATTAGCTTCTGCCTGTTCAGCAATCTTTAATCCATCATTATAAATACCCAATTCATGCACGTTGGCTTTAATCCATTCATATAATTCTCTTATTACAACCGGAACATCAATATTTTTTTTGTCTAAAGTAGAGAGTACAGTATGGTTTCTTAGAGTTTCTTTGTTCAGATCATCGCGTTGCTTTGCTTTAATGCCGGTGGTACCTCCAAATTGTATGAATTCTCCCTCTTTTCTTTCATATAACAATGACATCACGTTCTCATCACTGCTATACATCAATTTTTCGTAAACAATGAAGTCTCTGTTGTATTTTAATTCGTATTGATAGCGCCTGCCATTGGCCCAAAAGAGTATTTCAAAAAGAGTTGGTTCTCCTTTTGTTAATTCAAACGGTTGATATTCCGTGATTTCTTCATGTTCTTTGTTTGTAGAAGAGAAAAGCATCGTCCATACCGCTTGAAATGCACGTAGAAGATTGGATTTTCCGGATGCATTGGCTCCATAGATCATTGCCAAACGCAATAAGCGGATTCCGGGCTTGGGCTCAAAGATTAATTCTTCTGATAGGGTTTTATCTGAGGTAGCTAAGAAAGATATAGTTTGTTTATCTCTGAAAGATAAGAAATTCTGAACTGAAAACTCCTGTATCATGACTTTATGCCGTTAAATCGTAAGTTTTGTACAAAAATACAACACATTTCTTATATAAACAATTTTAAGGCATTCTTGTTTGCTACAAAGTGGAGTTAACTGTTATTTTTATTTTACGGCCCTCTTTGCCTGATTTAGGAATCAAAAGGCAACTCCTATTTGTAAAAAGTTGTAACTTTGACGAATTATATTCCGATTTGAAGGTCGATTATGAAATCATACAAATGTATTATCTTATTGTTGCTACTGATTGGAGTACAAACCTCCTATGCTCAGATAAGCAATGATCTGGGGAAGGATGAAGAGATTGCCGGTAATTTCTTTCAGAACGACACCAACCGGACTTTAAAACTTTCGACCTCCGACTGGATGATAAAGGCTGCTTTCCATTTATTGAATGCTCCATATGTCGCTTCTACTTTAGAAGGGAACGAAGAAGAACAATTGGTCGTCGATTTGCGGGAGTTCGACTGTACGACCTTTGTTGAAAATTGTCTGGCATTAAGCCGCACCATGTTGCGGCAAAATCCCGGTTTTGAGCTTTTTTGCAGGGAATTGAGATCCATCCGTTATTTTGATGGCGCGATCGATGGTTACGCATCCCGTTTGCATTACACAACAGCCTGGATAACGGATAATGTTCGTAAAAATATACTGGACGATATATCTAAAGCATTGGGAGGAAACCGTTTCCCTGTTAAAGTTGCTTATATGTCCGCCCATCCGGAAAAATATCCTGCACTCAAAAACAACCACGAACAACTTGAAAGGATCCGCAAAATGGAAACCGGTATCAACAATCGTAGTTATTTCTATATTCCCAGGCGGGATATCCGGGAAAAACAATCGTTGATCAGGAACGGTGATATTGTTTGTTTTACGACATCCATTCCCGGTCTGGATGTTTCACACATGGGAATTGCTTATTGGCAAAAAGGAAATCTGACGTTTATCCATGCTTCATCCAAAGCAAATAAGGTCATTGTCAATCCCCAATCGCTGGCCGATTATTGTATATTGAATTCATCCACAACCGGAATCATGGTGCTGAGGCCAGTGTCTTATATAACAATAACAGATTCTCATTATCAACAAAAATAAAGTATAATAAAATGAAAAAATTAATTTGGCTCTTTGCATTTATTGTAATTGCATTCACGCTTCAGGCCCGGTCGGATAGCTACAAATCAGGATCACTACTCTGGAAAATTTCCGGAAAAGATCTGTCGAATCCATCCTACCTGCTGGGTACTTTCCATCTGAAACCAGGAGAATACATCGACAGTATTCCCGGAGCAAGAGCTTCTTTAGAGGCTTCGGAACAGGTGATCGGAGAAATTGATACGAAAGATATGATGTCGGAGATGATGGTGATGCAGCAAAAAATGATGATGCCGGCAGATACGACCTATCATATGCTGTATAACGATTCGGATTACCAGACGGTAGACGAAGGGTTGAAAGCAATTTTCGGAACAGGTCTGGAGCAACTTGGAAAACTAAAACCTTCCGGAATACAGATGATCTATTTGCAAATTTTAATTACCAGGTATTATCCGGGGCTGAACCCCATGAATATGCTGGATGCTTATATTCAGAAAGAGGCAGCAGAAAATCAGAAACCGGTACACGGACTCGAATCTTTAGAAGGCCAGTGTTTTGTCCTGTTCGAGTCTTCCTCTTTGGAGCGTCAGGCCGAACTCTTACTTTGTAATATCAGGTCTTCCGAAGGGAAAGATGCCCTGGATGAAATGAAGATCCTTTTAGACCGGATGGAAACTGATTATAACAGGGGAGCCCTGAATGAATTATACAAGATATACGCTTCCGATCCTTCCAACCCTTGTCCCAATACTCCGGAAGAATTAGACATCATCAATAAAAGCCGGAACGATGCCTGGATGAAAAAACTCCCGGAACTGATGAGAGACAAATCGTCATTTATTGCCGTCGGGGCCCTCCACCTTGCCGGAGAAGAAGGATTGTTGAATCAATTGGAAAAAGCGGGATACCAGGTAGAGGCCGTTAAAAACTGAAATAACCGGCTTTTTTATTTTGTTTCGGCTTCCGGAACAACAGCCGAATTACTGGCAATGCAATAGGAGCTGAAATATCCGGCTCCATGGTTCGAAATATTGGTGGTGATGTTCGATGCCGGTCCTCCAAAAAGCGGATTCTCTCCACGCATTTCTTTCTGGCACTCGTTGATAAAGTCATGGTAGCCTTTGGATATCCTGCTCATCTGTAAACTCACAACATCTCCGGGAGTGACGTAAATCGAGTTTTTACGTTGCTCCTCGCTGTGGTCTCCCCGGTCTTTGATATCGTCTAAATAAGTAACGGTCAGTCCATTGATGTATTCTCCATCGAATGCTACATCGTCGAATGTAATGTATTTACTGATCTTGGAAGAAATCAAAGAATCGTTGACTGTTATTTTAAGCAGGTAATAGTCGTGCCCGGGAGGTTCCTGAGAATAAATATTCAACGCATAATGATCATTACCCATGATGTTCATGGGAACTATTTTGATCGAATCGATATTGACTGCCGAAATTGTATTTTCGGATGCTTCGTAAAGTTCTTTTTGACCGCCTGAGTCGAAATCGGCTTCCACTTTCAGGAAATAAGTATTTCCTGCCTGGGCGGCCCAGGGAGCTTCAGATTGGTACAATCCGGGTATCGAATCATTTTCCAGTAACTCAAAAACTTCGTTGGCCGAGGAGGTGATTTTTATATCTGCTCCGGATATGGGGGCATTGGGCTTGCTGTCGAAATAAGGAGAAGAGCGGCTAAGGCGTACTTCTTGTATTTTTAGTTCGTCTGTAAGGATTCCGTCGATAACGATTACCGGTTTTGAGTTTTCGGTTTCAATGTCGATTGGAGCCGTACACGAAAAGAATGAGGCCAGGAGTATGAACAATGAAAAACAAGCCTGTATTTTATTTTTTGAGGAACGCATATGCATTAAAATTTAAAATTATAAGTAACCGAAGGAACAATCCCGAATAAATAAATCATTTCCGCATAGGGAAGTCCGGTCATATCGTCCTGTTGGTAAGTAATAGTCCAGGGATTCTTGCGGTTGTATACGTTATAAATAGAAAAATTCCACTCGCCTTTCCATCGTTTTTTTGAATCCGGATTGGGAATGTAGTTCAGCGATAGGTCGAGCCGGTCGTAATTCGGCTTGCGGTACTCGTTCCGTCCCGAATAGATCGGAAAATATTCGCCGTCGATCTCGAAACGTCCTGTCGGATAAGTGGTCGGATTCCCTGTTGCAAATACCCAGGTAGCCGAAATATTGAGTTTTTTGGAGAATTCGTACGAAGTCACTACATTAACGGTGTGTGTTTTATCGTACGGAGCCAGATAGCTTTTTCCATTGTTTATTTCCGGAATGGTGCGTTCCGAGCGCGACAAGGTGTAATTGACAAAACCGGTCAGTTTTCCAGTATTCTTTTTAACCATAAATTCCGCGCCATAGGCTTTTCCGGTTCCGGTTCGCACTTCTCCTTCCAATTGCTGGTTCAGGATCAGGTTGGCATGTTCTGCAAAGTCGATCACATGATCCAGTTTTTTATAGTATAACTCCACCGAGGTTTCAAACATATTATCCTTGAAATTTTTGAAATACCCGGCCGAAAACAGGTCGACCTGCTGGGGTTTTACATTGGGACTGGAAGAGAACCAGACATCGAGCGGGGAGCCGGATGCCGAATTGTTGGCTAATTGCAGGTATTGGACATTCCGGACGTAGTTGGCTTTGACGGAAGATTCGTCGTTCAGGCGGTAAACCAACCCGATGCGCGGTTCGAGCGCCGTGTAGGTATTGTAGATTTCTCCCGAACCGTAAACTGTAGAATCGGCCGGTTCGTAATTGGCATCGTAACTGACAACAGTCGCTTTTCCGATATTCTGGAAAATGGAAAACCGTAGTCCGTACTTCAGGCTTAATTTGTCGGTTACTTTCTGCTCGTTTCCGACGTATAGGGCATGTTCGAGAGCATTGGTCGCATCCACTTTGTAGGGAGCATAACCATCCATATTAACGATTCCCGGATTAAAATGATGGTGAGTCGACGATAATCCGTAACTGAGTTTCCAGATGTCGTTGATCGGCTGGCTGAAATCGGCCCGGAGCATGATGTCTGTAATCGCAGACTCCCATTGAGCTTTAGACCCTTCCAGTTTCGAGGCCAGTCCGTAATCGTAGTTGGTGAAATTTGTGCTGAATTTTCCGAATAGTTTTTCCGAGAAAACGTGGCTCCAGGTGAGCGATGCTGCGGCATTTCCATATTTGAAGTCCCCCGGCTGGGCGCCGAAGTTGTCTTTCCCGTAATAAGCGTTGAAAGCCAACCGGTCCCGTTCGGAAAATATATGGTTCAGTTTAGCGTTCAGATCATAAAAATAGATCGATGATTTTCTCAGGGCCTCGTCTGCCGATAACTTAAGGAATAAATCGGCGTAGCTTCTGCGGCCGCCGACCATCCACGATGTTTTTTGTCCGATCGGTCCCTCGAGCATCAACCGGCTGGAGATCAACCCGACTCCTCCTGTACCATGAAAACGGGATGGAATCTCGTCTTTGGTCTGCACATCCAGCAGAGATGACAAGCGTCCGCCATGCTTCAACGGTAAATCACCTTTATACAATTCCAATCCACTGATCACATCGTTGTTAAAAACAGAGAAAAATCCCATCAGGTGGGAGGGATTATAAACGGTGGTATTATCTAACAAAATCAGGTTCTGATCGGGAGAACCTCCGCGGACACTGAATCCGGAGCTTCCCTCCGAAGCAGCCTGAACTCCGGGCAGTAATTGCAATGCTTTGATTACGTCGACTTCTCCCATCAAAGCAGGAATTTTCTTAACTTCTTCGATATTGAGTCGTTCCACGCCCATATTCATCCGGGTGAGCTGTTCGTCGCGGCCTTTTGTCGACACCAGAACTTCCTGTAAAGTGGCGTTAGGCTTCAACTTAATATCCGTTTTTTGGTTGGAGATTAGGTTGATTTTTATTTCTTTGGGGTCGTAGCCGACATAAGATACCTGTAATGTGTAATTTCCTTTGGGCAGTAAAATGGAATATTCTCCGGTTTCTCCGGCAGCCACTCCTCTATTGGCTTCTACTACCTTTAAGAAAGCTCCCGGAAGAGATTCTCCGGTTTCCTGGTCTTTTATATAACCTTTTAATTCAAGTTGTTGGGCTGATAGGATAGGGCAGGTTATGAATAAAATAAATAAAAAAATAAGTCTTGAGTGTAGCATGATCCGTGAAAATAAGCGACAAAAGTACAGTTTTATTTTAGTTTTTTCTGATAAACAGTGTAACTTTGCAATTTAAAATATCATAAAAAGAAATTAAAAAGAATAAATATAAACCATGCAAACAGTCTTAAGCGGCATACGATCAACGGGAAACCTGCATTTAGGAAATTATTACGGAGCCTTGCGAAATTTTATCCGGATGCAGGATCAGTACAACTGCTATTTTTTTGTGGCGGACTATCATTCGCTTACCACCCATCCGGATCCGAAAATGCTTTACCGGAATGTGAGAAATGTGATTACAGAATATTTAGCGGCAGGGTTGGACCCCGAAAGAAGTACCTTGTACATTCAGAGTGACATTCCTGAAATTCCGGAACTTTACCTGTTGTTGAATATGCATGCTTATATGGGAGAGTTGGCTAAAACCCCCTCTTTTAAGGAAAAAGCGCGGACACAACCGGAAAATGTCAATGCAGGATTACTGACCTATCCGGTATTGCAGGCGGCAGATATATTGGTTCATCGCGCTGATTTCGTGCCCGTAGGAAAAGACCAGGAGCAACACATCGAGTTGACCCGTAAATTTGCCCGTCGGTTCAATAATTTTTATGAAACGGAATTTTTTCCGGAGCCTCAGGCATTCAATTTCGGAACCAACCTGATCAAAATCCCGGGATTGGATGGAAGCGGAAAAATGGGTAAATCGGAAGGGAATTGTATTTACCTGAAGGACGATCCGAAAACGATCGAGAAAAAAGTGAAGAAGGCGTTGACCGACCAGGGACCGACCGAACCCAACCAGGAAAAACCCGAGTGCATCGAAAATCTGTTTACGATCTTACAGGTGGTTTCGGCTCCTGAAGTAGTAGAACATTTTGATAAACAGTGGAATGCCTGTGAAATTCGTTACGGCGATCTGAAAAAACAATTGGCTGAAGATATTATCCGGGTAGTTGCACCGATTCGTGAGCGCATCCTGGAGATAGAAAACGACGACGCTTATCTGCAACAGGTAACAAAACTGGGAGCGGAAAAAGCAAGGGAAAATACCATAAAAACAATGAAAAGCGTGCGGGAAATTATGGGATTCAAGAGATAAACCTCTTTCCCGGACTTTCACGTCACACAGGAACATGAATTACTATCTTCTCCTGAAACTGAATAGGCTTATTAAGAATCCGCGCGCCAAACTTTTGGCCATTGCCGGATTGTTCCTGCTTAACAAGCGGTACCTGAATGTTTTTATCGATCCGGTATTTGCTTGTAACCTCCGGTGTGTTATGTGTTATTTTTCTGATCCTTCATTCAATACCAACCGGGGACCAGCGCTTACAAGAGAAGAAATTGCCGGAATTGCCGGCGCTTTTTTCAAAAATGCCATGCGGGTACAGATCGGCTGTGGAGCAGAACCTTCCCTCTATAAGTACAATCCGGATATTATTCGTCTGGCAAAAAAAGTCGGGGTAGGGTATGTATCGTTTACGTCGAATGTTAATCTGTTGAATAAAAGTGCGATAGAAGAACTGCTGCAAGCAGGTTTGGATGAGTTAATCGTTTCGATGCACGGGGTAACAAAGGAAACTTATGAAAGAATGATGAAAAAGGCTTCTTTCGAAAAATTTCATCAGGTATTGCACGATATTGCACTTCTTAAAAAACAGTATCCGGGTTTTAAGTTACGAATCAATTACACGATCAACCCGGAAAATTTACCGGAATTACGTTTCTTTTTTGATGTGATGGGCGATTATGGTATCGATATCCTGCAACTCCGGCCGATCCGCAGGTTGGGAGATACGGAATATGCCGATTTTGATCTAACGCCTTTTGAGCAGGAATACCACATGATTATCCGGAAATTGAACGAAGAATGTAAAGCCCGTAATATTGTCTGCCTGTCGTCCGGCGACCTGAAAGGTAAAGAAAACAACCAGGGAGTGGCAGTGGTCGACTACTCCTATTGTTACATTTCACCAGGACACATCGGAGATCATGACTTCCGGCTGGGTGTCGAATCCTGGCGTTCTTACTCTAAACGAACAGGATTTTTATCTTCTCTGTGGGATGCTTTGAAAAAAGATATAAAACCCGACCCCCAGAAATCGGAAGCGCATGTAAATTACGATATCAATCTGTAGGTTTTTGGGAGTTTGCTCTCCAGACAAAGGTGGCAAGAACAAAAGATACGATCGACGCCGCTATCCAAAAATAAGACACCTGCGTAAAATCATATACTTCCTTTCCTCCCTCGATCGTTTTATTTTTATCAATCAGCCAGCCGCTGATCAAATCCTGAACTCCGGCGCCTATATAACTGGCGATTCCGACAATGCCCAATGCAGCTCCACTGGCATTTCGAGGAACGATATCCACAGCCATCAATCCTCCTAAAAAGCAGATCAATACTCCGATGGCAATGCCGAACAGGACCATACTGGCAATGTTGATGTAGAAATTATTTCCTCCGAATAAGAACAGGTATAACGACAGGGAATTCAGGATCCCGAAGATCAGGGCCGGGATGTTCCGGCTTCCTTTGAATAACCTGTCGGAAAACCATCCGGATAGAATGGTTCCCAGGATACCCAGCAATGCATTAACAGAGATGATCTGAGTGGCTGTTTGAAGGGAAAAACCCTTTGCTTCCTGTAAAAACAAGACTCCCCACCCGTTAATAGCATACCGGCTGATATACATAAAGGCACTGGAAAGTGCCAATATCCACACATATGGGTTTTTCAATACTTTTTTCTGGGTCGCCGAAGTGCTTTCCCGGTGGATTTTCGGAGCTTGCTCATGGGAAAGCGCCTCTACCGGAGGTAATCCCTTGCTTTGCGGATGGTCGTGTAGAAAGATCCAGATAATGATTACTCCGATTACTCCGGCGATACACGAACCGATAAATCCCCACTGCCAGCCGAAATAACCGACCACTGCGCCAACAAACAAAAAGGAAAAGAATTCTCCCAGATTATGGCTGGAACTGAAAAAACCGTAGAATGTCCCCCGTTCCTTAATTGGAAACCATCGGGAGAGGGATACAACAGACGGACCGGCCCCCATTGACTGGGACCAACCGTTGATTCCCCACAAAATAGCAAATGAAATAAAGAAAGTAGCGGTGGTGATGTAGTTGTTTATTTCTGCAATACCCAGTATCCCGATCAGTAAATTGGCCATTGCGGAGATGATCAGTCCGGTTGCCATAAACCGTTTAATGTTGGAATGATCGGCTAGAAAGCTGTTGACAAACTTTCCAGCAGCATAAGTAAACAATAATGCGGATCCGATAGCCCCCAATTGCTTGGCATCCAGCGCTCCAGTCTCCAGAATCGGCTTTTTTACAATATTCAGGCTGGTACGGCATACATAGTAGAGGCTATATCCAATCGTGGCTGCCAGAAAACTCGACCACCGGAGTTTGTTGTAATATTTCCTTTTTGCTTCTTCATCACCCGGATATTCCGGTGATGGATCGCTGATTTTATAAAAACCAACAATCTTATTAAGTAATGGAATCCCTTTCATCTCAGCCCTTTTTTCTCCAGGTACTCCAATAGCTGGGACGGACGATCAGTTTGAAGAATGTTTGCTCCTTTCTCAATCAGCCACCCCCAGGTTTCATCAGGCTTATTCTCTTCCACTGCAATATCATCGTCATGACCGGCAGAATGTTCGGGCCACAAAGCATTGAACCATACCGGAAAATGTTTTTTTATCTCAGGTATACTCCGAAGCAATGGAGCTGATTCATCTTTATAAACCATCTGAACAATAACATGCGGATGTTTCCGGTAAGAATCGATTATTTTCAACGAATTAAGATCATATGGATCTACGATCACCTGAATGATTAAATCTTCAGGAATATCATTACATTTTCGAACCAAACTATCATAAAAAATTGCAGGAACATTAAAAATACATTGATTCATTATCTCATATTCTTTCAGGATAGGAATGATATCGTCATAATAATCATACCCCTTGTCGATATCTATCATGATTTTATCTTTAGTAAGCTCTAATATTTCTTCAAAAGTTGGGATCTGATGCCTTGTCTGATGCCCTGTAGAAGCTGTCAGTCGCATCATTTTCAATTCTTCCAGTGTGTAATCGGAAACATTTCCCTTCCCGGTCATTGTACGGTCAATGGTCTTGTCGTGAATCACGACCAGTCGATTATCTTTTGTCTTACGGACATCCAACTCAAGGATATCCACTCCCATGCTAATACAATTTTTCGAAGATTGGATGGAGTTTTCCGGAGCATTACGCCAGTCTCCCCGATGTGCGGCTACCATAACATATGGATTCTCCAGATTATTCAATATTTCTAAAAAACGGGATGAAGTCGTATTTTGTCCATAAGAAATCCGGACAAAACAAATGCACAACAACCCAATAAACAGTTTGTAGTATTTCATTTTTATAAATTTAAAATTAGAAAACTCAGGATTAAGAATTGAGAGTGTTTGCCGTGAAATATCCACCATCTTCCACTCTCAATTCTCAATTTATTTAGTATCCCGGATTTTGTGTATAACCGGCCAGATCTTTTTCTTTTTCCGGTATCGGATAATACAGGAGATAATTTCGTCCGGCCAATGAGGCCAATAAGTCAGTTCTTCCGGTCCGTTTAACATCATACCACCAATAACCTTCTCCATAAAATTCACGGCGGCGTTCATCCAGAATCAGATTCTGAAAATCCGTTGCACTCAGGTTTTGGATGACTCCGGCTGCAGGTCCCGATTAAGAATAATGCTATTCCAGTATTTTTTGTTGAAATGCCAAGCCGCTTCCACACAGTTGTAGCGTTCACGCAGGTCAATGGCTTTTATCGGGTCGCATTTTACAAACATCTTCAATTCCGTATGATTCAAAGGAATAACAGCAAACCATTTGCCAAATATCCTGAACATAAGGTATTCGTCTTCAAACGGCATATCTTCTGTTGCGCCTTTTAGTGACAGGCAATATTCCCGCAATTCTTCTATGTTCATGGTATCCAGGTCACGGATTGTTGATTCGTTCCTTAATCTTCGCCCAGGCATGAGTATCGAAAAGACAGCTCTTCCGCATGGTCCCATACATTTCCCTGAATCTTGACATGGGTATGGTAAAACTAAGGATGTTTGCTTCAAAGTAAGGCCGCACGGATGGGTCAAAAAAGCCGATAAAAGTTCTTTTTCCGTTCTTATGGTTCTCCAAAACAGTTTGTGTGACTACAGCAGAACAGCCCGAACCGAACAAAGATACTACAGCCTGCTCATCATTCGTATCAAAAAACGTCCAAGTGGTAAGCCCCGATAAGATATCAGGTGTAGCCAGAAACAGGACGCCCTCTATTTGTTCCAGATTATCCACCTTGTCAATGCGGGAAAAATTGAGGAATTTCTTTTCAGCTTGCGGAACTTTCAGGGCATCTATAAATTCGAATACCCTATCGGGTGTATCCTTGTATTTCTCTTTTAAAGAAACAAAATTAGGGATATGTTCAGGCATTTCCGAAAAACCTGTATAAAATTTACCGCCCATACAACCAATAATATCCTCATTGATGCTAATAGGGGTGCCGGAACGAGCTTCCTTCAATCCTTTGAAAAAACAACCATTGATTTTCTCTGTCTGCCCAGCGGCAATGTCCGAATACCAAAATACCAGAGGTAATTCGGCCGCATCGCCAAAGGCTTCCCGATAGTTGTTGATAAAAACGGTTTTATCTATCATATTTTTCTGTATTAGAAAGATGAATCACTCCGTATATATTTCCCTCATTTTTTTGAGGTCAACCTGCAAATAGTTTGTCAGGTAATTATCCATTCCACCGTATTCATTGTCGATAACATCGAAAGTTGCCTGGATATATTCCGGCCTGGCCTCGAATAATGGCGCCAAATAAGGAATGGAATCTGTTATGGGTTTATACTTATCTTTCAGATACCGGTTGGTCAGAAGATAATCCTGAATAACCGTTTCGCGGTCCACACCAAGCGACGAAAGGAAGAGTGCAGCACCAAAACCTGCCCGGTCTTTGCCTGCCGAGCAGTGGAATAACAAAGGCTCATTTCCTTTATTCATCAGTATTTGAAAGAATTTCCGGTACTGTTCTTGATTATCCCTTACAAAATGTTTGTTCCCTTCAACCAATAATGTCGCAACAGAAGTTGAATCTATTTTCTTAAAATCAATAATGTTTCCGGTAGCAATGGAAAGAAATACCTGATTCTTCAGCGAAGTCGGTTTTTTATCGGGCGCTACCGCAATTTCGGCAGAATCACGGAAATCAATATCGGTAATGAGGGGAATAGATGCCAGATAGTTTAAATCTTCATCGGTCAATTTATTCAAATCTCCCGAACGAAAGACTTTCCACCATTTTACAGTTTTATTGTCTGCTGCTTTATAGCCGCCCAAATCGCGTGCATTATAAGCGCCTTCAAGAGGCAACAGCCGGCTTTCCTGTTTCGTTTTAGGTGTACACGCTGTCACTAAAAACGACAATACAATCACGAATGCTATTCCGTAAATTTTCATCTTTTTCATTGTTTTATCACTTGATTACGCATATAAAAGTACAATTAAAATTGGTTGCCTCGACTTAAAAATAACAAAACCGGTTGAAGATATGTTCAACAACAGATTTTACTTCAGTTTATTATCGAGATTGAGTTCTCTGCTTATGCAGGCAACCAAAAGGAGGAAATATTTTAAGTGAAGTGTGACTTATCTTCTTGATAGATGTTAACTTTGTGCTGATTTGACAACTTAAAGTACAATGGTATGAAACAGCATAATTGCGAAACCTGCCCGATACGGGCGAAATATGACGAGAATCCCAAATCATTGATTGGGAGATTTTGGCGTTGGCATATCAATTTCTGTCCCGGATGGAAGGGGTATTTCAAATCTTTGGATGATGAGATGAGGCAGGTATTAAATGAGAAATATCGGTTGAAATACCGGAAAACTAAATAAACTGAAGCACAGTGACAGAAAAAGAAAAAATGCTTGCAGGAGAATTGTACGATGCCGGGGACAAGGAATTGATTACCCGTTGGCATTTAGCAAAGCAGCTGATGAAAGAATATAATCTTACAGACAGCGAAAATAAAGAACAATTAAATGGAATCCTGACACAATTATTGGGGTCTAAAGGCGAAAACGTTTGGATTTCAGCACCATTTTTTGTGGATTATGGAGAAAATATCCACATCGGGAACAACTGTGAAATCAATATGAACTGTGTATTTTTGGATTGTAATAAAATAACCATTGGCGACAATTCTGGTATTGGACCTAATGTTCAGGTTTATGCAGTTACACATCCCGTTAATCCGAAAGAGCGACTCTCCATATCCCAGGATGGGGGATTTCCTTTTTGGAAATCTTATACAGCTCCGGTTACTATCGGAAAAAATGTATGGATTGGAGGTGGTTCCGTGATTTTACCGGGAGTTACCATTGGAGATAACACCACCATTGGGGCAGGTAGTGTGGTAGTCAAGTCCATACCGGCGAATTGCCTTGCCGTTGGGAATCCATGCAAGGTTATCAAAAAATTAACGGAATAAAATGAGTAAACGTGTATTAATTTGGATATTAACGCAATTGAAATAAGCGAATAAAAATATTGTTGTTTCTATGATGAATATTCCCAAGTCACAAACAGTTGACGAATACATTGCTGTTGCATTGCCAAAGACGAAAGAACATTTGAAACGGTTGCGGATTGCTGTTCTACAGGCAGCTCCTGAAGCGCAGGAATGTATCAGTTACGAAATGCCTGCTTATAAACAAAATGGTATCCTTGTTTATTTCGGAGGCTTTACCAACCATGTCAGTCTATTTCCCGGACCCGATGCCATTGAAGCTTTTAAAGAAGAATTAGTGAACTATAAAACTTCCGGGGGAACAATCCGTTTTCCTCTTGATAAAAAACTTCCGGTAATGTTGATAAAAAAGATTGTAAAATTC
>JAVBRK010000053.1:0-15735 GCA_031548005.1 Bacteroidales bacterium
TTTTGTCGTAGTAGCCGGCGCTTTTATGTTTCCCATAGTTACATACTTTTCATTGTTGTTATCAGATTGGACACTATTTTATCAACATCTGTACTGTTCAAAAGTTGTTCGGCATCAAAAACCAACTTCGCCTGACGATAAAACGGCTCCCTTTTTTCGAGGCTTTGAGCTATAAAAACTTTCAGTTCCGCTCTATCTTTATTTTTGATCAGCGGACGATTATGCTTCGCATGAACCAACCTTCCGGCCAACTCGCTTTCCGAAACCTTCAGGTAGACAGTCAATCCGAACTCGTTCATCATTTTCATATTATCAAAAAAACACGGGGCTCCACCTCCTGTCGACACGACGACATTCTCAAAACCGGAAATTTCTTCCAGGGCCCGGCGCTCGATCTCACGAAACCCGGTTTCTCCCTTGTCCTCAAATAATTGTCCGACGGATCTCCGGTACCGGTTTTCGATAAACAGATCGACATCGATAAACTGCAAAAGCAGCCTTTCCGCTAAAAGTTTCCCGATGGTCGTTTTTCCACTACCCATGTATCCGATCAAAAAAATTCTTTTCATTCTTCCGAGTATATCGCAAAATTACAATATTTGTAATAATTATTGTATTTTTGCAAGCTATAAATAGGAATATGTCCAAAAAAAAATATTATGTTGTCTGGAAAGGAGTCGAACCGGGGGTTTATGTAACCTGGATCGATTGTAAGCGTCAGATAGATAATTACGAAGGCGCTTTATACAAGTCTTTCGATTCAAAAGAAATGGCAGAAAAAGCATATTCGGAAAGGCCCTGGGAGCATATTGGAAAAGCCGGAAAAAATAAGGCAGCAACTTATTTCATGACAGAAGGTATAATCCGCAACAGTCTGGCGGTAGATGCCGCCTGCTCTGGAAATCCCGGAAAAATGGAGTACCGGGGAGTTCATGTCGACAGTAGAACAGAGATTTTTCATGTCGGTCCCTACGAAAAAGGGACGAACAATATCGGAGAATTTCTGGCGATCGTGCATGGTCTGGCCTGGTTGAAAAAAAATAACATCGACTTGCCTATTTATTCCGACAGTGTCAATGCCATGCTTTGGATAAAAAACAAGCAATGCAAAACAAAATTGCTTCCCTGCGAAGAGAATGCCCCGGTATTTGAATTGATTACCAGGGCTGAAAATTGGCTGCGGAACAATACTTACAGTACCAGAATCCTGAAATGGGAAACTGCGAAGTGGGGAGAAATCCCGGCCGATTTCGGCAGAAAATAACAGGTAGAACAATCCACCCCCTAACAAAAAAAATGGAAATTGATCGGAAATTATTTACAGAAAGAAAATGGGCTTTTATCCTGATAGGGATGGTCACCTTCTTCATTCCCATGTTTTATTTCTGGGCAGATAATATCAACATGCACGATAAATGTATGGCCGGGCTCACCTGTTTCGTTATTTTTATCGCACTTTGTACCATCGACCTTTTTCTGAAAAATAAGGGAGAGAAAATATACCTGAGTATTCTGTTCGCCTTGTCGGTGGTCCCGAATATGATCGTCTGGGGGTATCTCTACATATCGCAACTCTGCATGAAACGGGATATGTTCTGGGTCATATACAACACCAACACCTCCGAATCGATCGAGTATTTCGGGGATTTTATCTCGTGGGGAGTGATATCGGTTACTATTATTTACATTGCTTGCGGAGCCTATTGTATCTGGAAAGCAGACTCAAAACAGAGCCTTCCACTCAGGAAATACCTGTTTCTGTTTATTTTTGTTGCAGCCACTATTCTGACGAGTATTGTCCTGCAATATACAGTCCAGGCTATTCCCACTTTCGATTTTTACAAAAGTGGAGTGCTTTACTGGAGGGAGAACCAGATTTTTCAACAGGAAAAAGAATTGAGGAAAAATCTTAAGATGGAGGTCGAATGCACCCTGCCGGAAGCCGACCGGGTTTTTGTAGTCATCCTGGGAGAATCCACTTCCGTTCGCCATATGAGTTTATATGGTTATCACCGGGAAACAACACCATCGATGGACTCGGTCAGAAACGAACTGGACGTATATACCGATGTCGTTACCCCGGAAACCCATACTTTCGGAGCCATGCAAAAGATCCTGACTTTCGCCGACCATAAGCATCCGGAGTATTTTAAACAAAAACCCTCTATCGTGGAAGTATTCGATGCTGCAGGATTCGAAACTTATTGGATATCCAACCAGCCCTCTATCGACAAATGGGGAGGAAGTTACGGAATTATCGCCCAGGAATCTGAACACCTGTACGACCTGAGCCCTTTTAAGAAAGACGACGAAATCGTGTTGCCGTACTTAGAAAAAGTTCTGAACGATACGATCAGAGGAAATAAAATGATATTCATTCATCTATGGGGCAACCATCATGCTTATGATTGCCGTTACCCCGATGAATATGAATATTTCGACCACAAAAAAACTCATGACCTTCCGGGCCTGGGATTCAGGGATGAAGACATGAAAACAACCATCGACAGTTATGATAATTCAATCCGGTACGGAGATTTTGTTTACAGCTCCATTCTGAAACAAATCAAAGCAACAGGCAAACCGGCCTATTTGCTGTTCTTTTCCGATCATGGAGAGGAAGTGTACGATACCCGCGATGCCGTCGGGCATCACATGGCCAATGTTTATCCGTGTCAGGCTCAGATTCCGTTCGTATTGTGGAGATCCGACAAGTACAAGGAAGAAATGCCCGGATTGGTCATCAATACCTCCCGTCCCTACACGACAGAAAACGTCATTTTCTCGATTTCCACCCTGAGCGGATTGAAATATAAAGAGTATAAGCCGGAAAAAAGTATTTTCTCCACAGAATATACAATCCCCGAAAAACGGATTGTCAGAACCGAAAATTATGAAGATATTCTGAAAAAAGTAAAATAACGACTCATGAAAACTGCGCTACTGATCTCGACCTATAACTGGGAAACTGCATTAAACCTGGTATTTAAGGGTTTGAAGCAACAAACCGTGCTTCCGGACGAAATTCTGATTGCCGACGACGGGTCGAGGGAGGAAACCGGGGAATTGATCCGGAAGTTTCAGACTGAAATCTCCGTTCCGGTTAAACACTTCTGGCAGGAGGATAAAGGATTCAGAAAAGCGCTCATATTAAATAAGGCCATTGCAGGAACCGATGCCGGTTACATCATCCAGACCGACGGCGACTGCATTCCGGAAAAGCATTTTATCGAAGATCACCTATCGCACAGGCTTCCAAATACCTACCTTTTCGGTTCCAGGGTCAATATCCGGAAAGAATATATGAACGCGATCATCGAATCGCAAAAAGCCAACTTCAATTTCTGGTCCAACGAAATCAAAAATAAAACACGAGCCATCCGTTCCGGATTCCTCTCGGAAAGATATCAGCCCACTCACGAAATTTCTTCTAAAATACGGGGATGCAACTTATCTTTCTGGAGAAAAGACCTGATTGCTATCAACGGATACAACGAAGATATGGAAGGATGGGGCCGGGAAGATTCCGATATGATTATCCGACTGCATAACAACCACATAAACGGCAGAAGATTACGCTATGCCGGTATCGTTTTCCACCTGTACCATAAAGAGTCTTCCCGTGAACATCTCGAAATCAATGACAAAATTGAAAAAGCAGCCAAAGCAAAAGGGACTACCTGGTGCGAAAATGGAATTTCGAAATACCTATTGTAATGGGAAGTAAAAATGTTATTTTCATGGCTTCAGATACTTTGTCAGCATGGGCTCTAATCGTCCCCAGACTTCATCGACGGTAATCTGGTCGAACTTTTCTTTGAACGACAGACCTTTATCATTTCCTTTTTCTGAAATATCCGAAGGTTGAATCCCCTGAAACCGTTCACAGGCATTGGGGAGCCATTGTTCCCGGCTTATTCCGGGAGGATAAATAGCAAACGAAGGAATATCCAGGGCTTGCGAAATATGCCGCGGCCCCCCTTCATTTCCGAATAAAAAACCGGACAAGCCGATCATAGCCGCCAACTCCCGGAGGTTTCCGGCTTCGATATTCATAAATATACGGGAATCGCTGTTCATTTCGTGGTGCAACTGCCGGGCCAGAACTTCTTCTTCTTTTCCCCCGAAGTTGAATATCAACTGGGCGTCGTACCGGTCGATAATCCGCCGGAGAATTTCTTTCATCCGCCCGCTATCCCACATTTTATGCACTAAACGGGTCACCACCGTGCAAATAACGACCGGACGGGAAAAATCAATTCCCTGAGCCTGCATATAGTTTTTAAAATCCTTTTTCTCCCGATCGGTTACATAGACTTTAAAAAAGCGTTCATACTTTACATCAAATGACTTTTCAAGCGGTTTCAGCAACATCAGAGTCTTGGTCACCTCGTCTACCACCCCTTCATTATCGACCCGGTAATTATGCAGGATCCCATTGTAGCACTTTTTTCTTCCGATCCGGTAAGGCGTACTCAATGAGTACAGGCTGAACCACAACGTTTTGACAGTCGACCGGCAGTCGACAATCAGGTCGTACCTTCCGGCTTTCATCACTTGCTTCACTTTTTTAGTATATGCTCCAAGTCCATCCATATCCTTATTACTGAACCGGATGATATGATCGATATCCGGGTGATGTTCGAAAAGCGTGGCAATACCCTCATTCAATACATAATCGATAACAGCGCCGGGAAAAGTTTTCCTGAGAGATGAACAAAGGACGGTAGAGATCACGGCATCGCCGACTCTCCGGAACCGGATCACCAATATTTTTTTTATGCTTACCATTTTAGTGTAAACTTAAGGTTACAATCGTACTCAGCTATTTTCTCTTGATTTTGCCAAATTTTTTGATACTCTGATATTTTCTCCAGAGATTCAGTTTCCGCTCCCGGGGGACTCCATGACGTGAAATATAATCTTCCACGGCGGCAAACATCCTTTGTCCCACTTTTCCATCCAGGTAGGGGTCATAATTATCGATAACCCACTTCCTTTTCCGGGTATATTCGTCCGTCCCGGCCCGCTCGAAAGCATCCTGCAGGTCGTTTGCCTCCCGGATATCGAGCCAGTACTGCTCATCGGCTACATTTTTATAGGTGATCACCGGCTTATCGAGCAATAAAGCTTCATATAGAGCCGACGATGTATCGCTGATCATCAGATCGCAGGCAATGATATACTTCGTAATGCTGTGATCGTCGATCCAAACCAGATGATTGTGCTCCTCCGCCAGTTGCTTGTATTCGTCCACCCATTCTTTCTTAGTCAACGGATGGAACTTCATCAGGATCACCACGTCATTCTTATCTGCCAGAGTTCTCAAAGCGGTTTTCAGTTCCGGCAACGACGTCAGCGATGGAGAGAAAGTCGGGGCATACAATACCACCTTGCTCCTTTGATGCTCCTCCAGCAACTGCTTTTTATAATCATCGAAAGCATGCAGATTTTCAAAAATCCAATCCTGCCGGGGCCATCCGGTCTCGACAACTTCAAAATCCTTGTACTTCAACGCTAATTTCCGGAAAACCGTTGTAAAAAAAGGACCTTGCGTCAGGTACATATCCAAGTAGCGCCGGATCACCCAGTGGTCTTTCTTTTCGGCTGCATAACCATGAAATATCTCAGCTTTCACTCCCGGAAGATAATAAGGGACAATATTTCCCGGAACAAATACCGCATCCGGCGAAAAATCGTATGTTTGTTGTATGCTGTTGGTCCACCGGACCTCCCCTTTCAGAGGAAAATCAGAAATGTTCCGGGCGTCTACGAACCACAATACTTCGTGGTTCTGCCTGTCGGCCTCCGTTTGTAATGGAGATAAGATACTGATGGCGTATTTATGTTCACAAAAAAGGACGATTTTCATGATTATTGCAGGTTTGAAGGAATTTTTTCACAGGCTGTACGGAAATCTTCAACCGTATCCAATTCCATCGAAAATAATGCTGTGATATCGACCGGATAAAATGCAGCTCCCTGGGAGATAATATTTTCGAAAGCCGCTTCGTAAAAAACATTCACCTGTTGATCTTCCAGAATCATCCGGTCTAATTCTGCAAATAAGACTTTCAAAAACCCGGACGATATCCGCTCGATGCCCACCGATTCTCCGATTGCCTTTTCGACCGGACAGGTTTTACTGATCTCCGTGATCTTCCCGGATACCGGGTCTGTGATCACTTTTATTTCTTCTTCTCCCAATTCATGGACGTTCAACGCCAGACAATCGGGATCAGGCGATTCGAGTAATTTTTTGATGACGCCGGGATCAAATAAGATATCGCTGTCGAGCAGCAGGACATTCCGGCCCAGTACTGCCTCTTTAGTCATCCACAGGGAATATATATTATTGGTCGATTCGTACCGGTCGTTATGAATGAATTCAATGCTCAGTTGCGGGTACCGGGAAGTCATGAACGATTCGATCATTTCTTTCAGATAACCGGTCACGATTACGAGTTCAGTAATCCCGTTCTCCACGAGCGCGTCGACAGTTCTTTCCAGCAACGACCGGGTCCCTACTTTAAGCAGGCACTTCGGAGTGTGGTCTGTCAGAGGACGCAGACGGGAGGCAATTCCTGCAGCAAGGATAACGGCTTTCATTCTATCCGGGTATTTCGGGAGGTTTCTTCTATCGTCCCAATCACAAGCTCGTTGATCTGACGGGTTCCCAGCGTGATCCGCATATACGATTGTAATCCGTCGTCGTTCAGGAACTTGATCACCAGATCTTTCTTTTCAAATGCCTCCTGAAGCTGCTTCCGGATCGCCTCCGGATACTTCACCAACACAAAATTGGCATCCGAATGATACACCTTAAAACCAGGCAAAGGATTCAGTCGTTTTTTATACTGCTCTTTATCCTCATCCATCAGGGCTTTTTTCTCCCGGTAGAAATCCGTCGACTGCAACGCAGCGATCCCGATTTTCTCCGAAAGTTTATTGTAACCTAAATACATGGTACTGAATCCGCCAAATTTTTTCAGCGATTCGCCCATAAAAGCATAACCCAAACGGAGTCCCGGCAACCCGTAAAACTTGGAAAAGGTGCGGATGCTTATTATATTGGGAAATTCCTTCAGCAGAGTAGCCACATGATCAATATTCCCGGCATCGTAAGAAGCATAAGCCTCATCGAGCGCCACCATCGTATGGCTGCCAACGCTCGATACAATATCTTTTATTTCATTGAATGACAGAGAATTTCCGGTCGGATTATTCGGACTCGCCAACAGGAGCATATCCGGATTTTCCTTTTCGGCAATCCGTTTGATTTCTGCGATATCGTATTTGAAATTATATCCGTCTTCATACAACGGATACATAATAGTCTGGCCGTTTACTTCCTCGGCAATCGATTTATAATACCACCAGGAATAGGTAGGGATGAGTATTTTACGTTGCTGATGTCCCTGACTCAGAAAACAATGAATCACCGATTTGAGAATATCTTCCGCCCCATACCCCAGCACGACATTCGACTCCGGAACGCCATACATACGCCCTATAAACTCAGACAACTCGCTTTTTATCCCCTGCTGGAAACAACGGGTATAACTATTAAACTCCTGCGGGGAAAATTCCCGGATAGTTTGTTCCACCAATGGAGCAATTCCGTAGCTATATTCATTCCGATCCAGATATATTAATTTCCGGTTGGTATCATTCATATGCGTTATTTAAAAAATCAGACACAAAAATACGAAATATTTTTTCATTTCTGTAAAACTTCCCGGTAGATACTCCATATATTTTCAGCCGATTTTTGCGCAATAAAACGTTCAAAAAGTAATTGATACGATCTTTCAGCAAATAACTCCCGTTTCTCCCTGTCTGACAACAACTTTGCAATGTTATCCGCCAGAGTCTGAGAATCTCCGACATCACATAAAAGTCCGTTGTATTCATGTTGAATCGCCTCGGGAATGCCCCCCGCCCGAGTAGTAACGACTGGGATCTTCTTCAGAAATGCCTCATAAATTGTCAATGGAAGCCCTTCTCTCGCCGAACTCATAACATAAACATCCATCTGCCCAAGCAATGTGGAGGCATCCCCCCTGAAACCTTCCAGGGTAACATACTCCTGAATATCGTATTCCTGAATAAGACTTTTCAATACCGGAGTAATATGGTCGGAAAACTGTCCGATCTGAAGTAAATGTACATTTTTTATTCCCTTCACATAAACCAAATGGTTCATTGTTTTCATCAGTGTGGGCAAGTCTTTGGCATTCGTATGATTTGCTATATTTCCTATCAAAAACCGATCTTCAGGAATCCCAATCTCCTTTCTGATATCTTCCCCTTTTTCCATGTCAATCCGGGCTTCATTTATTCCATCATAAACAACTACCAGACGATCCTGATATTTAGGATAAATCAACTTGGAAAAAGCAACTTTTACGGCATTCGACACACAAATTGTTCTATGTAAATTCCTGTAATTGTATTTGTATTTACTGATGAAACTACTACTGTTACCCATTCCTTTCTTCGAGAATACCGTTTTCGTCTTCAACCGGAAGAATAAATCCGAAAGAGTATAAAGTGTCAATGAATCACTTGTATGTAAATGAATGATATCTGGCTGCAATTGTTTGACTACAGATTTCAGAAATCTGTAATTAGTAAACTTATTCAACTTATTCCCGCACACCGGAATAAACGAGATATCCATTTCTATCGATTTTCTATGCAAGGGTGAATCAGCTATTCCAAGAATGTGATTTTGAACTCCCAATTTGCATAGTTCCGGAAGAAGATCCACCATCGACTGTTCCCCTCCCCCCCAAGATCTGGCTCCACAAATGTGTAAAATCTTCATTAATTATTATTTTTTGTAGTTGGTTAAAACAGTTTATTCATCTAAATCGTAAGGACGGCGGCCATGTTTTCCGGTAAATTTTTTCCAGAAGCAGTCGTGATATTTCAAAGTCAACTCTACACAGCTTTTTTCATCGAACCCTCGTGCACGAGCATACTCCCGGGCGATCTCTTCGATCATTCTTTTACTTCCCCAGAGTTTTCTCAGATTTTTACACCCTTCTTCCGGACTCACTTTTCCAAATCTCATCCGGTTGATATCGACTAAGTAAAAAGTATAAACCCCACCAGAGCAGGTGAAAAGAATATTGCCGGGAGAATAATCTAGATGCAGGACTTCCTTTTCATGAGTTTGCGCCGTGAACCGGGCGAATTGAACGATCAGATCTCTGCATTCTTCCAGTCTGCAAGTCCTGAGAACCCGCATCATTCCGTCGTATTCCACCAATTCACAGGCATAATACGAGTCGCGGAGCAAACCATATTGCTTATTCTCTATGTAAGCCACCGGTACCGGGGTATCTACCCCTTTTTCCTGTAGCCGCAGGGCGTATTCGTAAGATCGTTTAGCTTTCGACTGACGGAAAAAAGTATATACGATTTTATTCAGAAAAAACGGGATTTTAAATGACTTGACAGCCATTTTCAAACCATTGACTTCAAAGGTTTTTATTGTATTCCTGTCTTCGTAGATAGCGTTGCCGGACAACAAAAAACGCTCCGGCAGTTCTTTGATGAATCCGGATAACGAAGAAAATACAGGGTTTATCACTGGAGCATTCATTTGTTCAGTACTTTATCAATTCGGGCCATCACCATTTCCACAGGAAGACCGTTCAAACAGGCATAATCTTTCCGGTAACACGGCTTATCTCCAAAAACAGAACACGGACGGCAAAAAAGATCCGACTGGACAGCATTTTCAGGATCCTGACGGTATCCATAAAATCCGGCATACGGATGGGTGGCTCCCCAAACAGAAACCACGGGAGTCCGTACCAGCGACGCTAAGTGCATGTTTCCGGAATCCATCGTCAGCATCACATCCAAATAACTCATCAATAATAATTCGGTGGTAAAACTCAGATTTCCGGCAACACATATCGCATGAGGATAACGCGATTCCCAGGATTTCAATAATTCAGACTCCTCTTTGCTTCCAAACAGGAATATGGTAGTATCCGGCCGGTTGTCCAGGGAGATCACAATTTCTTCCGTCTTTTCAAGCGGATAAATTTTACCCCGGTGCTTGGCAAAAGGAGCGATTCCCACCCAGGTTCCGTTCTTTTCTCCGGCAAGTCCTCGTATTTCTGAAAAATTCCGTTCACCGAAATCAAAAATCGTATCGAATGTCAGCGTGTGGGAATATCCCAATTGAGAAAAAACGTCGCCGTATCTTTGAAAAGAAGTTTTAAGACGAACCAGCTTTTTATTCTTTTTCCGGGTCATGGCCTGTTTTTCAGGCTTGCCTTTATCAATTACAGCCGATTTCTTCCCCAATGCATGGAAAAACAACCGGATATAAAGTGAGCGCGTGACTTTATGAGCATCTGCAACAGCATCGGGTTTTAATGCCGCAAGTTCCCGGATTAGCGTCCACAAGCCTTTGAATCCACGGTGCCTACCCTTCGTATCGACCGGAAAAACAGACACATTGGAGGGCTTGAGGGTAAAAATTCCAAGCAACGGCTTTTTCGTTACCAAAATAAATTCATCCTCCGGATATTGCACTGCAACCGAATAAAGGACAGGTACCAGCATGGCGACATCGCCCAAGGCAGACAACCGGATAACAAGGACTCGGGACATGCGCGCTCGTCAATTATTTTTTACCGTAAAGCACCGGATTCAATGAGGGGTCGTTGTACATCTTCATTTGCTTATAAACCTTCATGTACTTTTGCCCGGCTTCAATATCACCGATCAACTGATCGATCGCAGTAGAAAGATCTGTCCGCTGCTCTGAAAGCACCTGTAATTTTTTCACACAAGCGTCGTGGTGAGCCGGATCGACATCCTTGCGGTCGGTTTCCAACTGCATATGATAAATTTTCAAAGCCAGAATTGAAAGCCGGTCGATAGCCCAGGCAGGACTTTCCGTATTAATGGCGGCATCCGGGGAAACCTGAATGTCCTTATATTTGTCTAAAAAATAACTATCGATCATTTCCACCAGATCCGTACGATCCTGGTTCGATTTATCAATTCTCCGTTTGATCTCCAAAGCCTTAACGGCATCGATATTCGGATCCCGGATGATATCTTCCAGGTGCCACTGAACCGTATCGATCCAGTTCTTCAGATACAGATAGTATTCGATCGACTGTAAAGGGTAAGGATTCCGGATGGCTTTATCCACATCGTCCCACTGATGGTAATCGGCAATCGATTGTTCGAAAATCGGCAAAGCCAGGGCTGTAAATTTCATTCTGTTATTTTTTATTGATAGTTGACAAAGATAAGAGAAAAAAATGAAAGTATAAAAAACGAATGCCCGGGCTTAATTGTAAATCCACAACAGTACCGGTTTTTCCGTTTCTTTAAGGTAAGTATCCAGTTCTCCCATCATCTCATTGGAAACGACCGGACACCCGAGGCTCCAACCCATCGGCAGATGTATAGGATAAATTTCGGTATCAGGAACCGGATTGTGAGAGTGCAGAACAACGATCCTATTGTAAGCATTATTGTTCGACGCCTCCAATCCATGCAGCTTGTAATGGACATTGATTCCCCAACGGCTATAGTACCGGATACCGATCTTGTAACGGCCGAGCGAGGTGCAATAACTCCCGGACGCATTACTGAAAACAGGGTCGGCTCCGGTACTCCCTTGTCCGTTGCCATGACAGCATAAACTCGACCGGATCACCTTTCCATCTTTAAAATCCCAGAGAAACAACCGTTTTTTCCCGGAATGAATTTTCATATCGACCAAGATGCAACGTTCCGTATTAAACCCTTTCGCCTTACAATAAACAAGCGCAGAATCGGCCTTTATCTGCAAACGGTTATCATCCACAGATGCATGCATACTCAAAACCGAGCAATAGGCAACAACACCTAGGGCCAGACATAAAAAACAAAGAAAAAATGAACGCATACAACAAATTAAAGGCAATTGATTTGACAAAGATAAATTTAATTATTTTATTTGCATCCTCAAAGTTAAATTCTGCTTATGAAATTTAAATATTGGATGGCCGTTTTATTATTTTCGGCCTGTTTTTCTTCCGGATTTTGTCAGATAAGTCCCAAAAGAGAGTTCAGAGGAGCCTGGATGCATGTTATCGGACAAGGGCAATACCGGGAAATGTCGTCTGAAACCATGAAGCGTTATTTGATAGAAGCCCTGGACAGTCTTCAATCCCTTCATTTCAATGCCGTTATTTTTCAGATCCGGCCTACTGCCGACGCACTCTACCCTTCGCCACTGGAACCCTGGAGTAAATACCTTACAGGAATACAGGGAAAGGCTCCGGACAATGGTTTCGATCCTCTGGATTTTATTATCCGGGAATGCCATGCGCGCAACATCGAATTCCATGCCTGGATGAACCCTTACCGGGTAACTGCTACCGATACGGACATACTACACGAATCGCATATTTATCACCAGCATCCGGAATGGTTCGTAAAATACGGAAAACAGATCTATTTCGATCCGGGACTGCCGGAATCCAAAGATTTCATCTGCAAAGTCGTCAAAGATGTTGTGAGCCGCTACGATGTCGATGCGATCCATATGGACGATTATTTTTACCCCTATCCGATTGCAGGAGAAAAATTTCCGGACGACAACAGCTTTTACCGCTATGGCCCGGTACAAGGGTTCACCGCAAGCCAGCGTAACGATTGGCGCCGGAACAATGTAAATATCCTGATTCAGGAGATCAAGGAAACCATCGTTCTCACCAAACCCTGGATCCGCTTCGGAATCAGCCCTTTCGGTATTTACAGGAATATAAAGAGTACTCCCGACGGCTCCGGAAGTGAAACAAACGGACTGCAAAACTACGACGATTTGTATGCCGATATCAAACTATGGGTAGAGAAAGGCTGGATCGACTATAATATTCCTCAGATTTACTGGGAAATCGGACATAAAGCTGCCGATTACGAAACACTCATCCGATGGTGGAGCCGGAATAATTACGGGGCCCATCTGTATATTGGTCAGGATGTAGCCCGTACTATGAAAGCCCCGGATCTCCAAAATCCCTACCAGAATCAGTTAACCCGTAAAATGAAACTGGAACGTACATTGCCTGCCATATACGGCAACTGCTTCTGGCCGGCTTACGAGGTACTTAAAAACAACGGAGGAATCGAAGACAGTTTGAGAAGCAACTACCAACGGTTCCCGGCCCTGATCCCGGAATACAGCCACATGCACCACAAGCGACCCAAAGACGTTAAATCCCTGAAAGACGAATGGACAACAAACGGCTACAAGCTACACTGGAAACGCAATGGAAATCCACAAGACCCCGAAAAAGCCCAATATTACGTTATTTACAAATTCGAAGATAAGGAAAAAGTGAATTTGCAGGATCCGTCAAAAATCGTGAAAATCACTCGCGATCTGGAGTACCTGTTACCTTACGAAAATGGGAAACGGAAAGTAAAATATGTTGTTACCTCTGTCGATCACTTTCACAATGAGACAAAGAAAGGGAAATCTAAAACCGTTAAATTATAACCGAGCTTGGGGAAAGAAAACAAAAAAATGCTTGGATATATTGATAAATTAAAAAAAACATCCTACCTTTGCACCGCAAAATAAGGAGGCGCGATAGCTCAGCTGGTTAGAGCGCATGATTCATAAACCTGAGTTTCATGCGAATTTTATCGCCACAACGTTCTTTTTATCAGGTTGTTAAAGCGTGTGGAAATTGCGGGAATTTTACTTGCCCCACAAATTTGCCCCACAAGTCGAAAATACTTCGGCGGGATAGCTCAGATGGTTAGAGCGCATGATTCATAATCATGAGGTCGCGAGTTCAATTCTCGCTCCCGCTACTTGAAAATCAGCACTTTACGGTGCTGATTTTTTTGTTTATAGAAAACGCTTGCCCCACAAAAATAAAACACAAAAAGTATAATGTGCTAATACACAATAAATTAAATGCATTATTTGTTGTGGGGCAAGAAAACAAGAATAGATAAGAAAAATGTAAAGTCATTATCAGAATGGCTTTGTATTAACAAGTATAAATTGCAATTCGGATTACCCATAGTTTGCTTTCTTTTCCTTTCATCTTTTTGACTGTCTATTGTTTGACAAAGACAGGGAAATTCCCCGATGTTTCCATCAAAATACAGTGAATACATTGTTTATTATAATGTGATTGCACAGTAGTAAATAGCTGTATATTATTTATTATTCTTTTATTGATTAAATCATTAGAACTGTCGATTTTTTAACATTCTTACATTAAGTATTATACAACTAAAAATGCTATTTAAAACTATTAAATATTATTTATTTCGTGTATCTTTGTATCAAGAAAGTGATTTGAAGTTGAGCGGTAGAAACCATAGAGGATGTAGGTTGTAAGAATCTGAAATCATACCGTATAAAACCGGGCTTCAACCCGACTACTAATATTCACTTAAAAAGTTATGTGTATGAACGAATTAACAAACACGAAGTTTTTCAGTCTATTGACAGCACCATCACAAGAAGTTACAAACGAAGAAATGCAAAATGCCTATGGGTGCTTTAAGGAACAACTGAGAACTGTCAGCCAATCTGAACAAAGCTATGCTAACCTATTTCGGACGCTCAATGTCTCTCGTATTGAGTTAACAGCTCTACAAACCCTTCATCGGTACGAGCAGAAAAAAAAATGCGCTTAAAAATCTGTATTTACAGAAAGCCATTGCTATCATTGATACCGAACTGGTTTTGTTAGAAATGCGTTATTCGCACCCCGAACGTTTTGAACAGGTAGAGATATTTAAATCTGATTTATATGTAATCCCTAAGTCGAAAGGCTTGGGGATTATTGGTATAGTAGAAATCGTTATCTGCCTGTTTCTCTCAAAGGAGATAAAAAATGCAACCGGAAATCCGGCATCATAAAAGCAGATTGCAAAAGCATTTGAGCATATCTTTAATCTTAATTTCGGAAATATATACGACAGGAGAACCGAAGTATATAACCGAAAAGCATTCAACCTTACAAAAGCACTGGATTTTCTCAAAAATGTATTGGAAAAGAGCCGGAATAATAAGCGATTAAAAAAAGATGAAAAATAATGATTTTATAATTAATTGATTTTTAGCCACTTATTTTCGCTTTATGGGGGTAGTCAGTATCGACTACCCCTGTTTTTGTATTACATATCCCACGACCTTTGCATTAAATCAACAAGTTGCAAGTATGAAAGTAATAACAATCGAATCGGAAGCATATAAAGCATTAGTGCGGAAAATCGAACGGATTTATTTCTATATGAAAGAGCAAGTGGAAAGAGAAAAATTTCTACAACCCGACCCATCGGAAGTCTGGCTTACCGACCCGGAAGCTGCCGCTATCCTTCGGGTAAGCAAGCGCACCATGCAGCGGTTACGCAGTAATGGAAAGATAACCTATTCCATCAGGGGCGGTAAAGCGTGGTACGCACAGGCGGAGGTCGAACATCTGCTGCCGGGGCGCGTAGTAAATAACAATAAGACGAAGGAGGCAAGCCATGAGTGAGGACGATGAACTAAAGAAATTCATGCAGGAATGGTTCAAACATTTCATAGGGCGTTTCTGGAAAAAACGGCTAAATAGACCCCTGAATGTCGGAGGAAAATGACCCCGGCAATCCGGTCAAAAATGCCCCCCTTTTGTCGGTTCAAATTGCCCCCCTGAAAACGGTTTAAACAGACCCCTGTCAGGAAAGCGTAAAAAT
>JAVBRK010000073.1:0-72962 GCA_031548005.1 Bacteroidales bacterium
ATTTTTACGCTTTCCTGACAGGGGGCTGTTTAAACCGTTTTCAGGGGGGCAATTTGAACCGACAAAAGGGGGGCATTTTTGACCGGATTGCCGGGGTCATTTTCCTCCGACATTCAGGGGTCTGTTTAGCCGTTTTTTCCACTGATCATGGAACTGTGAAAAATTATTTGATTCCCCACTTCTTGCAAAATTTCCGTTCTTTTTTATAACTTGCGAAAATTTTACTTATTGATACTTAAACAATTGGATGATATAGATAAGCGCACTCTCTGTCACAAAGGAGAATTTATAGAGTTTTCAACTAAGAATAAAAAATAGTAGATCATGGAAGAAAGAAAATTTCTGAACAACAAAGAACGGAAGCGTTACGAGCTTCATGTGGAAGACTATTTGGCTATAGCGGAATATATAATCAACAATGAAGGGGTTGTGTATATGACACATACCGAAACTCCGGCTGCGCTGGAAGGTCGGGGAATCGCGTCTGAATTAATAGAGAAATCGCTCCAGGATATAAGAGATCAAGGGCAGAAAGTCTATCCGCTTTGTCCTTTTGTTGCAGCTTATATTAAAAAACACCCGGAATGGATGTCGCTCTCATTACCTTAAAAGAATAATTATCGATTACCGGTTCAGGTCAAATCGAGAGTTTTATCATAGGGCTTACTCAATCGCAAATGGTTCAGATCTGCTGACATGAGAACAAGAAGCTCCTGCTTGTCTTTAATTTTGAGATCATAAACAGAAGCTTCTTCTCCTTTTTCCTAAAATATATTTACCTCAGATTAGGATTGATATTTTGTTCAGATTGAGGGATAGGCCACCTGTAGTCCTGATCTTTTCTAAAACTACGAGTCATTTCGGTATCCCAACGATTATACGGATCTTTATTTGCATTTGCAGCTTTAGCGCCCGGGAAAGGAGCGCCATAGAGCCTACCTTGACAAACATCATGAGCAATACCCCAACGCAGTAAATCCCAGTAACGGAGACCTTCCATTGCCAACTCGACACGTCTTTCATTACGTAAAACCGAACGTAATTTCGTTCGGTCGAGTTCTTTGATCGGGGGCATGTTTACGTTATCACGTCCACGAACCTTGTTGATCGTATTATCCAGCAAGTTCTGGTCGATTGCTTCCCCTGCTTCCAGTTTGGCCTCCAGATAGCTTAACAGGACTTCGGCATAACGAATGATAGGAAAATCATTTCCATACATAGTTGACAAAGCAAGGGAGGTATTGGATTCATCCGCAAACTTGCGCAACAAAAAACCGGTCTGAGTAGTCTGTGCTCCGACTCTCACATAGTCGATATTGCCTCCTGCTGTCGAATCAGGATGGGACTTATAGATCGAACCCCTGAAATGAGTTCCGTTTGTGATAAGTGTATATTTCAAACGAGGATCCCTGTTTTTCTCCAGATTAACCGGGTCATATTTTGAATCCGTGTATGAAAAATCATCCCCATTCGTAAATTGATACGCTTCGAATAAACCACTCAAAGGGCAGAAAAAGCACCAACCTCCATCTTTTGCGGGAAAGGCCTGTAAAGGCATCGGATTTGAAGCTTTATCTTTGATGAAAGTAGAGACAAAGATATTTTCAGAACTATTCTCATTGGATTCGAAGAAAATGGTTTGATAATTCGGATCTATTGCATTATCACCTAAATCTATGATTTGCTCATAAATAGCCGCTGCTTCCGAATATTTTTGAGATCCGAGCAAGGTCCTTCCCAGAAAGGCCAATGCCGCCTGTTTACACGCACGACCTCTCTCTGAGGCTTTTATATCCTTGTAACGAGGCAATGCCGCAGCTGCTTCAGTTAATTCGTTAACGATCCAGGTTGTAATCTCTGCCACAGGGGTCTTTTTTACATTATTAGCCTCTTCCGAGGTCAACGTTTTCGTAACCAACGGAACATCCCGGAAAAATTGAGATAAGTAGAAATACTGAGTAGCGCGTAGAAAACGGGCTTCTGCTCTCATTCTCTCTCGGTTAGGTTCTGAAGTGGGCACTATATTTATATGATCCAGGATATCATTACAACGGGCAATTCTCAGATAAGAAATTTTCCAATATTTCGCGATCAAGGCATTATTTGTTGTCAGCGTTCCGTTAATAAACGATTCAAAAGGAGAACCTGCACGTCTACGGTCCAAAGCGTTATCACTGGCAAGTTCCATAAAAACAAGGCCATAATATCCCCACCAGTCATCTACTTCATAAACTTCTTTATTATATTGTATATTCCCCCTATATGCTCCATACAAAGCAATTAATGCATTTTGCTCTGAACTCCATACCGTACCTGCGCCAAGTTGGTCCAGCGGATCTTTTGTTAAATCATCTGTACAGGAGTTCAGGCAAAGAAAAGCCATCACTATGGCAACTATATTATATTTTATGTATTTCATAATTGTCTGTTTTTGTTAATAAATAACTCATTTTCTTAGAAACGTAGATTCAATCCGAATGTATAGGTAGAAAGAATCGGGTAATACTCTCCATTGGTATTGATTTCCGGATCCCAACCGCTTGGGTATTTATTCCAACAGAATGGATTTTCTGCATTCGCATACACACGTATAGAAGCTATTTTTAGTTTTTCCAATATCTTCCTGGGTATGGTATAGCCTATTTGCATATTCTTTAACCGGACATAAGAAGCGTCTTTTACCCAAAAGTCCGAAAGCTGAGTATTCATACTACCTGTATTCTGAATAATTTCCAGCCGGGGATAATCATTGTAACGTTGTGGATTTTCAGGATTCCACCGTCCGTCGGCCTGCCAACGTTGAATATTCCCCAATGCATTGAATGCATAGCCGGCATAAGATTCCAGCCGCCCTTTTACCTCTGCTACTCCATATAGTTGAGCGCTAAGATCCAGACCTCTATATTCCGCTCCCAAATTGAAACTAAATGTATATTTAGGGATGCGGCTTCCCAAATAAACTCTGTCGAAGTTAGGATCAACCTTACCGTCTTTTTCTCCGTTTTCTCCAGTGATATCAACATAACGCAGATACCCCGGTTTCACGGCTGATCCGAAAACGCCGCTTTGATTGCTCCAAGCACTGATATCATCCTGGTCAAGGAACATACCGTCCGTTTTATATCCATAGTACATCTGCAAAGGATAACCTACAAAACAATTATCGCCGTTACCGACCATTCCATTCCGCTGAGGAACGCCTCCAAGGCCCATATCCAATACTTTATTCCGGATAATACTCAGGTTGCCTCCAATATTGTAGGTGATTTCGCCAACTTTATTTCGATGAGAAACTTCAAATTCCCATCCTTTATTTTCCAAAGATCCTGAATTTGTATAGTCTACAGTCATACCAAGAACCGAGGATACATTACTTTGAGGCTTGGTCAGGAGGTCTGTAGTTTTTCTATAAAAATAATTCACAGACATATCTAACAAACCATTCCCGAAAAATCCGACTTCCATGCCACCATCAGTTGTACGAGTGGATTCCCATGAGATATTCGGATCCTTCAATGAAGTGATATATCCTCCTGAAGCAATACTTCCGCCAATTACATATGGAGTGATGGAGTAAGTATTCTGATAAGGATAAAGGCCTATGTTTTGGTTTCCTAATTTACCCCATGAAGTTTTCAATTTCAGGTTGTGTATAAACGAAACATTATCTTTAAAGAACGCTTCTTCGGAAACTCGCCAGCCTAAAGCGACAGAAGGGAAAAAAGCGTATTTATGAGATTCCGGAAAGCGAGAAGATCCGTCATAGCGTACGGTTACTTCTCCCAAATATTTCTGATCGTATGAATATTTGAATCGACCGAATACCGATTGAATGGCCCAATCCCATCCTCCTCCGCTATTTTGCATATTGTCTCTGGAGCCGACATTTATATATGGCAGGTCGTTTGTTGGAAAATTGTCCCGGTAAGCAACCAAATTGCGATAAGATTCCGACTCAAAAGAATAACCAGCCAAAGCGCTGAAATCATGTTTCCCTATCGACTTGCTATAGTCGGCCAAAGCCTGCATTGTTTGAAAAATTGTTTTTTTATCCTCTTCATTTAGCGTAGATGGTCCAAGAGAATGGGTATCATTTAATCTCATCGTTGCTGTAAATGTTCTCTCTGTTTTTCCCAGATAATTGTATCCTCCCAATAACGATAATTTCAAATCATTAAGAGGAGTATAGTCTAAACGCATCCGGGCTGTCATCTTAAATTCGGGCACTTCAAAGAAAGATTCTCTATCAAGCCACGCAACAGGAGTACCTCCTTGCTCCGGTCCTGTTCCATAATCGCCATTAGACAGTTTCCCGGCATAAATAGAAGGGTACCGGACAGCATTAACAACAATAGACGACAACATGCCTCCGGGCTCTTCTCTATTCGCAGAATAACCTGCCAACCAAGTCGATAGTTTCAATTTGGAGGACAACTCCGTTACCAGATTCAGGCGTGCGTCGAAACGATTATAATCATTTTTTTCAATAATCCCCTGTTGATCCAGATAGCCTAAAGTTAAGTAATATTGTGTGGATTTTCCACCTCCCGTTACAGCAATATCATGTCCCGTTTGAAAACCATTGCGGGAAAATACATCTTTCAGAAAATCTGAATTCGGATAATTGTCCGGGTCCGATCCATCTCTGAATTTCTGAATATCCTGTTGAGAATAAGTAGTAGCGCCCATGGCTTCATTATACAGTGTAGCGAACTCCCAGGAGTCTACCATGTCGGGGAAAGCAGTCGGCTTGGTAAATCCGGCATACCCATTATAACTGATCCGGGTTTTTCCCTCCGCTCCCATTTTCGTCGTCACAAGAATAACTCCATTTGCCGAACGGGCGCCATATATAGCTGCAGTAGCCGCATCTTTCAATACAGAAATAGACTGTACATCCTCCGGACGTACATCATTAATCGAACCGGGAACTCCGTCAACAAGAACCAAGGCATCGGGTGTCGCCTCGATAGATCCGACTCCACGAATACGAATTTCTCCCGGGCTGTCTCCTGGTCTTCCGGAACGTTGAATCACAGTTACTCCTGTCATTTGACCCGCCAATGCATTCGACAGCATCGGAACTGTCCTGTTTTCAAGTTTATCGCTGCCAATTTGTGAAACAGAACCTATCACATTAACTTTCTTTTGAATTCCATATCCAACAACGACAACTTCATCGATCGTCATATTATCCTCTTTCATTACCACTTCCAGAGTTCTCTGAGAAGCCGGAACCTCAAGGGAGACTTTTACATATCCCAAATACGAAAATTCCAGAATTTCCCCCGGCTCTGCCTGGATGGAGAAACGTCCGTTCATATTGGTAACCATTCCTCTGGAAGTACCCCTGACAACAATGCTAACCCCAATAAGCGGCTCCCCGTTGATATCCACAACAAGTCCCGTAACTGCATTTTTTTGCTGAGCAGCCATGACCATTTCGGTTCTATTAGCCAAGACTTTTTCTGTTACTACTACCTGACGATCATTGATCTGAAAAATCAGATCATTTGAAAGTAGTGTTTTCTCAAGTATTTGTTCCAAAGTTTCATCATTGGCCTCCACGGAAACTTTCGATTTTACCGGAACATTTTCTTTATAGAAAAAAATATATTCACTGTTCTTCTCTATTTCAGAAAAAAGCTGTTCGATACTTACATTTTTAAGGTGAATCGACAACCGTGTATTTTGCGAATAGGTGTTTGCGGCAAAGGCAGTACTTATACCGGCTATCAGAAAAATAAAATAAACTCTCATAATACGTATTAGAAATTTGGCTTTCGAGTCTTTTGCTTTAAGCATCATGTTTTTTTTCATAAATATTTTGCATTTTATTTACACTAAGAACACATTTATCAGATCGTTGATTAACAACTAATTAGTAGATTTTTTACTTTCTCATTTTTTCATATTATACATTTTAAGTTCGTAATTAATTTAATTGATTGTTATTATACTGTCTCTTTTCGCATAATTAAATGGCTCTGTCAGAATAATATTATTAAGGATATCATCAACATTCCCATCCAAACTCAATTTGCCGTTGTAACGAATATCCGAATAACGACAAGGATAGTCGATTTGTACATTGTAGTGTCGCGAAATCCGATTAAAAATTTCACTCAGAGGAGTTTCTTCCAACTTCATAATTCCATCTTTCCAACAGATATAATTATAAACATCAACTTGTTTCACCGATTGGAGTCCCTCCTCTAAATGAAAACAATCATTCGGTTTCAACCGTGCAGAGACTTTATTATCCAGAATAACCTCAACACTACCGGAAACTAAAACAACATTGGTAAAATGATCTTCTTTGTAGGTTGTTATATTTAATGATGTTCCCAACACCTTAACATCCAGCCCTTTGGAATGTACCATAAATGGCTTGGATTCATTCCGCACCACATCCAGATAAATTTCACCATCAACAAAAATTTCTCTAACATTTCCGGAGAAATAAGAGGGGTAAATCAATTTCGTCCCGGAATTTATCCAGATCTTACTGCCATCATCCAGAGTCAGAGACATGCGTTTTCCATTAGGCACTATCAACTGAATCTGTTCCATTTCTGCTTTACCATTTCTTTCAACTTTTTCGTCATTAACGATAATTGAGCCATCTTTTTCCTGCCTGATCGAAGCTTTATTGTCAATACCGACAATATCCCCAGAACCTACAATCATCCGGATATCGGATGATTCATATTTTATATTATCTAAAACACTCAATAATTCTAATTTAGTTTCCTCTGAAGAAAAATAAATCTTGTTGTGATATGCAACATCTAAAAAGAAAATCAGCAAACAGGCTGCAGCAACTACAGCCGACCATTTATAAGCAAGAGTCCGTCTTTTCCGGGATCCTATTGTTTCGTCCAATTCATTCCATTTTTCAAGAACTACCTGCTCCGGAACTACTTTCTCCCGAACGTGTATCCCATTAATGATCAAATATGCCTCCTCTATTACTTTTATTTGCTCCGAATTTTTCTCCAATAAGCGGCACCATTCATCAACGCACTCATTTTCAAATACTTTCTTTGCCAAAGAAAAGAAATAGTCGTCCAAAATAAAGTCTTCCAAATAGTATCCTCTATATCTATCTGCCATTTTTTCCAACTTTAAGTCCCATAATCTATAAGTTAATACAATCATTTCTGTTTTTTGTACTCTATTTTTGTAAAGAAAAACAAAAAAAAGATCTAAGAAACTGATTAGAAACAGAATAAATATATATATTTGTTTTTCAATCTATCTGAATGGATAATAAAAGTACATATATCGAACTTACTCTTAGATCTGAAACCGATTTATGGGGAAGTTTTATCATTGGTAATCGGTCAGCATTTTCTCTCCTATATAAGAAATGTTACCAAAGTCTATATAATTATGGCATCAATCTGGGAATGGATGAAGAATTGGCAGAAGATGCCATCCAAGATTTATTTCTGAAGTTGTATTCCAAACCAAAACTAATTAAAGACTCCCAAACCATACGGGCCTTTTTGTTCCGTTCAATTAAAAATTATTATATAAATGCTCTGAAAAAAGACAAAAATTCTTCTTTAGAAGAGAACGATCCGGAATTCCCATTTTCTTTTGAGTATGCTATTGACGAAACAATCATTGCAAAGGATGAAGAAAAAGAAATGAAGCAACGAATCGATAAGATTCTGACTTTACTATCTCCACGTCAGCGGGAAATTGTGTATCTGCGTATTTTGTATGGAATGGAATATGATGAGATCTCCCGCATTATGAATATCTCAGGACAAAGCGCCCGAAATTTATTACACAAAGCATTGGAAAAGATCAGAAAAAATTCAGGAAGTTTATCTGTATTACTTTTGTTAAAACTATAAACAGGGCCGCTCAGCAAACAAAAAAATAAATTATAAATCAACTAATTACAAATTTGTTATAAACTCAACAAACAACGTCCGCCATATTGAATTTAATGCCCTTACTTCTTAAATATGAAATAAACAGCCAGAATCAGGAACCCAAATCCAATAGCATGATTTAATCTGAAAGGTTCATTTTTGAATACCAAGGTGGTAAAAAAAGTAAATACAACCAGTGTAATTACTTCCTGCATCACTTTCAACTGCCAAAGGTTAAAAGGGCCTCCATTACCTTCAAATCCAATCCGGTTAGCCGGAACCTGAAAACAATATTCAAAGAAAGCGATCCCCCAGCTAAACAAGATAATAGCCAGCAATCCCCAGTTATTGAACCAGGACATTTCTTTGAATTTCAAATGGCCATACCAGGCAAATGTCATGAAAATATTCGAGCAGATTAATAGTCCGACAGCCAAAAACGATTTCATATACTTCTACAGTTGAATAACAGGAGCAACCCAGGAGCAAAGATCATTTCTCTTAGGGCGTGCAAAGATAATAACAATCGGACAATCTGATATGAAAATGACATTATTTTAACGTGCAACCGAAATAGGCAGCGCATACCCCTTCAGAAGAGACCATAGGAGCGCCAATCGGGTGTTCGGGCCTGCATTCGACACCAAAACAAGGACAATCAGCCACCTGTTTTTTCCCCTTCATGATTTCACCCGCAATGCATAACCCGGGGTATGTATTATTGTAAAGTGGCTCCGGATGAAAGGGGAAGCGTTTTTGGGCGTCAAATAGCTTATACTTCTCTTTTAACTTCCATCCGCTTGCAGGAATTAAGCCGATTCCACGCCAGTCCTGATCAGCAGGCTCCAGATATTCTCCGATCAATTCTCTTGCCACCAGGTTTCCAGTCTCCGGAACCGCCCGCTTATAAGCATTTTCGACCCGGGCCTCACGATTCTCCAACTGACTGAGGCAAAGATATATTCCATACAATAAATCAACAGGTTCAAATCCGGACACAACAATCGGTCGATGAAACTTTTCCGCCAACCGGTAATAAGCCTCATTTCCTGTGACAGCACAGACATGACCTGCAGCAAGGAAGCCATCTACTAAGTTATCTTCTTGTGAAAGGATGGCCTCCATGACCGGAGGAACGGCAAAAAGGGAAGTTAATAGGTAAAAGTTATGAAGCCCCCGCCGCCGGGATTCTTTCAAAGCCATCAGATGAACAGGAGCCGATGTTTCAAAACCTACAGCAAAAAAAACAACTTCTTTATCGGGGTTTTCAGCCGCTATATCCACAGCATCCAAAGGAGAATACAGCAATCGAACATCCCCACCCCGGGCTTTGGTCCGGAGTAAGTCGTCGCTGGTTCCGGGCACACGCATCATATCTCCGAAAGTCGCCAGTATTACCTCCGGATGCCGGGCCAATTCGAGGGCTTGGTCGATCACTCCGACCGGAGTCACACAAACCGGGCATCCGGGCCCATGCAACAAGGTTATTTGAGAAGGAAGCATATCTTCAATCTGGTAGCGGGCTATCGTATAAGTTTGTCCTCCACAAACTTCCATAATATTCCAGGGTCTGGTGGTAATGCGCTCAATGGCTCCGGTAAGAATCCGGACATGATCATGATTCCTGAAATCCTTTATATAATCCATCTTTATTATTCCGGCGGGTTGGTACCGAGTGACCTGGAGATCCGTTCAAAATCGGCTAAAGTTTCCTCCGCTTCATCTTTATTCAATATAGAAATTGCAATACCTGCATGTGCAAGTACGTAATCCCCCTCGGCTGCATCCACCCATTGAATACAGATCGATTTAACAATCCCTCCAAAATCGATTTTTGCCATTTTCAATTCAGGTACGGAACAATCGATACTTATTATTTTCCCAGGTACGGCCAAACACATAAACAATTCAAATTTATAGCCTCAAATGTAGGAATTATTTTTTGAAATAAAAGTTCAGCAGGAATAATTATAATTCGCTACCTTTGGAAAATTAATTTTGAATCGAGTATGTTATTTGATCAGTTCCCTGAAAATCCGGAGCTTTTTTCCGAAGACATAAAACCCCTGGTCGGAAAAATCATCGAACGCCACGGGCATCCGGAATGGAGAGCCGGCGTCTTAACCAACGAACTACACGGACACCTCGGAATTTATACGATTATCGGGGTAAAAATGGGAGTCCGTGCGCTTGAGTACCTTCGTACCGAAACCGGAAGTGTAAAAATTATTTCGTCAGCCGGAGAGACACCTCCTGTAAGTTGTATGAACGATGGACTGCAAGTTAGTACCGGAGCCACTTTCGGACACGGATTGATTTCTTCTCCTCCAACCGGGAATCCTCTTACAGAAGCAATGATATCTCCGGACCAAATTAAGCATGACATCCGGATCTGCCTGAAAACATCTACAGCCGGGATGATCCGGGAAGAAATTGCAGAAGCTGTAAAAAAATACGGACATACGCCCCCTTATTGGAATTATATTCGTAAATTAGCCGTCCGGTACTGGTACGAGCTGGACCGGAACGAGATTTTCGACATTCAGGATCTATAAATCACATGCTAACAAAAATAACCATTTACGGATTAGTCCAGGGAATCGGATTCCGGCCTTTCATCTATCATCTGGCACAGCAGATGGGAATCAGGGGAACCGTTGAAAATCAGAACAACGGAGTGGTTATTTATACCGATGTCTCCTCTGAACAGAAAGACGACCTGATCGAAAAAATAAGAGATCAGCATCCATTTGCAGCCTCCATCCGTAAAATCGAAGTCGACTATCCAGACAGCCAGGAAAGCAATTTCAAGCGGTTTTCCATTGTTAAAAGTACATCCGGATCGAACCGGGTTACCCAGGTGGCTCCCGATATTATGATCTGCGACCAATGCATGACGGACAGGATAGTGGAAGGGCACCGGGCCGGGTATCCGTTCATTAACTGCACACACTGCGGTCCTCGATTCACAATCGTACAAAACCTTCCGTACGACCGGGAACAGACTTCCATGAAATCATTCAAAATGTGCCCCGATTGCTCCAGGGAATACCAGGATGTCGATAACCGACGTTTCCATGCCCAACCTATTGCATGTAATCATTGCGGCCCTTCCTACTATACCACCTACAGGCATCAGGAATTTTATAATTACTCCGAAATATCGGCATTGAGCTCCCGGCTGCTAACCGAAGGAAAGATCATTGCGGTAAAAGGTACCGGAGGCTATCATCTGGTATGTAATGCAACTGATAATGAAGCGGTAAGCCGGTTACGTAAAATCAAAATGCGCGACCGGAAATCCTTTGCCATCATGTTTAAAGATATCGAGTATTTAAAACTATTTGCTTCTGTCAATGAAGAAGAACAGAAAAGCCTGGTATCCTGGCGGCGTCCGATTGTCGTGCTGAAACAAACAAAGCCCCTGGCTCCGGATATCAATCCCGGGATGAACACCATCGGTTGCATGCTTCCTTATATGCCGGTACATTATGATTGGTTTGAACAAATCAACTCCCCTGCCTTAGTTGTAACAAGTGGAAATATCTCCGATGAACCGATCGCGATCAGTCCGGAAGAAGCAGAAAAGCAATTCAGAGATCAGGTCGATTTACTATTACACCACAACCGGGATATTCACAACCGGGTCGACGATTCGGTCGTTCAGGTATGCGGAACTCAAACCTGCATCATACGGCGTTCACGCGGATACGCACCTGAACCCTTTTTTGCAGATACTTCTACGGAAGGAATTCTGGCTTTCGGCGCAGAGAAAAACAGTACGTTTGCATTAGGAAAGGAAGATACGATTATTTCAAGTCAATACATCGGCGACCTGAAAAACAGGGAAACTTTCCTCTTTTACGAAGAGTCATTGAACCGGTTCTGTGGCTTGTTCCGCTTTACCCCGACACAACTGGTATGTGATCTACATCCGGATTACCTATCTTCTCAATTCGCCTCCGAAATAGCCCGAGAAAAACAATTGCCCCTGCTAAAAATACAACATCACCATGCTCATGCAGCCGCCTGTATGCTGGAATACGGGATTGATCATCCGGTCATTGCCGTTGTTTGGGACGGAACCGGACTGGGAGACGACGGCAATGCCTGGGGAGGAGAATTCTTCCTGTGCGACCGGTCGCAGTATACCCGGTTAACACACCTGGACTATGTTCCAATGCCGGGCGGAGACAAAGCATCGTCAGAGCCCTGGAGAATGGCAATAGCCTATATGCATCGGTATAACCTGGCCATTCCCCAGAATTTTGAAAGAAGGATCGGAAAAGAAAAAACAGACCTGATCATCCGGATGATCGAAAAAAAAGTGAATTCTCCTTTCACTTCCAGCGCCGGACGTTTATTCGATGCATTCGCCTCGTTGACAGGAATCTGCGATGTATCCGGGTACCAGGCGGAAGCTCCGCTACGACTGGAACATATTTGTGACGAAGAGTGTCAGGAGACTTATCATAGAACAACAGATGCTGACAATCAGAGCATTTCCCTTGCTTACCTTTTTGAAGGAGTATTAAAGGATTTGAAAAATAATACTCCGGTAAGCCGGATTTCCTCCAAATTCCATCATTCATTAGCCAGGATGATCCGGGATGAAGCCAAAAAATGGACAAACTTATGTGGAGTAGATGAAGTTTTAATTTCGGGAGGATGTTTTCAGAATAAAAAACTGACAGAGCTATTGCAGAAACTATTTGAAACCGAGGACATCCGATTGTATATTCCTTCCTGTATCCCTTGTAACGATAGCGGAATCGCTGCCGGCCAGATGGCAGTAGCCGCTGCCCTAAAAAACAAATAATATGCACGAACTATCCATCGCTCAAAGCATTATTAACTCGGCCGAAGAAAATGCAGCAAAGCACCAGGCCCGGGAAATCGAAGAAATCGAACTGGAAATCGGTTGTCTGGCAGGAATAGAGATCCAGACACTGGAGTTCGCCCTGAAAAGCGCGGTTAAAGGAACAATCCTGGAAAATACAAAAATTGTGCGCCATGATATTGCTGGAGAAGGGTTATGTTCGGATTGCGGATGCACTTTCCAGATACACAAACTTCTTTCTGAATGCCCCGAATGCGGATCTTTCTTAATCATCATCCGAAAAGGAAAAGAACTACGAATAAAGTCGATTGTTATAAAATAATCACCAAAATTTCATACCCTATGTCAGAAACCTTTGAATTGGACGACCGGTTACAACGCCGGATTATTGAAATCGAAGAAGATATTTTACTTCAAAATAATCTTCTGGCGGATAAAAACAGGAATTTTTTCAGGTCGAATCATCTCTTTTGTGTCAATCTGATGAGTTCTCCGGGATCGGGAAAAACGACACTGCTGGAAGAGACGATCCGGCAATTAAAAGACAAGATTCCGGTTTATATTATCGAAGGAGACCAGCAAACATCGAACGATGCAGACCGGATTGCAGCGCTCAACGTTCCGGTTTTCCAGATCAATACTGAAACCGGATGCCACCTGGAAGCCGGAATGATCCCGGAAGCCCTGCAACACCTGAATCCGAAACTCCACTCGATCGTGTTTATTGAAAACATCGGGAACCTGGTTTGTCCGGCCATGTTCGACCTGGGAGAGCGTCATAAAATTGTTATCGTAAGCACTACCGAAGGAGACGATAAGCCACTGAAATACCCCTATATGTTTCAGGAAGCCGATATTTGTATTATCAACAAAACCGATTTACTTCCCTACCTCAACACTGATATCAACAGGCTCCGGGAAAACTGCATCAAGGTAAACCCACATCTGAAAATTTTTGAATTATCTGCATTAAAAAATACGGGAATGGGCCCCTGGTGCGATTGGTTATTGAAAGAAAATATTAACTTTGCATAAATAAAAATGTCCATTAGGAATGATCGAGGATGTACGAAAATTCATGCAGGAGAAACAAATGCCCGGAGAAGGGGCAAAAATTATTGTGGGACTTAGCGGAGGAGCAGATTCCGTTGTTTTATTGTACATCCTTAAACACCTGAACTACAACTGCATTGCCGCACATTGCAACTTTCACCTCCGGGGAGAAGAATCCATGCGCGACGAATCATTCTCAACCGGATTTGCAGCCATGCTGGAAATTCCATTCCGGAAAAAAGATTTCGATACCCGGGAGAATGCCCAAAAACAAAAAATTTCGATCGAAATGTCGGCCCGCGAATTACGGTACCAGTGGTTTGAGGAATTACGGCAACAGGAAAAGGCTGATGCCATTGCCGTTGCCCACCATCAGGATGACAATACCGAAACCCTGCTCATCAACCTGATACGTGGAACAGGGATCAGGGGACTCACGGGGATGAAGCCGGTAAACGGATCGGTTATCCGTCCGTTACTCTGCCTGTCAAAAAAAGATATCATCGATTTCGCTTCCAGGAATGACTTGACTAGCATCACCGATTCGACTAACCTCAGCGATGATTTTATGAGAAATAAAGTACGTCTGAAATTACTGCCATTCCTGAGGACAATCAATCCGTCCATCGATTTGTCGCTGACTCAAACGATGGAAAACCTGGCTGAAACAGAAAAAATATATGATCACTCGATCCGGGAAGCAATTGCCGGATGTTTTGACGGAAAAAAGGGAATCATCCTCCTCTCCGAACTACTTCAGTGCCCCTCCCCGGAATCAGTCCTCTTCGAAATCCTGAAAAAATTCAATTTCAGTAAAGATACGATACTGGATGTAGCAAAGTCGCTAGACAAGCAGTCCGGAAAAGAATTTTTCTCAGAAAAATACCGCCTTATCAAGGATCGTAAGACTCTGATTCTAATACCCACAATGGCACCGGAAGCGCCAACCGAATATAAACTCGAGAAAGGAACAGACTCCATCAATCATCCCCTGTTTATAGCGCTTGCCAGCCTGAACTACACTCAGGAAACCATAATCGACAAAAATAAGTACCAGGCATACTTAGACGAAGAGAAACTCACATTCCCATTAATTCTGCGAAAATGGATGCCCGGCGACCGGTTTGTTCCCTTCGGGATGAAAAAGGGTTCTCAAAAGCTAAGCGATTATTTTTCCGACCACAAACTAAATCTGGCAGAAAAAGAAAATACCTGGGTTATATGTAGTGGAACCGATATCTGCTGGATTGTCGGACACCGTACAGATGAGCGATTCCGTATAAGTTGCGACACCAAAAGAATTCTTAAGTTGACCCTCAATCCGGAATAAACATATGAAAATCATCGTTACAGGTACAAGAGGTATTCCGGGAATACAAGGAGGAGTAGAAAAGCATTGCGAGTTGCTTTATCCACGCCTCGCAGCTCACGGATATGACGTTACCGTGATTAGCCGGTCGTCCTATACTTCAGGAAACAAAACAGAATATAAAGGTGTAAAATTAAAAAAAATATTTTCGCCCCGTATAAAATCGTTGGAGGCTATCATTCACACATTCCTGTCCGTACTTTATGCACGCAGTAAAAACCCGGATTGGCTTCATATCCATGCAGTAGGCCCCTCGCTACTGGTTCCATTGGCGCGCCTGCTCGGATTAAGAGTGGTCGTAACCCATCATGGGCCTGACTATGATCGTGAAAAATGGGGGAAACTGGCCCGTTACTTTCTCCGGATGGGAGAATCGTTCGGAATGAGGTATGCCAATGAAGTCATTGTCATTTCCAATGTTATCGATGAGATCGTCCGGAAGAAGTACAGTATAAAAAACACACATCTTATTTTTAACGGAGTCGAAAAACCGGTTAAAGCAACCGATTCTCTCTACATTGAAAGCCTGGGATTGCAAAAAGGAAACTATATTCTCGCTGTGGGCCGGTTTGTTCCGGAAAAATCGTTCGATCTTCTGATCGATTCCTTTCTCGAGCTGAAGCGCCCCGAGATGCGTCTGGTTCTTGCTGGAGATGCCGATCATGAGACCTCCTACTCCAGAGAACTAAAACAAAAAGCAAAGGAAAATAACATCTCGCTTACCGGTTTTATTTCGGGAAAAGAGCTCAACGAGATTTATACTCACGCCCGATTATTTGTGCTTCCGTCTACACACGAAGGATTACCCATATCCTTACTCGAGGCCATGAGCTATGATCTGGATGTTCTGGTTAGCGACATCCCCGCCAATAAAGAAGTCGACCTGACTCCCGACCATTACTTCAAAACCGGTGATAAAACAGATCTCTTCCGAAAGCTTTCCCTGAGATTATGCCAGAACGAAAGGCATTTAAATTACGATCTGAGTCCATATAATTGGGATACTATCTCAAACCAGGTCATGAAAATATATAATTCATGAAGAAAAATTTCATAAATAAAAAAAATCTTTATAACTTTGTCGCGATTCTTCATGTATAATTTACCAATTCAGTTATCAGTCAAATATTAACTATTAAACATCAGGAGTGCAGATAAATTTATCAAAAAAAATTGCGCCTTGACAAAAAGCTATATTAAAAATTACACTCCATGAGGTAGTTCCTGCCTGATAAATCAATAAGACTCTATTAAATTCATTTTTATTTTATGCAGAAATACAACATTTTGCAACTCAAAGAGATGGCTACAGATGCATTAATTGATTTAGCCAAAGAACTCGGTCTGAAGAAAGTTGAAAAACTGGATAAGGACAATCTAATCTATCAGATTTTAGACCAACAAGCCATTGTTAATGCAGCAAAACAAGCTGAAAAAGAAAAAGATACGAATATCAATCCAACCAGAGTAAACAGAAACCAACGCCCGGCAAAAACACAGGGTAAAGCAGACAGCAAAAACAAGACTGCCCATGCCGACCCAAAAGAGACTGGCCCTGTAAAAAAAGCAGAGGAGCCGGTAAAAAGAGAAAAGAACGACATCAAAAAGCCGGAATTACCGAAAGGGCAACCAACCCCACCCACAAAGCCGGAGGTTGCTGTAAATAAAAATGAGGCCAATAAAAAACAGGAAAATATTGTTCCGGAACAGAAAAAAAATACGGTCGAAGATGCAGTAATCCAAGACCAGCAACCCAAGAAAAAACGGGTAAGGATCGAATTGGGACAAGAATCTGTGCAAGCCAAGAAGCCAGAAGCCCCGGGAATAGAAAAACCGGACGCAGAAAGCGCTATAAAGCAACCGGTAGCAGTTGAAGAAAAGCCGGTGACTATTGAGAAAGAAAAAGAACAGGCTGTTGACGAGCAGGCTCCTACAAAATTAGTGTTTCGCCATAGTCCTCAGGTAACCAGTGTAATGGACCAGGTGCTATTCAGCGTAAAAAAAGAGCAGCCAAAGCAACAACACCACTCTCAAAATCAAAATATTCCGGTACAGAAAAATGGGAACACCAGTTCTAATAATCCCCAGAACAAAGAAAAAGCTTTTGAATTCGAGGGGATACTGGCCGGTGTCGGTGTTCTGGAAATCATCCAGGAAGGATATGGATTTCTACGTTCCTCTGACTACAACTACCTTTCCTCTGCCGATGATATTTATGTTTCCCAATCACAAATCAAGTTGTTCGGATTAAAAACAGGCGACGTTGTGGAAGGCCCTATCCGCCCCCCAAAAGAAGGAGAAAAATTCTTTCCGCTCGTAAAAGTCGATAAAATTAATGGTCTCAGTCCGGAAGAAGTTCGCGACCGCGTTCCATTCGATCACCTGACTCCATTATTTCCGGACGAAAAGTTCAAATTAACTGCCAGTATCAGTTCCAAAGTAAACGACAAAATTTCAATCCGTGTAGTAGACCTCTTCTCTCCCATCGGAAAAGGACAGCGCGGATTGATTGTCGCTCAGCCGAAAACAGGAAAGACCATGCTGCTCAAAGACATTGCCAACGCCATTTCCTGGAACCATCCGGAAGTATACATGATTATCCTGCTGATCGACGAGCGCCCGGAAGAAGTTACGGACATGCAACGCAGTGTTGACGCCGAAGTTATTGCATCTACTTTTGATGAACCGGCCGACCGGCATGTGAAAATTGCAGAAATCGTACTCAACAAAGCAAAGAGGATGGTGGAATGCGGGCATGACGTTGTCATCCTGCTCGACTCGATTACCCGTTTGGCCCGCGCTTACAATACAGTACAACCCGCTTCCGGAAAAGTTCTCTCCGGTGGAGTGGATGCGAATGCCTTGCAAAAACCCAAACGTTTCTTCGGAGCCGCACGTAATATCGAAAACGGAGGATCTCTGACTATTATTGCAACAGCGCTCACAGAAACAGGCTCCAAAATGGACGATGTTATTTTTGAAGAATTCAAAGGAACCGGTAACATGGAACTGCAACTCGATCGCAAATTATCGAATAAACGGATTTATCCGGCTGTCGATATTATTGCTTCAAGTACGCGTCGCGATGACCTGCTGCAAGATAAAGAAACCGTAAATCATATGTGGATCCTCCGGAAATATCTTTCAGATATGACCAGCATTGAAGCCATGGAATTTGTAAAGGACCGTTTGGAGAAAACCTACGATAACGAGGAATTTCTTGCCTCCATGAACGGATAAAATACAGCTATACCGATACTTATGGCTCTCTTTTACCCGGTATCAATACCCAATAAAAGAGAGTTTTCATTTCTACACGATATTGCAGTCCCGCCTAAAACATTTTCCGGTGAAATTCTAAACAAAAAAAGGACAATGCTTGTTATAGGTTAAAAATAAGATGTTTAATACTTAATAATAAATTTTATGAAAAAGAATCTGTTATTTTTCGCTTTAATAATTGGAGTTATGATGGCTGTGGTTTCCTGTAGCAGCACTTCATACTCGCTGTTAAATAGCAATTTATATCCAGGAAAAGACTTGAAGAGCTATAAAACATTCAGTATTTTGCCATACGATCAACTGAAGTTGCCCCCTGCCATCTCGATCTACGATGTTCAGAATATTCAACGCGCAATTGCAAATGAACTGTCTGTAAGAGGATTCAAAGAAGACCAATCCGGAAAAGGAGACATGACTGTGATGACTACGCTCTATACAAAAACCGAAGTAACAACAAAGGATGCAATCCCCGGGTGGGCTCCGGTCAGACCCTTGGGACCAACAGCCAGTATGTACAGGAGTTATTATGACGATGCTCAGATCATCGACAATGTAAGTAAAGACGGTGTTTTGGCTGTCGACCTGATCGATGCAAAAGAAAACGCCATCATTTGGGATGGAGCCGTAAGTTCTGTAATCGACGATTTGAAAAGTGTCAAAAATCCACAGGAAATCAATAAAGCCTGCGATAAATTGTTCAGCAAATTCCCGATTCCGGTACCTGCAACAAAATAAAAAGTCTATTCTATAACTTAAAAATAAGGTTATAAAAGTCAGAAGAAAAGTTCCTTAATACTCTCCTCACTTTTATAACCTCTTTTTTTTGGCATCTTTTCAATTTTTTACATTGCAAATTCCGATTGGTTTCGTACTTTTGCAGCCAGAATAGATTATTAATAATATAAATCATGAAAAAAACATTTTTACTTTTCTTTATAAGTTTGTTTTCATCCGCAGTGTTTGCACAAAAAGGAGATTTATTTGTAGGTGCTACCGGAGGATATATTACCAATTATAAAGATTTTATGTACGGTATCAATGCATCTTATCATCTGGCAGATCCTATCGAAATCAGTTTTACAGGATTAATGAATCCGGATATTACCGAAAAAGATGGAGAAAAAGGATCCAGTAGTTATACTACAAGTAAAATAAAAATGTATTCTACCAATCTGGACTTTCGTTATTACCTGATCCTGCAACGTTCGTGGGCGATGGGTATTAATCTTGGAGGACAGTATTCTTACATAGACAAAAAATATCTCAATTCGGCAACTGATGAAGAATATAATGTAAATATTGCCGGATTCAATATCGGATGGCATATGCGGGCCAACATTACAGAAAACATTAAAGTTAATGGAGGATGGCGCTACACGACCGCCAATCATAATGCCAGCCATCATTTATTTTATGTCGGAGTAGGCTATACTTTCAGCCTGTATTAATCTTCGCAGGGTAATTCTACAAAATAAAAGAGCCGGCGCCTAAAAAACAAGCGCCGGCTTTCTTATTTACAGAATATGATTTTTTCACTTCAAACGGTAAGAGTAGCCCAGCATAACAGTCCCTACCCCAATTCGATTATTTCCATTGGCCTCGTCTTTCTGAAGTTTCAGAAAACCGTAGTTACCACCTCCCTCGATAAAAACACTGCTTCTTCCGAAACGATAGGCCAATCCAACATTTCCAGATAATCCACAGTTAACCGTATTCATCTGAGATTTGATATTATCATCTCTGCCGAAATCCTGCTTTCCGACAGGTAATGGCTGCTGTCCTGCTTTATCTAAATAAATACTACTACTGCCACTTGTCTCCTGGGTTGCTCCCATCAGAAAAGAAACAAAAGGGCCACCGCTCACATAAACACGGAATGGAGAAGTTTCACCCAAGTTCCAACCAAACTTGGCCAATACAGGAACCATCAGATAGTCGAATTTAGTCTCACTATCAAAGTCGGCATACAAGTAATCGATACCAGCCGGAATATATGGTTTAAACTGATCCGGAATCATCCGGGGAGGAATGGCCTGCATCCCATCTCTTTTCCCTCCCTGACCGGAATATTCAATCATGGGTTGTAAAGAAAAACAATCTGTAAAATGAAATTCGGCAAAAATACCGGCTCCCCCTGCCAGCCTGGAACTGTACCCCTGACTCATCGGATTATCTCCACTGGCCGTAATTTTCGGAATGCTCAATCCACCTCTTGCCCCGATCGAAATACCTTTCGACTGAGCGCTGACAGACAAAGAAATAATACTTAAAAAACTTAAAACCAATACAATCTTTTTCATAAACCTTGCAATTAGAATTTTGTATATTTTTATTTGTTTACTCAATCAAATATCCGTTTGATTTTCTTCATTCACAAAGGTAAATAAGATAAATAATCATCCTGTTCGTTTCAGTCCCGGATATTGCAGGTTCAGTAAAATAAACCGGACTTGCCTTGTCATTCTGTTATATTTTTGTTTCCATCTGATTTGACACACGAATTATGAATAACAAAAAAAAGGTGTTAAAAGTTATGTATGAATCCGATTATTTACAATCATAAAAAAATAAACATCAGGATATCAACAAAATACAATCAATAAAAATATCTGCCACCTGTAAATTATACAGACCAGTATCCGGCCAATTCTTATTTATAAACAAATATGAAAATGAGTTTAAAAGACAAATTGAAACAGTGCAGTAAGGTTGCAGCCGTAGGGGCTGTTTTAGCAACGGGAGTTCTTATCCCGCAAAATGCGGAGGCCCAGAAGCAAGGTAAAGCGCAAGAAAAACCCAATATTCTGGTGATTATGGGTGACGATATCGGACTTTGGAACTTGAGTTGCTGGAACCACGGAATGATGGGATTTCAAACTCCCAACATCGACAGGATCGCCAACCAAGGGATCTTATTTACTGATTACTATGGACAACAGAGTTGTACGGCAGGGCGATCCGCCTTTATTACCGGACAATGCCCGTTCCGTACCGGATTATCGAAAGTAGGGATGCCGGGAGCCAAAGTAGGGATTCAGAAAGAAGATCCGACTATTGCCGAGTTTTTGAAACCGTTGGGGTATATGTGTGGACAATTCGGTAAAAATCACCTTGGAGACCGGGATGAATTTTTACCTACAAACCATGGCTTCGACGAATTTTTCGGAAATCTTTACCATTTGAATGCAGAAGAAGAACCCGAAAATCCGGATTATCCGAAAGATCCCGAATATCGTAAACGATTCGGACCAAGAGGAGTAATCCGCTCTACTGCCGATGGAAAAGTAGAAGATACCGGTCCATTAACAAAAAAACGGATGGAAACTGTGGACGAAGAATTTATGGCTGCCACCAAAGATTTTATAACCCGCCAAACAAAAGCAGGAAAGCCATTTTTCACCTGGTTTAATTCCACCCGTATGCACGTATATACACACCTGAAACCAGGGGTTGACGGCAAAACCGGACTGGGGCTGCAAGCCGATGGTATGACCGAACATGACGGCCAGGTTGGAGAATTATTGAAATTATTGGATGACTTAGGAATCACCGAAAATACGATTGTAATTTATACAACAGATAATGGAGCCATGAAATGCGAATGGCCCGATGGCGGATCTTCTCCCTTTCGTGGAGAGAAAAATACCAATTGGGAAGGAGCTTATCGCGTACCTTGCGCTGTATCCTGGCCTGCTCAAATCAAAGCCGGACAGAATATCAATGAAATCTTCTCTGCCGAAGACTGGTTGCCTACCTTAGTTGCTGCTGCAGGTGGAGATCCGAACTTACGTGAAAACGCCCGTAAAGGAGTTCAAGCCGGAAATAAAAATTTCAAAATATACATCGATGGCTACAACCAATTGCCATTACTGACCGGAAAAACCAGTAAAGGTCCCCGCAACGAGTTTTTCTACTTTAGCGATGATGGAGAGCTGGTAGGATTCCGCCAGGGAAATTATAAATACATTTACCAGGTACAACGCGCCCAGGGGCAAGCTGTTTGGAGCGAGCCTTTTGTTAAGTTGCGCAGTTCTAAGATCATGGATCTACGCTCCGACCCGTTTGAAACCGCCTGGGGTAACTCAGCCTTTTATGATAAATGGGCAATGGAACATGCATTTATGATTGTTCCGGCACAAGCTACTGTTGCAAAATACCTGGAAACCTACAAGGAATTTCCTCCGCGACAAAAGCCCGCATCATTCAATATCGATGCTCAGATTGAAGATATGTATCGTCTGATGTCAACAAATAAAGATTAATTCTCAACTGGATTAATAACAAACTATCGAAACGATTCTATAACTTTCCTCTGTGTCTAACCAAACCTATTTTTACGAAAGTTGTAGGATCGTTTTTCATTTTCCGACCACTAATTATTAAAAGAATTATATTATTTTTGTGGAAAATGATCTGTTAATGAGGCTTTATAAAAAGAAATACGATTTACTGTCATACACACTCCTATTTTCGGGATTAGGATGCTTTTCCTACTTCTTTATCGTTAACTATACCAATGTTCCTTCGGGACATCATGATTCTTTAAGTTCTTTTCAGGCATTCTCTATTGTGGTGTTGATTTTCAATTTCTTTGGATATATTCTTTTGTATGTAAACGAGAAAATAGGAGTAAAAGCCCTCTCATTCCCAGGCAACAAAGCCAATATCGCACTTTATATCCTGCTGATCGGTACATTCTTATTTTTTTTAAACTACGTAATAGTAGCTTGTATCAAATGGATGGCCGGATTACATGACCCGTTCATTCTGCAAACACATGGAATTCAAATGTTTTCGATCTGTTGGCTAGTTCAGTTGATTATGGTCGGACAAATTGTTATCAATAATTTTTATAAACAATTGACTGATGTGTACCGAAAGGCGTCTGAATTAGAAGAGAGTGCCGCTCAGGTAAAATATCAGGCATTACAGAGTCAGCTAAACCCGCATTTTCTGTTTAACAGCCTGAATACATTAATTTCCGAAATCGAATATAATCCTAAAAATGCGACCTTATTCACACACCATCTTTCAGATGTATACCGTTATATTTTACAGGAAAATAACCAGCAATTGACAACATTACAATCGGAATTGGACTTTCTGCAATCCTATCTTTTTCTGCATCAGGCCAGGCTCGGTGATTGCATATTGATGCAAAGCCAGATCGGGACGACTTTTTTAGAAATGAAAGTACCCCCGCTTACCTTGCAGTTACTGATCGAAAATGTGATCAAGCACAATATCATCAGCCTTACCAAGCCAATGACCATCGATATTTCTGTTGAAGAACAAAACAGAGTATTGGTAGTAAGTAATCAGATCCGTATAAAGAAAACAGCCGCCCCTTCGGGGAAAGGATTGAAAAACCTTTCTGAACGTTATTTTTTACTGTGCGAAAAAAATATTGAGATTGAGAACGATGATCAGCAGTTCACAGTTAAAGTGCCTTTATTACAATGAATGATATCAGAGCGGCCATTATAGAAGATGAATTGCCGGCAGCACGCCTGCTAAACAGCCTGTTGGCCCAATTGCGTCCCAATTGGATTATTTCGGTTTTACCCGGAAATATAGAAGAAGCGACAGCATGGTTTAAACAACACCCACACCCTGATATTCTGTTTCTGGACATCCATCTGAACGATGGGGATTCATTTCAATTGATCGAGCAAGCTAATCCTTCCTGCATGATTATTTTTACGACGGCTTATGATGAATATGCTTTAAAAGCTTTTTCTGTAAACAGTATCGATTATCTTCTCAAGCCAATTCACCGGGAAAGATTAGAAGAAGCAATCTTAAAATTCGAAAAAATATCGACACCGTTACATGCCGCCCATCTTCAGCAAAACCAGCAGATTCATGAACTGATTCTTCAACTGTCACAGCCGGGAAAAACTTACCGTACCCGCTTTCTTATTTCAGGAGGGAATAAATTCTTCACCTTGCAGGTAGAAGATATCGCCTATTTTTATAGTGAGAATAAAATTACATTTGCCGTAACTAAACAAAATAAGGAACACATGATCGATCTGTGCTTAGACAAACTGACAGAGCAACTCGATCCCAATCTGTTCTTCCGCACTAACCGGCAAACAATCATCAATATCAATGCCATTCAAAGGATAGAGCCTTATTTTCAAAATAAAATAACAGTACATACCCATCCTCCGTTCAAAGAACACATTGTGATCAGCCGGGAGAAAGCAAATGAATTCAAAAAATGGTTAAATTACTGACCTCTCCTTGGTTACTCCACTCCGGCGAGTTTAGGATCGATCATAATACGGCCGCAATGCTCGCAAACAATGATCTTTTTTCTTAGCTTGATATCCAGTTGTCTTTGGGGTGGGATTTTATTAAAGCATCCTCCACAGGCATCACGTTGAATATACACCACAGCTAAGCCGTTGCGGGCGCTTTTACGAATACGTTTAAAAGCGGTCAGCAAGCGAGGCTCGATCGTGGTTTCGATCTGTTTGGCCTGCTCACGAAGTTGCTCTTCCTGAATTTTTGTTTCTGAGACAATCTCGTCCAGTTCTTCTTTTTTCATCTTCAGATCTGCCTGACGGTCCTCCAATAAGGTCTTACATTTCTGAATTTCCTCATTCATCATCTTGCTATCAGCAGTAAACTCTCCGATACGTTTCTCGGCCAGTTCTACTTCCAGTCCCTGAAACTCGACTTCTTTCGACAAGCTATCGAATTCCCGGTTATTTCTGACATTATCTAATTGTTCTTTATATTTGGCTATCAGAGTATTTGAGTCCGATATCTTATTTTTATGCTGGCTGATAGCTGTATCGATATCCTTAAGATCCAATTGAAAGTTCTGAATTCTGGTCTGTAATCCGGCGACTTCATCCTCCAGATCCTGCACTTCCAGCGGGAGTTCTCCGCGAAGCGTTTTGATCTTATCTATTTCAGACAACATAGATTGCAACTGATACAGATTACTTAACTTCTGCTCTACAGACAATTCTTTTTCAGATGTAGATTTAGAGGAAGTTTGTTGTTCTACAGCCGGGCTGTTCTCTGCAGCAACACTCTCGTCCTTTTCAGGCTTTTCAACTGATTTTATTGTTTTTGCTGCTGCTTTCTTTTCTTTTTCCGGTTTTTCTGCCGTTGTTTTTTCCTTTGTAACTTTATCTTTTGCCATATCTTGATCAGATGTATTTTACTGGATTTGAATTCACCCTTGAAAAATGAAGGGCAAAGTTAGGATTTTTTTTTGTAATAATATCAAAAAACAACTCTTTTGTACAAATTTCAGACTCGTAATGTCCGGTTACAGCCAATAGAATTTTATCTTCCACATCGTAATAGTCATTGTACTTAGCCTCCCCTGTAATAAAAATATCCGCACCATAAGCAATTGCTTCCGGAATCAGGAATGCTCCGCTCCCACCGCATATGGCCACTTCTTGTATATTTTTATTCCGTAAAGACGAGTGCTTGAGAATATCAAGCTGAAATATTTCTTTCAGACGCTGCAAAAAAGAGGTTTCTTCTTCCGGTAAAGGGAGCTCTCCAACCACCCCCGATCCAACTGATTTCCAGTCATTTGCAAGAGAATAAAAATCATACGCCGGCTCTTCATACGGATGAGAAGCTAAAAGGGCGCGTAATACTGCTGTTTTTTTATACGCAGGCATAATTGTTTCGATGCGAACCTCCGGTTCTACATGCACCTGCCCGATCGTACCGACAAACGGCCTGGCCCCGGGTTGAGCACGAAAAGTCCCCTCTCCGCACAAATTATAACTACAGGAATCGTAATTCCCGATATGACCGGCTCCGGCATTAAACAAAGCCGAGCGAACGGTTTCGGCAGACTCCTGGGGAACAAAAGTCACCAATTTCAATAAATGGTCTTTTTTAGGACTCAATATCCGGATATTCTGCAACCCTATTTTTTCCGCTATCCGGAAACTTACCCCTCCCGGAGCATTATCGAGGTTGGTATGTGCGGCATAAATAACCAGATCGTGCTTACATGCTTTCGCTACACAACGCTCGATGTAAGTTCGTCCGGTTATTGATTTCAGAGGTTTGAATAACAACGGATGGTGCGATATTATCAGGTTACATTCCAGAGCAAGAGCTTCTTCAAGCACTTCTTCCGTGACATCGAGGCAAAGCAACACTCCCGTTACGGTTTGCACAGGATTTCCGACCTGCAGTCCGGAATTATCGAAACCATCCTGTAAAGACAGAGGTGCAAACTCCTCCAGAGCCGATAATATCTGAGAAACTTTCATGTCAGAAATTAAAGGTATATCCGATCGAATAAACGATCTGATTCCCGTAAGGAGAATAATTAATCCCATCCGATTTATACTGGATCACATCATAATAGATCATAGCGCTGATTCCTCCACGATTACCCGCGGGAATTACCACCCCTCCCCCAAGCAGAAGGCAGGGAACAAATTTAGACCCGTCACCGTAATTTCCCCAGGAATAATACCCTTCCGGCTGTACCTGAAGGCTGATATAACGAACAGGATTGGCCCGGGCGTATATGTTCAAACCTAAGTAGTTCTGGGAAACATCGTCGATAAAATCGTAATCGTATTTATAATAGTTATAACTAATCCCGGTTCCGAGAGTAAAATAGTCGTTAATCCGGTATCCCACCTGAGGTGCGACATTGATAGATGTATAATCTCCGAATACCATCCCGAACGATCCTCCCAACACCATGCGATTGCGATCGAAAGACGAACCGGAAGCAGGCTGCGGCTTCTGCTTTTGTGAACTTTGAGGTGACTGCATCACCTGTTCGGTTTGTTCCAGATGAAACAACTGCGGAGAATTATTCGCAGGGGCAGGAACTGTATCATAATGAAAAGACTGGGCGCAAACCCCAAAAGATGATAAAAAAATGATTGAAATCAACAATACGATTCTCATAATTCAGCTGATAATATAATTTTTAATATATAATAATCTATAACAGTGCAAATGTAATAAAAAAATGAACTTAACGTTTTATCAGACGTTTTTTTGCTATTTTTTCATATCCGGTTCCCGGAATACCATAATTACAATACGGATAGATACTGATCCCTCCGCGAGGAGTGAAAATCCCGGTCACCTCGATATACTTAGGCTCCATTAATTTGATCAGGTCCTTCATAATAATATTCACACAATCTTCGTGAAATGCTCCATGATTCCGAAAGCTGAACAAATATAGTTTAAGGCTTTTACTCTCCACCATTTTTTCTGCGGGAATATAGCAAATCCTGATTGTTGCAAAATCAGGTTGTCCCGTAATCGGACATAAACTGGTAAATTCTGGACAGTTAAATTCCACCCAGTAATCATTTTCAGAATGCTTATTGATAAATATCTCCAAAACCTCAGGAGCATAATCCTGTTTGTATTCTGTTTTTCCTCCCAAATGGGTCAGACCAGCTGTTTGATCCATAAATTTGATAAAATTGAACGTTTAATATTTTTATTTTTTTACTTTTTTGACTCCTGATACCTCCGGAGTCCTTCATTCCGGAGTTCACATGCCGGACAATGCCCGCACCCATCGGCCACAACACCGTTATAACAGGTCAAGGTTTCATTCCTGATGATATCAAAAGCTCCCAATGCATCGGCTAAAGCCCAAACCCCCTTTTTATCAAGCCACATCAAAGGAGTGTGAATCACAAATTGTTCGTCCATAGCCAGGTTAATCGTTGCATTTGCAGAATGAATAAACGTATCCCGGCAATCAGGATAACCACTGTAATCCGCTTCCGAGACTCCTGTTACAATATTTCTAATATCATATGAACGGGCGACTACTGATGCGAAAGTCAGGAACAGCAGATTACGTCCCGGAACAAATGTATTCGGGTAAGATCCGGCCGGTTTTTCCTGATCCATAACAATTTCCGGATTTGTCAGGGAATTATCGGCCAACCGGGCTATCACCGAAGCATCGACCACCTGAAACGGGACTTTTACATTTTGAGCGATACAACGGGCCACCTCCACCTCCTGGTGGTGGCGTTGTCCGTAACTGAAACAAAGCGTTCGTACAGACCGGAACCGGTCGAGCGCCCAATACAGGCAGGTAGTAGAATCCTGTCCTCCTGAAAAAAGGACAAGAGCAGCATCATTATTTAACATATTCTCTGTTTTTTACGTGGTTAATCCAAGTTACACGGAAGGAAAAAACCTTCATCTGAAGCGACAAAAATAATCCAATATTTTCAGAACAAAAAATCTATGGTTAGTTAAAACAAATATTATCTTTATTTTTTTGATACTTTTCATCAAAAACTCTTAACTTTGCGCTCGCAAATTACAACATAATGGATGGTAGCGCAGAGAGTAAACAATTGATACTGGACAAGCGTTATTTGCGCATGGCACGCATCTGGGCCGAAAATTCTTATTGTCAGCGCCGGAAAGTAGGAGCTCTGATAGTAAAAGATAAAATGATCATTTCAGATGGGTATAACGGAACCCCATCCGGCTTTGAAAATAATTGTGAAGACGAGAACAATGTGACAAAGCCTTATGTTTTACATGCTGAAGCCAACGCAATTACTAAAATCGCCTGTTCAAACAACAGCAGTAAAGACGCAACTCTGTATGTAACTGCGTCTCCCTGCATCGAATGTGCAAAACTGATCATTCAGGCAGGTATCAGAAGAATTGTATATTCCGAAAAGTATCGCCTTGACGAAGGAATTCAATTATTAAAGCGTGCAAACATCGAAGTCGTGTTTGTCGAACTCGACAACGACTGATGAAAAAGTTAGTTAAAGAGAGACATGGCATCAAAAAAAACAATTTGGTGGGTTGTACTAACCATACTGGCCACATTGATTATAGGGTTCATCCTGGGGAATTATTCTGCCAGCCATAAAACCTTAGGAAAAAGACTGTTTCTTTCCTCGGGAAACAAAATCAATGTGATCCTCGATATCGTAGAAGAAGAATATGTAGACTCGGTCGACATGAAAGAGATGGTAGAAGAAGCCATCCCAAAGCTGGTCGGAGAATTGGATCCCCACTCATCTTATATCCCGGTAGAAATGTTGCAAAGCGTCAATGAAGAACTGGAAGGACATTTTGGAGGTGTCGGAATTTCTCTCGTGGAGCAAGATGATACGATCATGATTGAAAGCGTTGTTCCCGGAGGGCCTTCAGAACAGGCTGGCATTGAAGCCGGCGACAGGCTTTTGAGCATTATGGACAAAACTTTCGTCGGATCTGAAATCGATATCGACTCTGTTAAATATTTACTACGGGGACCTGTCGATTCCAAGGTCAAGATCGGCATCAAAAAAAAGGCTCTTGACCAGGTCACCAACTACGAAATCATCCGGGGCGAAATTCCCGATCCCACGGTGCTGACCACATTTGAAATATCCAAAGGAATCGGGATGATCAAAATCCGCAAGTTTTCGCGCACTACCTATAATGAATTTATCCAGGCAATGGCCGAATTGTCGAACGCCGGATGTAAATCGTTTATTCTGGATCTCCGTGATAATTCCGGAGGCTTTTTCGATGTAGCAGTCAGCATGGCCAATGATTTCCTTCCCCAGGGAAAAATGATCGTTTATATCAAAGGACGGGCATATCCGACGAAAGAATCAATTGCCAACGGTACCGGATCATTTCAGGACTGCCAGTTGGTCGTGTTGATGGATGAGTCTTCGGCATCATCCAGTGAGGTTTTCGCCGGAGCGATTCAGGATAACGACCGGGGATTAATCATCGGTCGACGGTCATATGGGAAAGGGTTGGTACAAAAGCCGGTTAATTTATCCGACGGATCATCTCTCAGGTTAACCATAGCCCGGTATTATACTCCTGCCGGACGCTGTATACAAAGAAACTACATTCTTGGAAAGACAAAAGATTATGAACAGGACTGGGTTGACCGGTTTTATCATGGAGAAGCATTTTCTCAGGATAGCATCAAACTCGACAAAAGCCTGAAATATTATACGGCTGCCGGACGAACCGTATACGGTGGAGGAGGTATTATGCCCGACATCTTCGTCCCGAGAGACACAGCCGGGTTAACCACCTATTATATGAATCTTGAGAGCCACTATATTTTTTACCGCTACGCTTTTAAATATGTAGATCAACGACGGGAAGAGTTGAAGAAATATAAAAACTACGAGAGCCTCTACTTTCATCTAAAAACCCAGCCCATTGTAGACGAAGTGGTTCTTTTCGCCAGTCAGCAAGGAGTAAAACCCCGTGTAAACCTGATTGCTAAATCCAGGAAACTGATCGAGAACCGAGCCATTGCCTACATTGTAAGTAACGTGTTAGGAAGTGAATGGCTGTACCCGATCGCCATGAAAGAAGATGCTGAAGTACAGAGAGCTATCGATGTACTGAAAAAGGGCGAGGCATACCCCGAAATGATCCGGGAGAGAGCCCGTGGCGAACACCTCTCCCCCCCTGCTCTATCGGATAATTCAAATCCGTAGTTTCTATTTAAGATTGCTTTGTCGCTATAGTCGGATAATTTCGCACCATCCGATCGTAGGCTATGTAGGTCGCAAATGATTGAATGATGGAATAATCCATTTTTTCGACATTAAAAATCGGGATAGTCATCAATGAAGCCAACGTAAATATAACGATGGATATGAAATAAATGAGTATCAATAGAAACCGGATTTTTTTCTGATCTATTGACCGCTCCTGTATATTATTTCTATTTTTAAAAATAAAACGAGCGATAAATAATCCTATTCTATCTCCCCATGTTGTCATAATAACCGCCGTAACAGAAGAAATAATGTAAACCACTGCCGGCAGGTTAAACTTAAACTTTCCGATTGTTTCCGGAATCAAAATACACAACAGGTAGGAAACAAGTATAATAAAAATGTAAACCAAAATAAATAACTGTAAGTTCGAAACAATCGTTTTTATTTCGACCACCCCCCTTTTCAATCTATTGTTATTGAAGCCCATCGTTTATTATTGCAAATAAGACTTTAGCGTACGTATTCGTTAGATTCATTGTTACAAATGTAGTGATTTATTTGACAACAAACATATTTTCAGAGCGGATCAGTGTGGAAAGGATGAAAAATCAGAGTATGTTAAAATCTGATTTTATGTTAAAATTTATTTTAAGTTTTTTTCTTATTTTAACAAAACGAGGAATTTTTATCCCTGAAATCTTTGTTTGAAAAGTAAATTGTTCTTACTTTTGCGGGCAAAAGAGAGAAAATAAGTCTACCGACACAAAAAACTCTCTGAATTTGTATAATTTTCATAACAAAAAGATAGCGCTCTTATGAGTAATTCTGCTTTATTTCTGGTTGTACTCATCACAGCCGTGTTTATGGTTGCGGCTGCTTTGCTGATTGCAAGATGGCTGGCGCCGACTTCCAGCAACCCCCATAAGGGAGATCCGTATGAATGCGGTATTCCTACCCGCGGTACTTCATGGATTCAATTCAGAGTGGGTTACTACCTTTTTGCCATTTTGTATCTGGTATTCGATGTAGAAACCGTCCTGCTCTTTCCCTGGGCTGTCACGATGAAAGACCTGGGAACCCAAGGGCTGGTTTGTATATCGTTCTTTTTAGTTATATTGGCTCTGGGCCTTGCTTACGCCTGGAAGAAAGGAGCTTTGAAATGGAAGTAAAAGATATTTACATCAAAAACATGAAATACGAGGATTTCAAGGAAAATGAATACCTCGAAGAATATGTTAAAGAATTACGCGACAACGGTGTTAATATATTTATCAGCAAAATCGACGACATCATTAATTGGGGACGCTCCAATTCGGTATGGCCGTTGACATTTGCGACCAGTTGCTGTGGGATCGAGTTCATGTGTCTCGGAGCCGCCCGTTACGACTTCTCCCGGTTCGGATGGGAAGTCACCCGTAATAGTCCGCGTCAGGCAGACGTTGTGTTTGTGTGCGGCACAATCGTACATAAAATGGCTCCGGTACTGAAACGACTCTACGACCAGATGGCCGAACCGAAATATGTTATGGCTTTCGGAAGTTGTGCTATCGGAGGAGGTCCTTTCAAGAGTTCATATCATACGGTGATGGGTGTAGACCAGGTGATTCCGGTAGATGTTTACATTCCCGGATGCCCACCACGCCCGGATGCCATGATTTACGGCATGATGCAGTTGGCAAGAAAAATTAAAATGCAGGAATTCTTCCGCCTGCCTTCCCAGCCAGATATGAAACCCTATCAGCAGCAAGAACAAAAAGCATTAAAAGAGGAGGCTACAGATGGAGCAAACTAAGCAAAAACTCTCTACCCTGAGTTATGTGGCAGTAGAGGAAAATGGAAAAACCCTGAATGTAACCGTTCCGAAAGAAAACCTATACGAAACTGCGGTATTCCTTCAAAAAAACTGTGGATGTAATTTTCTGATAGACATTATCGGAATGGACTATGGAGACAGTCTGGGAACCATCTGCAACCTTTCGAACACAGAAAAGCCGGAACTGATAATTGCTCTGAAAACATCGACTGATGACCGTCAGAATCCACTGATCGAATCAATCCATGACTTATGGGACTCGGCTGGTTTGTATGAACGCGAAGTGTATGATTTTCTCGGGATCCGTTTCATCAATCATCCCGATATGCGCCGGTTATTCCTGCGTCAGGACTGGAAAGGGCATCCGTTACGCAAAGATTACGATGCCAATCCGGAATTAAATCCGGTACCATTGGAAAACGAACGGATCGAAGACATGGAAGCCGTTCCGTCTGTTACCCTGAAAATGGGACAGCCGGTAGAAACTATCAGCAAACTATTTGAAGACGACGAATACATTGTTAACTTCGGCCCCCAACACCCGGCTACCCACGGTGTACTCCACCTCCGGGTCTCTCTCGAAGGGGAAGTCGTTAAAAAAATCGACCCGAACTTCGGGTACATCCACCGGGGCATTGAGAAAATGAGTGAAGCCTATACCTATCCTCAGATCCTCCACCTTACCGACCGTCTGGATTATCTCTCCGGAACCATCAACCGCCATGCTGTTTGCCTGTGCTGCGAAAAAGCCCTCGAACTGGAAGTTCCTGAAAGAGCCCATTATATCCGGACCATTTTCGATGAATTAACGCGAATTGCATCCCACTTATTGGGTTGGGGCTGTATGGCCATGGACATGGGTTCGATCACGGCTTTTGTGTATGGTATGCGCGACCGGGAAAAAATCATGGACATTTTCGAAGAAACTGCCGGAGGCCGCCTGATGGCCAACTACAGTGTGGTCGGAGGTGTTGCCCAGGATATCCATCCGAATTTCCAACGAAAAGTGAAAGAACTCATCCCGTATATCCGCAAAATGCTCAAGGAACATCACATGCTGTTTACCGGAAACCCGATTGCCCGGGGCCGGATGGAAGGCGTTGGATACCTGAGCCGGGAACAAGCGATTTCTTTAGGAGCCACAGGTCCCGTTGGCCGGGCATCCGGATGGAGCAACGATATCCGGAAAATAGAGCCTTATGCGGCTTACGGAAAGGTCGAATTCAAAGAAATGCTGCGTAAAGAAGGTATGACTTTCGATCGTTATATTATTCGACTGGATGAAATCGAAGAATCGCTGAAAATCATCGAACAACTGATAGACAACATACCGGAAGGTCCTTTTGCTGCTAAAGCAAAGGCAATTATCCGCCTTCCTGAAGGAGAATTTTTTCAACGTGTGGAGAATGCACGTGGAGAATTCGATGTGTACATCCATAGTAAAGGAGATAAATCACCCTATCGTATTAAATTCCGTTCACCATGTCTAACATTAGTCAACTCACTGATTCCTACAACCATAGGATCAAAAGTGGCTGACTTGATTATGATTGGGGCATCGTTGGACTATGTAGTACCGTGTATTGACCGATAATTAGTAATTAATAATGAATGACGAATAAGTCGGATCTATTCTTCATTTTCCATTTATAGCCATATGTTTGACTTTAGTGTTGTTACCAATTGGATAGACCAGTTTCTCCACTCGTGCATGAGCGAAAGCTGGGCGTTATTCGTTGAATTTGTACTTGTAGGCGTTGCGATACTGACTGTTTACGCGGTACTTGCACTGTTACTGATCTATATAGAACGGAAAGTCTGCGCTTTCTTCCAGTGCCGTATAGGCCCTAACCGGGTCGGTCCCTGGGGGTTGATCCAAAGTGTCGCCGATATGGTGAAAATTCTGCTGAAAGAGTTGATCAAGATCGACCGCGCCGATCCGTTACTATTCCGGATTGCGTCTTTCTTAGTGATCATCGCTTCTATCTGCACATTCGGCGCACTACCATTCGATCCCGCCCTGCATGCCATCGACTTTAACATTGGCGTATTCTATTTGTTGGCTGTATCTTCATTGGGAGTTGTAGGAATTCTGCTTGCCGGTTGGGCCAGTAATAACAAATATACAATGATCGGCGCTATGCGAAGCGGGGCGCAACTGATCAGTTATGAACTTTCGTGCGGCCTTTCGCTGATGACAATCGTGATCCTCTCGGGAAGCATGCAGTTATCGGAAATCGTTGCCCAACAATCGGAAATGTGGTTTATTTTCAAGGGGCACATTCCGGCGCTTATCGCTTTTATCATCTATCTGATTGCCAGTCACGCTGAGACAAACCGTGGACCGTTCGACCTTCCGGAAGCTGAATCAGAGCTTACAGCAGGGTATCACACCGAATATTCCGGTATCCAGTTCGGATTTTTTTACTTAGCCGAATACCTGAATATGTTCATCGTGGCTGCGATTGCCGCTACCATGTTTCTAGGAGGATGGATGCCATTACATATCCCGGGTTGGGAAGGATTCAATCAGGTAATGAATTATATTCCTCCATTTGTATGGTTCTTCGGAAAAACCTTTTTCTGTGTGTTTCTGGCATTGTGGATTCGTTGGACATTCCCTCGTCTGCGTGTCGACCAACTACTGAACCTTGAATGGAAAATTCTGATGCCATTGTGTCTGGTAAACATTCTGTTGATGGCATTGTGTGTAATTTAACGCTAATCTGAAGAACGAATATGAATTACATCAAAAATATATTGGTTGGAATTTACCGCCTGATGCAGGGGATGTATATCACCATGCTGAACTTTGTCCGTCCGAAAGTAACGGAACAATATCCCGAAAACAGGGGAAAAGTATTCCCTCATGAGCGTATGCGAGGACAACTGATTATGCCGCATAACGAAAACAACCAGCATAAATGTACGGCTTGTATGATCTGTATGTCGAACTGTCCGAATGGGACCATCCAGATCTCTTCAAAGAAAGAAATCGATGAAGAAACCGGAAAAGAAAAGAAAGTGCTCGACCGGTATCTGTATGATCTCGGAAGTTGTACGTTTTGTGCGCTTTGTACCATGACCTGTCCGCAAGATGCGATCGAGTGGTCGACCAACTTCGAGCATGCCATGTATACCCGGTCCAAACTGACACAACAACTAAACAGGGAAGGATCGTCATTGATGAAAAAAGAGAAAAAAGTAACAACAGAAGAATAAAAGCAATATGGGAGAAACAGCTAATTTAATTATTTTCGGTTGCCTTGCAGCATTCATACTGGCCATGTCACTCCTGGCAGTGACTTCCAAAAGAATATTACGTGCAGCAACCTATTTGCTATTCGTGTTGATCGGAACCGCCGGTTTGTATCTTTTGTTAAACTACCATTTCCTGGCAGCCGTACAGATCTCAGTATATGCCGGAGGGATTGTCGTCCTGTTTATTTTCGCCATCTTCCTGACCAGCAATAAGGGGGATATGATTGAAGATCACAATAAAAAGAAAATCCTGTACGGTATTGTCGCATCTGTGGCAGGAGCCGCTTTTACCGGATTTATCCTGTTAAAAAACAAGTTTATCGACTATTCTGCCAACCCGACTATTACCGGTGATCAGGAAATCAATATGAAAGTTATTGGCCGGGCGCTTATGGGAACTGAAAAATACCAATATATATTACCGTTCGAGATTCTGAGTGTGTTATTACTCGCCTGTATCATCGGAGGAATATTGATCGCTCGTAAAAGATAAGGAATTATGATAAAAATGGAATATTATCTGATTGTCAGCACCCTGATGTTTTTCATCGGGATCTACGGATTCATCGCAAGGAAAAACATGCTGGCCATCCTGATTTCACTGGAACTGGTATTGAATGCCGTAGAAATCAATTTTGCCGTTTTCAACCGGTATTTGTTTCCGGGTAGTTTGGAAGGAATGTTCTTTACCCTGTTCGGAATTGCTATTACCGCCGCCGAAACGGCCGTTGCCATTGCAATCATTATCAATGTTTACCGGAACATCGGAAACATCAATGTCAGGAATATCAATAAAATGAAAAATTAATAATGAATGATGAACAATGAAGGTAAGCCAACTCTTATTCTTCATTCTTCATTTCTCGTTCTTCATTAAAGTATTATGGAATATAGCTTGTTAATATTGATTACACCATTTGTCCTCTTCCTTTTTCTCGGATTGACAGGACATAAAATGAAGCACCAGGTGGCAGGAATTATCGGAACCCTCGGAATGGGATTTGCCGCAGTTCTGTCCTATGTAACGGCTTACCGGTATTTCTTCGTTATCGGGAAAACCAATGGAGTTTTCCAGGAAATCATTCCGGTATCGTTCCAATGGCTGCGTTTTACTGAAAAACTACACATCGACCTGGGTATCCTCCTCGATCCGATTTCCGTTATGATGCTGGTGGTTATTACCACGGTTTCTTTGATGGTACATATTTACAGCTTGAGCTATATGCACGGGGAAAAAGGGTTTCAACGCTATTACGCCTTTCTTTCGTTGTTCAGCTTCTCCATGTTGGGATTAGTCGTAGCAACCAATATATTCCAAATGTATATTTTCTGGGAATTAGTAGGGGTTTCCTCCTACTCGCTCATCGGATTCTATTATACCAAACCGTCGGCTGTTTCAGCGTCCAAAAAAGCATTTATCGTAACCCGTTTTGCAGACTTGGGCTTCCTGATCGGGATTCTGATCCTGTCATTTTACACCGGAACATTCGATTTCGCATCGCTTACAGCAAATAATGCGGGATTGGCTGTATCGTCCATGCAGGGACTATCCTTCATGGGGCTGTCGGTAGCTTCCTGGGCCATGGCCCTGATTTTTATGGGAGGAGCCGGAAAATCGGCCATGTTCCCGTTACATATCTGGTTACCGGATGCCATGGAAGGCCCCACCCCGGTTTCCGCACTGATCCACGCTGCCACGATGGTGGTTGCAGGAGTTTATTTAGTAGCCCGGTTGTTTCCGGTATACATTTTCGCAGCACCCGAAGTATTGGAGTTGATCGCTTATATAGGAGCATTCACATCGCTTTTCGCAGCAATCATCGCTGTTACTCAAACTGATATCAAGCGCGTACTGGCTTTTTCGACCATCTCCCAAATTGCTTACATGATGGTTTCCTTAGGAGTTTCCGGATACGGAGGGCACGATGGATTAGGCTATATGGCTTCCATGTTCCACCTGTTTACCCATGCTTTCTTCAAAGCGCTGTTATTCCTTGGAGCCGGCTCGGTAATCCACGCCGTACACAGCAACGAAATGAAAGATATGGGACGTCTGCACAAATACATGCCGATTTCCAGTATTACATTCTTTATCGCCTGTCTGGCCATTGCCGGGATACCATTGTTTTCCGGATTTTACAGTAAGGACGAAATCCTGGCGGCAGCGCTCCACCACAATAAAGCGATCTTTTTTGTGATGTTATTTGTAGCCGGATTGACTGCTTTTTATATGTTCCGCCTGTATTTCAACATTTTCTGGGGGAAAGAAAAAGAATATGACAGCCATCACAAGCCTCACGAATCTCCAGCATTGATGACCGTTCCATTGATTATCCTGGCTGTATTTTCCATTTTCACCGGATATATTCACTTCAATGAGTTCATCACTTCCGATAATATGCCATTTGAAGCCCATATCGAATGGGGCTCTGTGGCAATCCCCAGTATCATTGCTGCTCTGATCGGTATTGGAATTGCTTTCAGCCTCTCTTTCAAAGGCAGCGAAAAACCGGCAAAAATTGCCCTGTCGCTTGGAGAGTTCTATACTGCAGCTGTCAATAAATTTTATTTGGACGAAGTTTGGATGTGTATCACCAAATGCTTCATTTTCAAATGGATCTGTATGCCGATTGCCTGGTTCGACCGCCACATTATCGATGGTGCCATGGATGGATTGGCTTGGACTACACAAAAAGCATCCTCTTCAATCAAAGGATTGCAATCCGGCCAGGTCCAGTTTTATGTATGGATATATGTTATAGGCTCCTTGCTGATCGCAGCATTAGCACTATTCGTTAAATGAAAATTATAAAGGAATAAAATATATACATATGAATATATTATCGTTATTTGTCCTGATTCCCGTATTGATGATTGCATTCTTGTTTCTGTGCAAGAGTATGCAGCAAATCCGTACAGTGATGGTTACCGGGGCTTCCGCATTGCTCATATTATCGGCCGTATTAGTCGTATTGTTCATCCAGGAGCGCGCCGTTTCGGATGCAGAGATGTTATTTACATCGAGCACCATGTGGTATGCTCCATTAAATATCGCCTATTCTGTCGGAGTCGACGGCATATCGGTGGTCATGATCGTACTATCGGCAATCATTGTATTTACAGGAGTATTTTCTTCCTGGAATATGAATATGGCCAAAGAGTACTTTCTTTGGTACTGCTTGTTATCGACAGGAGTGTTCGGTTTTTTCATTTCGATCGACCTGTTCACCATGTTCATGTTTTATGAAGTCGCCCTGATTCCGATGTATCTGCTGATCGGGCTCTGGGGAACCGGACGCAAGGAGTATTCGGCTATGAAGCTGACCCTGATGCTGATGGGGGGATCTGCTTTCCTGTTAGTAGGCATCCTGGGTATATATTACGCATCCGGGCATACTTCCATGAATATACTGGAAATTGCCAATAATTTACCGATTCCGATCGAGTACCAACGCTGGATCTTCCCGGCTACATTCCTCGGATTCGGAGTTTTAGGAGCTTTATTCCCATTCCACACCTGGTCGCCCGATGGTCACGCTTCAGCTCCTACCGCAGTATCCATGCTGCACGCAGGCGTTCTGATGAAACTCGGAGGCTATGGTTGTTTCCGGATTGCGATCTATCTGATGCCGGAAGCAGCACATGAGCTGGGATGGATCTTCCTGATCCTGACAGGGATCAGCGTCGTTTACGGTGCTTACAGTGCAGTTGTTCAAACCGACCTGAAATATATTAACGCTTATTCTTCGGTTAGCCACTGCGGATTGGTGTTGTTTGCCATTCTGATGATGAATCAAACTGCTATGACCGGAGCTGTGATGCAAATGCTTTCCCACGGATTGATGACAGCCCTGTTTTTTGCCCTGATCGGCTTGATTTACGGACGGACACATACACGTGACATCCGGGAAATGGGTGGATTGATGAAAATCATGCCATTCGCATCGGTTTGTTATGTCATTGCCGGTTTGGCCTCATTGGGATTGCCCGGATTGAGTGGTTTCGTAGCCGAGATGACTATATTTGTCGGTTCTTTCCAGCATACCGATCTATTTCACCGCGTATTCACCATCGCTGCATGCAGTTCCATTGTGATTACAGCAGTGTATATTCTACGTACGGTCGGAAAGATCCTGTATGGTCCGGTTCAGGACAAGCACCACATCGGATTGCCGGATGCCGCCTGGTATGAAAAAGTATCCATAGTCGGACTGATTGTGGCAATTGCCGCCATAGGAATGTACCCGTTGGGCGTATCTGAAATGATCAGCAACAGCTTGACTCCGATAATCGAAAAACTTGCTACAGTTTAATATAAAGTAAAGAACGAATTATGAATTTCAGTAACTTTTTATTATTACAACAGGAAATGAGTTTGATGGCAGTTTTTGTCATCCTGTTTATTTACGACATTTTCTGTTCGGATAAGGGAAAACAATGGTTTCAACCGGTAGCATGCGTTCTGTTTGCCGTACATACTGCACTGGGATTTTTTCCGGCGCCTACAGGAGAAGCTTTCGGAGGAATGTTTGTCAGTTCAAACATCACCATTCTGATGAAAAATATCCTGAATATCGCCACTTTTTTGATTTTCTTACAGGTAGGCAGTTGGTTAAAATCTGAAGATACCGTACACAAAAGAGGAGAATTCTTTACCATTACATTGGTTACTTTACTCGGTATGTACCTGATGGTATCCGCCGGTAATTTCATGATGCTCTACATCGGGATGGAAACAGCGTCTCTTCCCATGGCCTGTCTGGCAGCATTCAATAAATACAAAGAAAAATCGGCCGAAGCCGGAGCCAAATATATACTGGTATCCGCACTCTCGTCGGGAGTTATGTTGTTCGGTCTTTCTTTCCTGTACGGATGCATGGGAACCATGTATTTTTCCGACATGACTGCCCGGGTACTGGTTGAACCATTGGTTATTCTGGGCTTCGTATTTTTCTTTTCCGGATTGGCATTCAAATTATCCCTGGTACCCTTTCATCTCTGGACTGCCGATGTGTACGAAGGAGCCCCTACCCCGGTAACTGCATATTTGTCGGTCGTATCTAAAGGAGCTGCTGCTTTTGCGTTAATCTTTACATTATATAAAGTATTCGGTAATATAGAAGCCGTCTGGCACCAGGTACTCTGGTGGTCGGCCGTGGTTACTATTACCATTGGAAACCTGTTTGCCGTACGTCAGAAAGATATCAAGCGCTTTTTTGCATTCTCTTCCATTTCCCAGGCCGGTTATATCCTGTTGGGAATCATTGCAGGAACAGCCCAGGGAATGACCGCCACGGTTTTCTATGTTCTGGTTTATGTATTTTCCAATTTAGCCGCTTTTGGAGTTATTTCTGCAATTGAAAATAAAAACGGAGGCAATACACTGATCTCTGCTTTCAACGGATTGTATAAAAGCAATCCAAAACTGAGTTTTGTGATGATGTTAGCTGTTTTCTCTTTGGGAGGCATTCCTATCTTTGCCGGTTTTTTCAGTAAATATTTCATCTTCATGGCCGCTGCCGAGCAAGGCCTGTACCTGCTCGTATTCATTGCCTTGTTGAATACGGTAATTTCCCTGTATTATTACCTGTTGATTATCAAAGCGATGTTTATCAAAGAAAGCGAAGAGCAATCGGTAGAACATTTCTCTACAGACGGATACAATAAAGCCAGCCTTGTGATCTGTGCAATCGGGATTCTGGCTATCGGATTTCTGAGCTGTATCTATGAGCATATCAATTTATTCACATTTGGAATAGGAATATAAATAACCGGATGTTGATGCCTATGATCGGTTGAACACCGGTATGAAGATCATTTACAATAATATCATTCCGGTAAAAGGGTTTACGGCCATTAACCTGTTCGGACTTGTTTTTGTCCGGAGAAAAGGAATTGTAACACCCGAAGTGATCAATCACGAACAGATCCATTTAGCACAAATGAAAGAACTCCTGTTCATCGGGTTTTACGTGTTTTACATCATCGAGTGGTTGGTTAAGCTACTGAAATACGGAAAAAAAAGTTATTTTAATATCTCTTTTGAACGGGAAGCCTATCTGAACGATACAAATCTCCAGTACCTGTCAAACCGGAAAAGATACAGTTTTCTGAAGTTCCTGTAGAATCAGACCAGAATCACATCTCCGGAAAGCAGATTCAATCTTATCGGTTCCTGATTTTTTCCACGTAACTCATAAGAAAAGCCAAGAAAGATCCTAAAATCACTCTTGGCTTTTCAACTGAATCAGCTCATTATTAATTACATATCACTTAACTCACTTCCATGCAATTATAAGTTAAATGACAAAATAAGTCCTCATGTAAATAAAATTACTTATTAAATACAATAATTGTAAGCCGGGCTTTCATGGCATCTGTATCAGAGGCAAGGGCTCCTGAATAACCTGACGGATCCCGGTTGAAAACAGTAGCATTGTACCAGCTTTTAGCCTGCAATTTAATCGTATGAGTCCCGGCTCCTAACGATATTACTGTTTGCGAGGTACTATAATTACCCAGTTTAACCAAATTCGCCGGAGCATCATTTGCAGAATAATAAGAAGATATTTCCTTATTTCCGTCGATAATCAGGTCGATGGTACCCTGAACAGGCTTACCACCAGCATCAGGTAAAGGAAGAGCCGAATAAGTAATCAGTAATACACAAGGCTGATCCAGAGTAAAGGTTTGACTAACTCCGGGAAGATCAGCAGTTATTCCGTCCGCAATAGTTACCATACTCGTACCCATTGCACTGAGAACTTTAGAAACAGCTCCAGGCAATTCAATGGAGGGGATACTGTTCATATGTCCGATCACTTCCCAGGAAACTCCCGACGTATTCCCATTATTGATAATAGAAATAGCTTCCCCCGGAAAGATTTTAAGAGAGTTTACCGCATTGGCAGCGCCTCCTTTCTCATCTATTTTCTCCGATCCATAAGTTTTCAATACCAGCGTATCTGAAACGCATGTATTCTTGATATGATACACCCGTCCCTTGAAAGCATTTACTCCGGCTTTAAGTTGTGGTAAAGTAGCCGATCCGGTTCGGGAAGTAGTGCCTGTACCATTCCAAGATACAAAATAATCATCATCCGAAATGTTAATGGATGCTGCCGTAATCAAAGACTGATTAACTGCTGCAGAAAAAGACCCACGTACATCCAATGTACTTGTTGGATCTGCATCACTACCAATGGTGACTTGAGCCTGAGCCTCAACTACAGACAAGATTAAAATAACTGTAAAAAATACGTTTTTAAAAGTTTTCATAAATTATTAAATAAGTAGAATCAAAATAATTTTTATTACATTGTGTCTAACAAACACATTTACTGGGGTGCAAATATACGTCCAACAATATAATATTAACCGCACGGGATAGTTAAAATATGTTAATTACCTGATTATAAACAAAATACAATACAGTAAAATGAAAAAAGTAATCAATAAATTTACTTCTATGTAACAAAAATTTTTCGTAACTTCGCTTACGAATCAATTTGACGAAAAAAATCGAACTAAATTTATTATAATGCCTTATGAAAAAAACTATTAACACAGGTCTGATCGGTTACGGCATGGCCGGACGTATTTTTCATGCCCCGTTTCTGAACATCGTACCAGGTTTCAATCTGGCAAAAATCTGTACGAACAATCCCGACTCGATTAAATTGGCTAAGGAGCGATATCCACAAACAACAATAGTTAATACTCCAGAAGATATTATCAATGACAATTCCATCGATCTCGTTTTTGTTTTAACGCCCAACGAAACTCACTACGAACTGGCAAAAAAAGCCATCCTGGCAAAAAAGCACGTGATAGTCGACAAGCCTTTTACAGCAACAGTAGCCCAGGCCGATGAGCTGATCGAACTGGCAAAGCAGTCCGGAAAAATTCTGACTGTATACCAGAATCGTCGTTATGCTTCGGATTACAAAACAGTAAAGAAATTACTCGAAACCGGAATTCTGGGAAGGTTGGTAGAATTCACTTCCTGTTTCGACCGGTATGTTCCACACCTCCGGCCGAAAAAATGGAAAGAAGAGCCCCGGGAAGCATGTGGAGTATTGTACGACCTCGGATCTCACCTGATCGACCAGACGCTGCAATTGTTCGGAATGCCCCTGGAGGTGACTGCCAATATCAGGTATCAGCGCGAAAATACCCTGATTGACGATTATTTCATGCTTTCTCTGCAATACCCTGAAATGACAGTTTATCTGCACTCCGGCATGTTAGTCAAAGTTCCGGGCCCCGTGTTTCTGATCCACGGCACTAACGGATCGTTCGTGAAATACGGACTGGATGTTCAGGAAGGGCGCCTGGATGAAGGCCGGATTCCTGTTGGAAAAGACTGGGGAAAAGAGCCCCAAAGTATGTGGGGAACGCTATCCGGCTACATCAACGGGCTACCGGCAACCATGACCATCGAAAGCGAAAACGGAAACTACACCGATTTCTTCGTCAACTTACGGGAAGCGATTTACGGAAATGAACTTCCGGATGTGAACCCGATCGATTCACGGAATGTCATAAAAATCATTGAACTGGCATTTCAAAGCTCACGGGAAAAGAGAACGATAAGTGTTCTGTAATCATATTTAGATGTTCCGGGGTCGTCCGGTTTTTCTTTAAAAAAGAAAAGGTTGTCATCACGACAACCAATCTTCATTGTTAACCTTAAATCTAATACCATGAAAAACACAGTACAAAGATAAGGGATTTTATGTTATACAACATAGTTTTTGAGCATAAAAATTCAAATAGTTAACATTATTTAACATTTAAAAATCAATCAACGACGAGCACAAGACCCTTAATATACTCTCCTTCAGGATGATATATATTTATAGGGTGATCGGCAGCCTGAGTCAATTGATGAAGTATTCTGACATTTCTACCGGATTGAGCCGCCGCACTGAACACTGCCAGCCGGAATTGTTCTTTTGTTACGACCTGAGAACAGGAAAAAGTAAACAATATCCCACCGGGAGCTATTTTCTCAAAGGCAACTGCATTCAGTTTCCGGTATCCCTGTAAAGCATTTTTCAAAACATTCCGGTGCTTGGCAAATGCCGGCGGATCCAATACAATCAGATCGTACCGGTCTCCCATTTTTTCCAGGTATTTGAATGCATCCTCGGCAAACGACTGGTGACGGGAATCTCCAGGAAAATTAAGTTCGATATTTTCATCGGTCAGCATGACTGCTTTGGATGAGCTATCGACCGAGTGCACCATTTTTGCTCCTCCACGCATTGCAAAACAGGAGAACCCTCCGGTATAGCAAAACATATTCAGGACACTCCTACCCTTTGAATACCGTTCAAGAAGCGCCCGGTTATCGCGCTGATCGACAAAAAAGCCGGTTTTCTGCCCTTTCACCCAATCGACCCGAAACCTGATCCCGTTTTCAAGGGCAATGTCCGGAACGTTTTCACCTCCCCACAAATACCCGTTTTCAGCGCCCAGATCCGCCTTGTATGGCAGCGTCGCTTCCGATTTATAATAGATATGTTGTATTCTAGATCCCATCACCTCTCTCAGGGCATCCGACAACTGCTGCCGTGCCATGTGCATTCCCGGAGAATGGGCCTGCATCACTGCAGTACCGGCGTATACATCCACTATCAAACCAGGCATGCCGTCTCCTTCCCCATGAACTAAGCGGAAAGTATTGTTCCGATCATTTTCAAGCCCCAGTTGTTCACGGATAACATAAGCCTGCCGGAATCGCTTCTCCCAGAATACCCCATCGATTTCCTCTTCTTGAAAACTGAGGATTCTGATAGCAATCGATCCTACCTGACAGTGCCCCACAGCTAAAAAATTCCCTTTGGAATCAAACACTTTAACCAGGTCTCCTTCTTCAGGATCTCCCTCAGCCCGATTAATGGCGCCCGAAAAAATCCAGGGGTGAAACCGTTGAACGGATTCTTCTTTCCGGGGACTTAATATTATTTTTTTGTATTGCATAATTCATTTTCTAACACTTCATATATCTTCAAACAGGCCCAGGCATCCAGAGCCGCATATTTCTGCTGAGGCCCGGTCAGTACATCCGTTTCCCAATTGGAAAGCCGCTGACTCTTGGATATTTTTTTTGAAAAAAGTAATGCGTACACTTTTTGAAGGCTCAGATCCGTAATTTCATGCTTCGGAACAATCATTTGTAAATCGATAAATCCTTTCGGTATAAATTTTACTTTTCTCGACATCGATAAGAAATCATCCCGCAATGATAATCCGATTTTCAGGATATCCGGATCCGACAGCAATCCCAACAGGCAGGAAGGGAAGCCGATAATATTCAACCTGAAAAGATAACAGGTATCCGGTAACGCGAGCTGAACAAGAGCAACCCCAAATAGATTCCCTTTCTTATACGCAGGACGGGTTTCGGTATCAAAACCAAGGATAGAAAACCCGGACAGATATTTTACAGCCTCTTCCGCCTTTTCAATTGTATCGACAACAATGATATTTCCCGGAAACTCTTCAACCTCAAGCGTTGCTATTTCTTCTTTTGTTATTGATCTTCCCACAATTCTTCTTTTTCTTGGAACTTGATGTGATGTATTGCACGTAAAGCATTGACCAATCGCTGTCCCCAATATTCCTTAAAACTCCGGATGCAAACAATCAGCGAATCGTTCATCGTTTCTTTATTCCCATTTTTAAAAACTGAAATAAAATTTCCCAAATCCTGATAAATGTCGGCCAGATCTTCCGAAATCTTCACAGCAACGGGCGAATCACTCAATTTAATATCCGGATGAAATGTTTCTAAATACAGATCATCTTCTCCTAACAAAGTCTCAATTTGGTTTTGTAAGTCAGAGTACATACTCTCCGTAACTTTGACCTCGAGACTGGAATCGTACTGCTCCTCTATCTCAGGAACAATCAAAGCTTTCAGGTATAGTAACGGCAATATACGCGCCATGCCATCGAGAAAACTTTCCTTATCCTGTGCTTTCGATTTCTCAACAAAAACGCAGTATTCCAATGCCACCCGGGCAAAATCGACTGTATATTTTGAAAAAACGACTTCCTCCATTTATTTTATTTTTATAGTACTTATCTAAAAAAACAGATTAATAGCCTAATCCGCCTGCTCGACTGCTATTTCAAAGCTTTTCCACAATTTATCTTCCGGAACCGGAGCAATCAGTTTGATATTTTCTTTCGATACAGGGTGGATAAATTCTACTTTCCGGGCATGCAAACTAATTCCACCATCGTTATTCGAACGTGGATATCCGTATTTCAGATCCCCGCGGATGGGGCATCCCATGCTTGCCAACTGACACCGGATCTGATGGTGCCTGCCGGTTTTCAAATCAATCTCAAGCAGGAAATAATGATCCGACCGACCGATAACCCGGTAAGCCAGCACAGCCTTTTTAGAACCATTTTTTTCAGAGTCGTATGCATACGACTTATTTTGCTTCTCGTTACGAACTAAGTAATGCACCAATTCTCCGTGATCCGAAGGAGGTTGCTTCTTTACAATAGCCCAATAGGTCTTCTTCATTTCACCCAACCGGAACATTTCATTCAACCGGCTCAGGGCCTTACTCGTTTTTGCAAAAAGAACCAACCCGGAAACGGGTCGGTCCAATCGATGAGTCACTCCAACAAATACATTTCCCGGTTTATTATACTTTTCTTTCAGCCATTGCTTAACAATTTCAGAAAGCGGTTCATCGCCGGTTTTGTCTCCCTGAACAATCTCAGAGCAGGTTTTGTTGACTGCAATAATATGGTTATCTTCGTAAATAACGTCCATTACATATTCATTCCACCGCAAACAGGGATCACCTGACCACTTACATAAGAAGACAGGTCGGATGCCAGAAATAAAGCGACATTGGCCACATCTTCAGGTGTACCGCCACGTTTCAGAGGAATCTGATCCGCCCACTGCTTACGTACGTCTTCAGACAACTGAGCGGTCATTTCCGTGATAATGAATCCTGGAGCGATAGCATTAGCCCGGATACCCCGTGAACCGACTTCTTTTGCAATCGATTTGGCCAATCCGATCATCCCGGCTTTGGATGCAGAATAATTAGCCTGGCCCGCATTTCCGGAAATTCCGACTACAGAGCTCATATTGATAATACTTCCCGACTTCTGCTTCATCATCACCGGAGTCAAAGCATGGACAAAATTAAATGCCGACTTCAGGTTCACGTTAATAACCATGTCCCATTGTTGTTCCGTCATGCGCATCATCAGTCCGTCGCGGGTAATTCCGGCATTATTTACCAACACATCGACCCGTCCGAAATCCTTTACGATGGCATCAACGACCTGGTGTGTATCTTCAAAATTCGCAGCATTCGAAGCGTATGCTTTCACTTTTACGCCATAAGAAGCAATTTCGGCTTCCGTCGCTTTTGCATTATCATCGATGTTCAAATCAGTAAATGCAATTGCACAACCTTCCTGAGCAAAACGAATAGCAATCGATTTGCCGATACCACGGGCAGCTCCTGTCACCACTGCAACTTTTCCTTCCAATAATTTCATACGTCAATAATTTGTTTTTTAGTTTGATTATTGTTGTGTTTCGTTTTCTCTTTTACGGATCCCACTGAATAAAGTCTCCACCACACCGACAATTTTCCCGCTTCTCACATCCGATCCAGTCATAATTCCGCGGATATAAGGCACTTCCAGTCCTTTAAACGCATAATGCAGAATCTCTGCAGTCAGGGTTGTATCGGCAATTTCAAACGCGCCCTCACTCACTCCGTCATCCAAGATTTTTTTCATGTATTGAATCTCCCGCATATCGAAATCTTTCCGCACATTCTCGACCCTCCAGATATCCCGGAAAAAATTAGCCCGCAGCGTTCCGTTCCGGGAAACGACATCTTTTACAGCATCCAGACGGGTATAAACGAATGCAAGCAACTTCTGCTCAGCAGGCAGATCCTTTGCAGCAACAGCTTCCAAAGACCGGTATAACGTATCCAATTCGGATTCTATAACGGCATGGTAAATCTCTTTTTTACTCTTGAAGTAAGTATATAATGTACGACGGCCTTTTTTCGAAGCAACTGCAATATCATTCATGGTCGTATTTTCAACTCCCGCCCGGGCGAAAAGCAACCTGGCCACTTCAATTAATCTTTCCCGGGTTTTCGACATTATTTTGTATTGAATTGCACATTTAACCTACTATTGTGCGAAATTACAATAAAAAAGTATACTGATACAATGTTTACAAAAAAACTTTGAAAAAATTTTGTTTTATAAAAAATTGTCGTACCTTTGCAGTCCAATACCGCGGAGTGGAGCAGTTGGTAGCTCGTTGGGCTCATAACCCAAAGGTCATAGGTTCGAGTCCTGTCTCCGCAACTAAACTGAAAGAGTCGCTGAAAAGTGGCTCTTTTTTTGTATCAGCACTCTTGTAAAGTGCTGATATATTGCGGAAATAAGAAAATACACTATTCTCTTCAATGGTTCGATAACAGTTTTCTTCCTTATGATATGTAGTGCCCTTTGGAAAGAGTAAAAACTGCAATTTTTGCTGTGTATCAAAGTTTGCATTTTTCCACAAATCCCCTAATTTAGAGGCTATTTGCAAGGTTTTGTCTATGAACTTTTCAAGGTTCGATAAATTTTCCTTCGTTTTTTCTAATTCTGATTCGATTGTGGTCTTTTTGTCTTTCAGAGTTGATATTGTATCATCATAAGTTTCGGTCGGAATATTTCCCAATCCATATTTTACATTAACGTTTTTGATTTGATTATCACATTCCGTTAGTTGTTTGGATAGTTCTTTATGCAAAGAAGATTGATTGTTATTTCTTTCTTTGAATACTTTGGTTAACACCCTTTTTAGGATGGGGGTTAGTTCACTTGGAATTGTATAATCAGATAACAGGTTGGAATAAGCATCATGAATTTTATCTATCCTATGATTGCTTTTACATCCGGGAGTGTTGCATTTATAGTAATGCAATTTCTTTGACTTCACTTCATATCCTGTTAAAAGCCGACCGCAATCAGCACAAATAATATGGCGTTTAAGTGGGTACATAGGCGTTTCAATGGCATGAGAGTAGCCTATATTACTCTCAATGCCATTAACTTTATTCCAAATGTCTTCGGGGATTAAAACCTCTTGCTTTCCATCTACGATACTATCACCCAATAGAGCATGTTTAATTTTTCCACAATAAAACGGATTATGAAAAATTTCACTCAATCTTTGTTTATAGATTTTTAATCCTAAAGCCTTTAATCGTTCAACAATCTGAACGTCTGTAAGCCCTTCATTCGCCTTCCATAAGAACGCCTGTTTTAGCAACTCCCCTGTTGCATTTACTTTAACAATATGTTCTTTCCCTTTCTTTTCCTTATCAAAGCCAAGAGGAGGTCTTGAATACCAATAACCATTTTCTAACACTTCTTTCATCCCTGCTTCACATTTGCCTTTTCTTAGGTTATTCTCAAATTGATTAAACAGGAATATGATATTTTCCATAAACTCTCCTGCTGGTGAATCCGGGTCGGTTATTTGGGTCGCTGAAACAACATAAATCCCCTTTGATTTCAAATATCTTTTGGTAAGAATACCTTCATCTCCGGCTCTGGAAAAACGGTCAAAACTATATACCAAAATAATATTTATTTCATTACTTTTGGCGACCTCTGTAATCATTTCTCTATATAGCTTCCCTTCGGTTTTAGCACTTTCATTTGTACCGCCATAGTACTTTGCAATTTTGATATTGTGTCTTTTGGCATACAATTCACATTCTTTCTTTTGGACATCTAAACTGTTATTATTTTCTGCCTGCTCTTTTGTGCTGACCCTCGTCCAAATTACTGCTACTTTTTCTTTTAAATTTGCGTACTCAACTACGCTTTTTTTGGTTTTTTTCTTACCCATTATTACAATCTATTTTATCTATGTTATAAAACTCACTGGCAATTACACCAAATGAGTAAAAGTAGTCAAGGATTGACTTTATTTCATTTATATTTATTTTTGTGTTGATTTTTTCAAAATCATTTTGATATTGTTTGAGTTCTTCATTACTGAACATTATTAAACAATTTAATACTTTATCCGGATAAAGCTCCTTACGGCTTCCATTACCCACAAAACCTCTCTTGCTTGATGTAATGACTATGTGCGTTTTCATTGAGGTTATATACTATCATACAATCCAACGACTTAGGATTGCTTCTAAAATGACATATGGTTTATCTATTAGTTTTTCTTCATATTTGTATCATCTATTATTCCACATACTCAAATGTATAAATCGCCTTTTTAAAAAGCAAATGAATTACAAAACAAATTTTCATAACTTGCAGATTTTCAATGAAATATTTTTTAAAAAAAATTTCAGGCTTTCTTTTCAAACAAAATACCATACCCCCATTTTAGTACAGTTTATGCTTTTAATTTCGCCATTAGAGGATTCCCAGGAAGGGGTATGAGTGGGACACAGGGGGTCATATTAATTTTTTGACCTTTTGCAATGTATTGAGGCTTGTATTGGTAATTTTTTGTATGTTACGAAGTGAATAGCCCTTTTTCAGCAACTTAATTTCTTCTATGTATTGTAGTTTCATAGCCTCATCACTCTTTTGGTAACCTACTTTTCTGCCAACTACACCGCCCATAGCACGATAATTGTCATAGCCGGATGCGACACGTTCACGTATTGTTTTTCGTTCCATCCTGGCTACCTCTGCGAGTATCGTAATCAAGAATTGCGATACTGGATTTATATCACCAGATGGTGATAGTGTTTCGATATTGTAGTTCTGAATGAACATAGATATTTTATGTTGGTTGAGAGTTTCTATTGTTTGAAGAACTTGAAGAGTATCCCTACCCACACGGTCTAAAGAACTCACCAAAATCAATCTTATATCATTGTTTTGAACATATTGAATCATGTTCATTAATTCATGTCTGTCACAGTTCTTTTTTGCGCCGGAGACCTTTTCAGCAAAGATAGCCTCAACAGACATACTATTCTTAGATGCGTATGCGGTCAAGTCATTGATTTGTCTTTGATAGTCTTGTCCCTGCGTTGAAACCCTTGTATAAATAACCACTTTCATGTTGATTGTTTTTTAATGAAGTGGGATGCTTCAAATTATTAGCTGCATTGAAAAGGTTACCAGAATTTCAGGGTCTAATAAAAGTCCACATCCCACCAATTGATTTACAATACAAAAATAGTTGTTTTCGATGCAATATCAAATATTTTAAAGTTAAAAATATTAAAGAATATGTGATTTTACTGTTCAATCACACTTTTTCCATATCTTTACAGTTTAATTTGAATCAATTGAAGATTATGAGTTATTGTTGTTAAATCTCATTTTATTAATTTAGTCTAAGTTATGGTTGAAAAAAATGACAAACGACCTGTTACCGTTTATCATGTTCATTTTCTTGATAATGGTTTGAACAAGGATATGGAACTTAGGGATTACTATTTCGGGTCAATCTCCGCAATTTATGATGTTTTTGAAAAATGGCAGATAGGCATCCAATCCAGTAGTCTTTACAACCTAAATTTGGACGAGGCTACCAATCCGGTCTACGAAAACAAACGATGTAGAATACGAAAAGCGACCTTGATAAGTAAGAGCAAATCAAAATAGTTGTTATAACAGAATAATTCCGTATTTTTGTAGTGAATTGTAGAGTAAAGCGTTACCGGCAGTTCATTTTTTGTAAATTAATTTAAGAGACATTTTTATCCTTCATCCTGAAAATTCTGGCGAATTTCTAAATGCAGTAAGGGTAGTTCAAAATGTCCTGTGTTCTCTATATAGGGGACATAGGGCTGTTGGCTACTACTGCATGCGTTTGCCAGAACGTTCAGGGTGGGTGGTTTAACAGTTCCTGTGTCCTTCTTTATTTTTAAACCGTTCACTCGGGGAATTGGTGAACATCAAATCAATTAATTGAAATGAGAAAGTATTTAAACTTTAGTGTAGTAATGGTCTTATTTATGACCTTGTGTTTGGGTTTTGCTGCCTGTAGTGATGACGATGACAACGAAAAGGATTCCACAAGTAAGGTTGTTGGTAAATGGCAAATGTATGAAGCTACTCCTTCAACCGATTATGAGCCTTGTGATTTTAAGGGGTGGATAACATTCAATCAGGATGGAACATATTCTGATTATGACTATTGCACACGTTCTACTACAGGTGGTACATGGGTGGTAACCGCAAATACAATTACGATTACTGCTGATGTATTTCCCGTACCACTTGCCATGAAGATAGTATCAATAACCGATTCTGAAATGGTTCTACAATTTACGATTCTGAATCAAACCACATCTGCTAAATATAAACGGATTTAATACATAAGTATGAAAAAAGTTCTTACTCTATCAATCTTGGCAATTACTCCTTTAATAGTAAATGCGCAAGCGGCAGCCCCTTCTATGTGGGACGATGGTACATATTTACGACTGATATTTTTTGCTTGCTTAATAGTTGTTATTGCCCGTTTAGTAATCAGTAAATATAGAGCAAATATGAAAGTCAATCTCATATTGATTTCTATAACGTTCATTTTATTTTTTATGGGTTATAATGTTAAAGAATACCTTAATCCCTTCTTTACAGACAAACAAGAACTAAATTCTGGGATAAACTGTAAAGATAATGCGGATTATGAACGAGGTTATAAACTGGGTGAGATGGCAAAAATGATGGGCGAACATTACGACCCAAAAGAATTTGTTGAAAAGACAAATTACGAAATCGGTCGGAACATATATAAAGCCACCCCTTGTTTTGTAGAAGGTTTTAATGACGGACAAAATGGTCGAAAAAACCAATATGAATGAATTTGGAATCAGATTACAATTATGGAACAAGTCGGAAGCTTTTTAATTCTTATACTAATTGGAATGTTTATTGCCGTACCTTCGGTATTTGTGGGATTCATGGCAGGGAAGCGAGGAAGAGGTTATTTTACATGGTTTTTTATATCATTATTCTTTTCCTTTATTGTTGCAATAATTCTTCTTCTTTTATTAGGAGATACAGAAGAAAGGCGAAGAGAAAAGATTCTTGAAGATGAGGAATTAAGAAGGTCATATAGAGAATCGCAAAATAATTTTTTAGATTAAACTATTACAAATAAGAATGTATCAATTAGTCATTTTACTGATTAAATTGATACATTTTTATTTTAAGACAGCCAACCGTTCGGATTGGTGATTTTATCATCGATTTATCTCAAATCAAGTAATGTATAGTACAATTCTATATTTCCGGTGCACAACTTTTTAGATACCGTATTTTGACCAAAAGACAGCAAGTAATCCCCAACTTAAAAATGGTCGGGGAACTTGTGTGTAACCAAAACTATTTTACTTGATTTGACACCAGAAACGGAGCATACTTTGCCGAATGCGGTTTTTGTGTTGGGGCGAAAGTGGTTTGCCATAATTGGGGTTGTTGCAACCAGACAATGCCTTGCTTATTTTCTGTTTGGTCTGTTCTGATAATGTTCTCTTTCTCATAAATGAAATTATTATTAACTGTTATTGTTTTATTATAAATACTATCATAATCATTGAATTGTCATTTTCAATTTTATTATCATCAAATTCCTTATTAATAATAGATTGAGATTTATAACCCACCTCTGGGAGGGTGATTGGTAATCTACCCTCCGAAGAACCTAAAAATGGAACAGGAAATAATTCAATCTTGTGTTTCTTGTTGTCCCGGATGACAATAATTCTATCAACGTATTCAACAAACATATTATACAAGAACTCTTTATCCAATAAGTCTGAAACTTCAATCATCTTTTTGATTTTATCAGATTGATACCTTCGTATCTCTTCATATTCAAGCCTGATTTCTAACCTATATATATGTTTGAATTTGGGGTTGTGAGCCTTGTGGTAATCAATAATATAGACTTTATGAGGACTGTGTTTCCGTATCTCTTCAAGCTTGTCATAAGCTACTAATTGTATGGTTGTTTTGCGCTCTACTGTTTTATTCATTTCCTCAAAGCCGGGAGAATCTTCTTCGGTCTTGTTATACTTAACAAGACGATTGTTTTTGACATATACATTTCGGTACTTGAATGGATTATTGGGGCTACCACTATTCCTGAAAGATACATTAAGAATGTCTTCGTTCCTATCTTTCACATTCCGACCCATGATTTTAATAAAATTATCCCTGTTCCGATAGCCCCTTCTTATTATTTGTTCGTGGTCGAAGTTATAGCTATCCAAAGCGATTTCTATACGGGTAATGTTATTAATAGTCAGGTTGAGGCTATCAAGAATCCTGGGCAGGTATTGAAAAATTCCATTATAAAAAGTTGGATTGTAGATGGAAAACCAAATCAAGTCATCTTTATGTGGTTGCCCATATCTACAAAAGTCAATTCTACCAAAATGGAAATTATCATAATAGACGTCATAGCTGAACTTGTACTGCCTTTTCTTGTCTATGGTTTGGGTGATTGTTGTCCGACCGAATGAGTGCGAGGTTTTAAAAGCCTCATCAGGATAATACTTTATAGCATCGTTGAAGTTGTCGTCAATAGTGGAACGACAACATAATTCCAATTTGTCTAATTGAATGGTTGCTTTTATTTCATCTGACATAAATTTAAAGGTTTAACACTTTTATTCGTTCTCTCATGGTGCACCATAGTACACTTCGTTTTAATTACAAATACGTTCATATTTTTAGTTTATAAAATATATAGATTAGAATGGCAAACCATCATCAGAATCGTTATTATTATCATTGAGATTGTTCCCATGAAAACACTCTTGTGGTATTTCCGTTGCAATACCATTTTTAATAAAAAGTGTAACTGTTGCTGGACAGTCATGCATGTCAAAATGGTAAACAAATATTACATCGGAGAATTTTTCACTCACCATTATTATTAAATCCGGGACACCGTAGTTTGCTGTTACAAATTCAATTGTATTTATGTTGGGGCTCTTCTGGAAGAAAGCATTCCACTTTGCACCCCAATTATCATAATTCCAACCACTGTTTTCCCCATTATCTGGACTTGGAATGATTTTATTAAAATCAATGTATTTGTATCCGTCTTCATCGGATTTCCCTCTTAGGAAGCATCTTACTTCCATTACTCGATTATCTTCACCGAAGATTTCAAGTTTGTTAAATAATTTCTCACTCATATTAAAACTTATTTTTATATTATTATTTGAATAGCATAAAAGCTAATCTTCTTTTTAATTCCTGACCGGACAAGTACAGTATAGTACACTTACTAAATAAATAGTATAGTTTTTTTCGGAATTGTGAATAAAAAATTGGAATGAATGAAATTTACATGGAACAAATTAAATCTTTATCTTTGTGGAAATTAAAAATCATTATATACTATGCTTTATAAATTTGCGGGACAAGATGGAATAACAGCAATAATTAGTAATAGGACTTTAAAATTTGCTACATTAGAAAGCTTTAATGACCCTTTTGAATTTCATTCTGGGTTAATAGAAAAAAGTGTCACATTGGAGCATTGGTTAAAAATCCATATTTCAAGATTCGGGCGAGAATTAACCGAGGAGGAAATAAAAGTATTTACCGATATTTGGACAAATAACAAACATAAAATTGCAGAAACTATAAATAAAGTTCTGAAAATAAGATATGATGATACAAGAATGTGTTGTTTTTCTTATAATAAGAATAATTTGCTTATGTGGGGATATTATACTGAAAATCACAAAGGAGCTTGTTTGATGTTTGATAAAGAAAAGTTAATATCAAAATTCATAGGTGATTGTCTGGTCGGAGACGTCAAATATCAAGATGTAATTGCACCCAAAAGCATTTCAGATGAAGGATTAGTTGCTCTTGATGATTTGTGTTTAACCAAAAGTAAAGATTGGGCACATGAAGACGAGTTTAGAATAGTAATAGGTTCTAACCCAGAAGAGTTTCAAGAATATCCTCCAGATGCGTTAATAGGAGTGGTTTTTGGAGATAAATCTACAAAGGAATTTAAAACTAAGATTAAAGAAATTTTGAAAAATAAAAAATGGACATGGGTAAAAACTTATGAGATGAAAATATCTGACACTAAATTTGAATTAGAAGAAGTTCAACTATAATAGAAATGTAAAATAAATAGTTATTATCTGAAAATACAAAATATGATTAAAAGGTATCAGGTATTTATTAGTTCAACTTATTCCGACTTAAAAGAGGAACGCAGTACAGTTATGCAAGCTATTATGTCTATGGATTGTATTCCAGCTGGAATGGAATTGTTTCCAGCTATAGATGAAGAACAATTCAATTTCATAAAAAGAATAATTGATGATTGTGATTATTATATATTGATTATAGGAGGAAGATATGGTTCTATAAGTGATGATGGTATTAGTTACACCGAAAAAGAGTATGATTATGCTATCTCTCGTCAAATTCCAGTAATGACATTTCTTCACAAGGATATAGGTAAAATACCCAGAGAAAAAACAGATACACAACCAGAACTAATAAAAAAATTACAGGATTTTCAAGAGAAGGCAAAAAAAGGTAGACTTGTAAAATTTTGGTCTAATGCTGCTGAATTAACAGGAATAGTGGCAATTAGTTTGATGCAGACAATAAAAACTTATCCCCAAATTGGCTGGGTTAGAGCGAACTTATCAACCAGTGCTGAATCATTACAGGAAATTAATGAACTTCGTAAACAATTAGCAGACCTTGAAGCCTATAAGTCAGCAATAGAAAAAGAAAAGATTCTTCTTAATAGTGGTTTTATTAAAAATTTGGCTGGATTAGATAAAAGCATTGAAATTAAAGATATAGCAATTTATAATAATTATGGTAAACAAGGTAGAATGGAGTATGAATGGAAAATAGAAATTACATTAGAACAGATTTTTGCCATAATAGCACCTAAAATTATGTATCCTTCGGTTAAAGAAACCCAAGTCAAAACCCATTTAATGAATGCTCTTTTTAGCATGGCAACAAAAAACATCAAACTGGAAAAGAAAGACTTCTATACACCACGAATGGATATTAGTTATGTGAATATTGTAAAAATTCAATTCGCTGCTTTAGGTTTAATTGAAATATATACAGAAAAGACTGAAAAAGGTAACACAATTTCATGTTGGAGATTAACTGAAAAAGGTAATGTTACAATGATGCAACTTCTTACTCTAAAGAAATAGTATTCAAATTATCTGTTCATAAAAAATTTACCCCCGGATAGTTCAAAAAATCAATTATCTTCTTAAAATCATCAATGAATTTGTTAGATAATGTGATAGGGAGTTCAACTAAATCGAAAGAAAGCGTCCCCAAAAGGATGCTTTCTTTTTTTATCAAGCCAAGTCTTTGTAAGCCGGCTTTAGAGTACCTCGCCTTTTTAATAATTATTCAGAACAATTAAAGCTTCGGAATAAAACTTTTATTCATACCTATCTGTTCTTTTATTCAAAGAGGGATAATGATATGATTATAAATAACAAAACTCCTATTTTATGAAACTTCTGAAATACACCCCTATTTTTTGGATGCTCACTATAAATTTACTTATCGGAGCAGGCCTATCATCTTGTGATGACGACGACAATAAATCAGCTCAGGTTATATGGGTCATCGACCTGAACTCGAAACTTGAAAATCCGGGAGTAGATGGACGAGATGAAACCGGAACCTTACAAATGACTTTATATAACGACAACTCTTTAGTCTATTCTTTTCAGGTCAACAACCTGAAATCAGGAGATGTACTGACCATGGCGCATATTCATGCCGGAGACCCCCTGACAAACGGACCAGTGGTTCTGGATTTCAATCCTGTATTCTCCGGAAATTCAGCCTCCGGAACACTGATGCCCCGGGAGTCTTTTATCGACAGCTTGTTAAACAGCCAGGTGGAACTTTATTTTAATATCCATTCTCAACAAGTACCGGGAGGTTTGCTGCGCGGACAGGTAAATTCCGATATCCTGCTGGCATCTGACATAACCCTGGATGGAGCCAGTGAAGTTCCTCCGGTCTCGACATCGGCTACAGGAATGGCCTCCGTTCGATTAGCAAGCAACAAACAGCTTTATTCAAAAGTAATGGTTTCCGGACTGGAATCCGGCGACTCCTGGACGGCTGCTCACATCCATACGGGAGCATCCGGACAAAACGGAGCAGTTCTGGTTCCATTATGTGATAATGAATCGGATTTCGGAGTTAAAAAGATTACAACACTCAGTAATGAAACAATCAATACATTACTAAAAGACAGTACATACATTAATGCACATTCTGTACTACATTCTTCGGGGACTATTCGTGGACAAGTAAAAAATGAGAGTAAATTCCACTACCACTATTAATTAAGTTTCCTGTAATTTTAAGTATTTCTGTGTTTTCGGGGGTGAATTCCAATTCACCCTCTTTGTTTTTAATAAAAAAGCCGTACCTTTGCAGGGCAAATCATGGGGCTGACTGGTTTTGACAGCGGGTAGAAGTGGTTTGTAAGCATGCAGTGCGTCGTTGTCCGGCACTATAATCTCGGGTGATGAACATTTAACTGGCGAAAATAATTACGCTCTCGCTGCTTAATCGAATAATAGTAGATTTCAAGCTTCATCCTTACACCAGGTGTTTGGACGAGATGCCACCCGGAAGCTCTGGCTTCGAAGCAATCCGAACCGGTGGCACAGCAATATCGAAGATAGTTTGAAGTAAGCCCCGGGCTTCAGGCGAAAATTAGAGGATAAGCCTGTCGTTGGTGGCTTCGGTCTTGCGACAGGTCGAAAATGAAGGCGAAGATAAGCATGTAGAAAGCAGATTAGTTCCTCGTTTGGACGAGGGTTCGAGTCCCTCCAGCTCCACAAAGCAATCATGAAAATCAAATTAAAATCCTGTAATTCTTTGATTTACAGGATTTTTTATTTTTATAATCAAATAAATTATACATTATATTTTGAACAGAATCCGTACACAATAAAGATATATTTTTACCTTTGTTTCATCTTTTAATCTTTTACCATAATACCATGAAACAACTGTTTTTTATTTTCATATGCCTGCTTCTACCAGTTCAATTTTCTTTTAGTACTTATTCCGGACGTGTGTTCACCGACCACAATTCTTCCGGTTCTTTTGATAAAGGAGATACTCCATTATCCAGTATAGTCGTCACCGACGGCCAGAACACCGTCAAAACCGGAAAAGATGGACGATTTACCCTGCCCGGATATGAAAAAACACGGTTTATAACCATTACCACTCCTGCCGGTTACGAAATCGATAAACACTACATTCCGGTAAACAACTCCATCAAGTCATATGATTTTGTCTTAATCCCCAGCCAACGAACAAAACAATCCGACCATTCATTTCTGCAAATAACCGATACAGAAATCCATACACGGGGAGTCGCCAGTAATTGGGTCGGCTACCTGAAGAATTATATTCACAGTGAAAATGCAGCATTCCTCATCCACACCGGGGATATTTGTTATGAAAGCGGACTAAAAAATCATATACAAGTGGTCAATTCCCAAACCATGAACTGTCCGGTTTATTACTGCATCGGAAATCATGATCTGGTAAAAGGAGAGTATGGAGAACAGCTTTTCGAATCTATTTATGGTCCTTGTTGGTACTCTTTTGATGTTGGTAACGTACATTATGTCGTTACCCCCATGGCAGGAGGCGATCATAGTCCAAGCTATACAAAGAAAGAAATTTACCAATGGCTGAAAAATGACCTGGCAATGATGCCTCCCGGAAAACAACTGGTCATTTTCAATCATGACATTTTAACAACATCCGATCATTTTCACTTCGGTATCAGCGATACCGAACAGGTCGATCTGAGGCAATATAATTTAAAAGCCTGGATTTACGGACATTGGCACATCAATTATGTCCGAAATCAAAACGGAATTTATACTACCTGTACTGCTCCTCTCGATAAAGGAGGGATCGATCACTCGCCCTCTGCATTCCGCGTTATCCGGATGCAAAAAGATACGATTGAAAAGATAAGTCTGCATTATTGTTTTGTTGATCACCAAACGGTTATAGCCTCGCCTATCGATGGACAAACAGCGGCATTACTCCCCGGCCAGAGCATCCCCTTGTCTGTAAATACATACGATTCAGGTTGTGAAATCAAGCAGGTAACTTATTCTTTGAAAGAAAAGGATCATTTTGGTACTCCCCAAAATATGACACGAAAAAGCGACTGGAACTGGTATGCGGAAGCCCATCCTGCAAGCCTGCCATCGGAAACTACGACCATGGAGATACAGGTAACCGCCGAATTTAACGATGGTCATATCTCCATTGCCCAGAGCCGATTCCGGTACAATCCATCTTTGAAAACAAAAATTGAAACAGGAGAAGCTTGGACTAATCTGTTAAAAAATCCGGCCCATACCGGAGATTCATCCGGTTCATTGGATTTACCATTACAATTAGCCTGGGTAAAGAATGTCGGGGGTAATATTTTTATGACTTCCCCATTAATAGCCGAACACCGGGTCTTCGTTGCTTCTATCGACGATAACTCCTCTAAAAATCAGGGAGTATTTGCATTGGATGATCAAACGGGTAAAATAATCTGGAAATACCCCACCCGCAATTCCATTAAAAATTCCATTGCCTATGATAACCAAACGGTCTTTGCCCAGGATGCCAACAGTTGGCTGTATGCCATCGATGCTGTTTCCGGAAAGCTGAAATGGGAAAAGCAACTGGATCCGGCTTCACCCCCTTATCTGGAAGAAGGGCTGATTGCCGGAAATGGAATTGTTTATGCCGGAACAGGAACCGGTTTGGGGGCTTATCACGCTGAAGATGGCCGGCCACTTTGGGTCAATACAGCATGGAAGAAGCATGAAGCAGCAACAACTACTCTGACTTTAGGAAATAATATACTGACAGCAGGAGCCCAGTGGAAAGCTCTCTACGGAAACGATTCCCGGACAGGAGAAATGCTCTGGAAGTTAACAAAGGACGGATTAAGCGACCGGGGAGCCTCCACCACATTGCACAATGGCAGATTTTATGTCATTTCACGAAATAGCCTGTTTATCATCGAACCGCAAACAGGAGAAATAATATCGCAAAAACAGCTTACGGAATTTAATCTGAATGTGACCTCCACCCCACTGATTACGGACTCCGAAATTATATTCGGAACCGCTGATAAAGGGATTATAGCTTTAAATAAAGAAGACCTATCCATCAAATGGAATACACCCGTAAGGCTGTCATTGGTATATACTCCTCCTTATGTTACAGTTCCTTCTGCATCCATAGAGAGTAGCCCCATACTATCAAATGGAATTGTTTATTTCGGAGCTTCCGATGGCTATTTGTATGGAATAAAAGCCGGAACAGGAGAACCGGTTTGGGAAATGCAAACCGGAGCCCCGGTATTTGCTTCTATGGCTATTTCCGGAAATCTCCTCATTGCCGTTGATTTTTCCGGGAATGTTTATGCTTTTACGGGAAAGGACTTAATCCATCGGAACTTCAATCAAGAGTAACCTGGAATCTTTCAGTATTTTTTGTCGATCTGGTCTGTTTCCCAAAATCCGGCCCCATCGCGTTTATCCAGCAAATTTCCTTCAACAGAAACTCGTCTTTCGATCACAAAGACATAAACTCCGGCGTTTTTCAGATGTGTAAGCATGTTTTAGAGAATATGTTATGCAACATACATTTTTCAAGGAGTAGTTCACAGGACTTTTAACGTCATAATAATATAAAGAATAATGCAAATGTCACATCCTTGAAGCAAGAAAGCAATTATGATGAACATTCATATTGAAAATCAACTGATTATTAAATATCTGAGACACCGACTCTCAGAAGAGGAAAGTGCGTTGATGACCGACTGGCTTAAAAGCGATCCGTCCAACCAGGACTTTCTGTTTAGTCTGGAAGAATTGTATTGGGCTAATCAAATGCAGGAAATGCAACAGTTGGCCGACACCAACAACGAGTGGAAAAAGTTGGAAGAGCAAATTTTTTCCAAACAAAAAAATAATGATCATAAAGGAACGATCGTTCATCGTCTGAGCACCATTCTCAGATACGCAGCAGTTGTCATCATCGCATCGGGTCTTTCATTCATAATTTTACAAACAGATATTTTTAAGACCGGGAAAAAGCAGACTCCGGAGAACTATGTTACCGTGGTTACTAAAAAAGGAGAGCGTTCACAATTGATTTTACCCGACGGAACAAAAGTCTGGATCAATGCTAACTCCTCCCTGTCGTATAATACCGACCCGGCATCCGAACGTCAACTGAAGTTATCAGGAGAAGCGTATTTTGAAGTCACCAAAGACGAACACCATCCGTTTGTAGTTTCTACATCATTGCTAAAAATCAAAGTTTTAGGCACAAAATTCAATCTGAGAGCATTTGAAGAGGAGGAGGAAGTACAGGCAACACTTTATGAAGGTCTGGTCGCTGCCAGTATTCCGGGTAAAAAATTCGAAAAAGATATTTTTCTGAAGCCGGGCGAACAATTAATTTACGGAAATAATACGGATCTGACTGTCGACCTGGTTACCAGCAAAGACGATATTAAATGGAAAGAAGGAATTTACTATTTCAAGAAGCAAAAGCTACGAAGTATTGTGCGAAGCCTCGAGCGCAGTTTTAACATACAAATTACAATTGATGATCCAAAACTCTCACAGGAAGAATTTACCTGTGAATTTGAGAAAGCCGAGAACTTGGTCGATATCCTGAATATCCTGAAAATGACACAAAAATTAGATTATTCAATTACAGGATCGAACGTCAGGATCTTTTCCAAATGCAATACAATTTCCAATTAAAGAACCTAAATGAACAGTTAATAATTTAAATCTATGAACATGAAACCAGAAAAAGCGCGAAGGGCAAAAAGCTCTTCCGGAGGGTTAACTTTGCCTTCTTTTTTACGATTCAGCTTGATTGCGATGAGTTTATCCATCTGTTCCATGGCCTATTCTCAATCAAATGTAACAATCAATTTGCCGGATGCAACGGTCGAAGACGTGCTTAACGCCATTCAATCCCAAACAGGCTATAAGGTTGTTTACAACAACAACGACGTGGCTTTGGAGAAAAAAGTCAGTGTAAATGTACGGAACGGAAGTATTGAAGAGGTTGTAAAGCAGGCTTTTGCAGGGCAAAATATTGCTTTTAAAGTTACAGACAACCACATTGTCTTGTCTAAGCAACAGGGAGGAACTTCTTCTACAGGAAGCAAAATTAAAGTAAGTGGTAAAGTCACCGACCCCGCAGGAGAAGGTCTGACAGGAGCCAGTATCGTTGAAAAAGGGACAAACAATGGAACGATTGCCGATATCGATGGTAATTTCACTCTATCGGTTGATCCGAATGCAATCCTGACAGTAAGCTATATCGGCTATGATCCGAAAGATATCAGGTTAGACGGAAAAACTTCCCTGAATATCGTCTTGTCGGAAAATGCCAGAATACTTCAGGAAGTAGTCGTTACCGCTCTCGGAATCAAGAAGAAAGAAAAATCGCTGACCTACTCTACTCAGATTGTAGGTGGAGAAGAGTTGACCCGGGCAAAAGATCCCAATATGATCAACGCACTGGCCGGAAAAACAGCCGGAGTTCAGATCAATAAAAGCTCTTCCGGGCTGGGAGGATCATCTAAAGTTGTTATCCGCGGGAACCGCTCTGCTTCAGGGAACAACCAACCTCTTTATGTGATCGACGGGGTACCCATCAATAATAACCTCCAGGATCAGACTACGACAACGGTAGGAGGAACCAACGACGCTTCTAACCGAGATGGCGGAGATGGCATTTCCAACTTGAACCCGGACGATATCGAAAGTATGAACATCCTGAAAGGACCTGCCGCTGCCGCATTGTATGGTAGCCAAGCCGCCAACGGAGTCGTAGTTATTACCACTAAAAAAGGAAAAACCGGACGTACGGATATTGCTTTCAATTCAAACACAACCTGGGAACAGGCTGCTTTCGGGATTCCTGAATTTCAAAACTCCTATACCGGCACCGTAGATAGTTGGGGTAGCAAAATTACCGGGGAAAATCCTGATTATACCGATGATTTTTTCAAAACCGGGGTAACAACGATCAACTCGCTTTCCCTCAGCTCGGGTTCTGAGAAAATGCAGACTTATTTCTCATACGCCAATACCTACGGGCAAGCAGTACTTCCTAACAATAACATGCTGAAACACAATTTCAACTTCCGGGAAACTGCGAACTTCTTCGACAATAAACTGACCGTAGATGCCAACATCAACCTACTTCATCAAAAATTGAATAACCGGACCACTCCGGGAGGATACTACCTGAATCCATTGGTCGGATTGTACACATTTCCACGGGGAGGTATCGAAAGTGGAAATACCATGAGTTATTATAAGGATTACTATAAACAATGGGATGTATCGAGAAATATGTACCTTCAGAACTGGTATTTAAACAACGATATGAACCAGAACCCATACTGGTTGCTGAATATGACTCCAAGTGAAGATACCCGGACACGAACCATAGGGAACCTCTCTCTATCCTATAAAATGAACGACAAATTTACCTTGCAGGCCCGGGGAAACGCCGATTTCATTGCCGACAAGTTCGATCAGAAAATGTATGCCGGTACACATCCTTCTTTGGCAGGAGAAAATGGACGCTACATTATTTATGAAGCAAATAACCTAAATACTTATGGCGATGTGTTGCTCACCTATCAAGGCAAATTTGCAGAAGTATTTGCATTGAATGCTTCTGTCGGAGGAAGCATCACAGACCAGCGGATCCGGAGTTCACGCCTGGATTCGAGGGGAAAAGGTGTTGGCTTGTTCTACCCTAACAAATTTATCATTGGTAACATGGACCTGAATGGAGGATACATCTTACAGGAGGATATTCACAGGCAAGAACAATCGGTATTCTTTGCCGGACAATTGGGTTACAGGGATTGGTTATTCCTCGACGTCACTGCCCGTAACGATTGGTCTTCTACACTGGCATTCACGGAAAGTGATAAAACCGGATTCTTTTACCCTTCAGTGGGCTTAACCTGGGTAATCAACGAGTCGCTCCCCATGCCCGAATGGGTCAACCTGGGTAAAGTAAGAGGGGCTTGGTCGCAAGTAGGTAATTCCCTTCCTTTATATATCAGCAAGGTTGTAAACGGAATTGCAGCCGGAGGGAACTTTCTTCCGAATACGACAGCTCCATTTGACAAATTGAAACCAGAACAGACCCGGTCATTGGAGTTCGGAACCGAATGGAAATTTTTGGGTAACCGCTTGGATTTTGATTTTACCTATTATAAGACTAACACTACCAACCAGTTATTTAGCCTGCCAGCACCGGCCGGATCGGGCTACTCGTTGTTTTACGTCAATGCCGGGGATATTGAAAATTATGGTATCGAGGTAGTATTAGGTGGTTATCCGGTTATGAATGACGATTTCAAATGGAAAACAACATTCAATTATGCCATGAACAGGAACAAGATACTGGAATTGGCTGATGGTCTGGACTATTTTGTGTTTGGTCAGGCTGCCAATACCAATTACCAGATGCGGCTGGAAGAAGGAGGATCTTTCGGAGATATTTATGGCCGGGCCTTCAAACGGGATGCCAATGGGAATATTGAATATAACGCTAACGGACTTCCGATCAATGACGAAGAGGCCGACCTTACAAAAATAGGAAATACAGCCTCCAAATGGAATCTGGGATGGGGTAACTCATTTACATACAAGGATTTTTCCCTTTACTTCCTGATCGACTGCCGTTTTGGAGGAGACGTTATGTCTATTACCCAGGCAGATCTCGATGCAAGCGGAGTCAGCAAAACGACCGGGGATGCCCGAGATGCAGGATTCGTTTCTTTCGATAACAAGCAATTCAATCCCAAGGATTTTTATACCACAGTCGGCGGGCGAAGCGGAATCACCGAATATTATCTATATGACGCTACGAATATCCGGCTCCGCGAGTTGTCTGTAGGCTATGCTCTTCCTCAAAACATTCTCGGTCGCAGCAACGCGGTTAAGAAATGTGAGCTATCTTTGATCGCAAGAAATTTATTCTTCTTTAAGAATAATGCCCCATACGATCCGGATGCTTCCATGTCGACAGGGAACAACCTTCAGGGAGTCGATACTTATGGAATGCCGACCAATCGCAGTTTCGGGTTTAATCTGAAAGTCAACTTTTAAATAAAATATACAGACATGAAAAATAGAATAAAATACATCGGATTTATCCTGGCCGGAATGTTAAGCATGACCGCCTGCACCGACCAATTTGAGAATTATAATACCAATCCCATCGGGATCACCGACGAAGAATTGAAACAGGATTTCAACCATATCGGAGCTTATTTCCCGGCAATAGAAGAAATGATCTACTGCAACTACAACTGGGGTTGGGGTGTTAACTGGCCTTTCCAGGTGATGCAAAACCTGAATGCCGACATTTTTTCCGGGTACATGACTACCTATTCGATATTCGGGGAAGACAAAAGCTTCATCGATAACCGTAATTATGCCCTGAAAGCCGGATGGAATGATGCCAACTGGGATTATACCTACGACTACCTGATGCCGAATACCTTGACAATCAAGTCAAAATGCAACGAAGATTACAACGCCTACGGGCATTTCGACGCAGTCAATAAAATATTAAAAGTCCTGGCCATGTCGCGTTTATGCGATCAATACGGACCGATCATTTACTCCAAATATGGAGAATCCAAAACGGGAGGAACTTACGATTCGGCCCAGGACGCCTACAAGAGTTTTATTCAGGATCTGAAGGATGCAGTAGAGGTATTGAATAATTTTGTCACTGCCAATCCGGGAGCAAAACCCTTTGCCAGATTCGATATGGCATACGAAGGCGACTATACCAAATGGATAAAATTCGCCAATACACTCCATCTGCGTTTAGCCATGCGTCAGGTCAAGTACAACGCAGAACTGGCTAAAACAGAAGCGCTCGCTGCAGTAAATGCTCCTCAGGGAATCATATCCGCCAATGCCGGCAACTTCACCATTTCCGGCAGAGGATTTACCAATCCGTTGGCCGAAATTTCGACTGTATGGGATAATATTCACCTCAACGCCAATGTCGAGTCGATACTCGGAGGATACAACGATCCCCGCTTAGCAATATTTGCCAAATCAGCATCAAAATCAGACGAAATAAAAGGAATGAGAAATGGAATTAACCTGAAAGATGGATTTGCAACCAAATATGTGGGATACATTTCTCAGATTAACGTCAAGTCCGATACCAAACCTGTGTTGATGACAGCGGCAGAGGCTCATTTCCTGTTGGCCGAAGCAGCCCTGAGAGGCTGGGATGTAGGAGGTGATGCGGAAACACACTACGAAAACGGGGTCAGGAGTTCATTCGACCAATTCGGAGTTCCGTTAAGCGATTATCTGGAACGCACATTGTTACCCCAGGCTTATGTAGATAAGATCCAACCGGCTGCAAGCGCTGCCGCTGTATCGAAAATTGCCCCTCAATGGGACAATGCAGCAACCAATGAACAAAAGCTGGAACGGATCATTACCCAGAAATGGATTGCCTCTTTCCCGGAAGGAATGAATTCCTGGGCAGAATACAGAAGAACAGGCTACCCGGTTCTTTTTCCCAATACTGAAAATTACAGCGATGGAATAATCGATACCCAATTTGGAATACGACGGTTACCATTCTCATCAAGAGAAAAAACCAATAACGCCGAAGGGTATGCAGACGCTGTTCAGAAATTAGGCCCCGGAGCTGCAGACAATGGAGCAACCCGTCTGTTTTGGGATATCAATAAAGGCAATTTTTAATACATAATTTTTACGGGAGTATCCGGGAATCCGGATACTCCTTTCATCACAATATTACAATTTTTGATCAATATGAAGAAGAAAAGTATCTGGTATTTTTTGTTTTTTACACTTTTAAGCATCAGTATTATTGCATGTAAACATCAGAGTGAAAAAAACTTAGTGAAAGAGATCCTGCTTTCCGAAAATTGGGAGGTACAGTCTTCTTCATCAGTAAATACTACCGGCGACAAAATTTCTTCAGCCGGAATTTCCACCCAAAACTGGTATCGGGCCACCATACCCTCTACTGTGATGGGAACCCTCATCAAAGCCGGACTATATCCGGATATTTTATCCGGAAAAAATATCGAAAAGGTTGATAAGAAACTTTTTGATGTATCCTGGTGGTACAGAACTGAATTTCAACTGCCTGTACCGGAAAATGGCCGGCACGTATCCCTCAGTTTCGATGGAATTTCATACTATGCCAATATCTGGTTGAACGGGCATCAAATTGCCTCCCGCGATTCGGTTTTCGGACCTTTTCGCCGTTTTTCATTCGATATTACGCCTTACATCCAAAAAAATAATGTGTTAGCGGTCGAAGTGTTCCGGGCACAACCGGGTGATCCCAATATCGGCTTTGTCGACTGGAATCCCCGTCCCTGCGACGAAAATATGGGAATCTTCCGCGAAGTAAAGGTGAATATAACCGGAAACGTGAGTATGGTTAATACAGTTGTAAAATCAAAAGTAGAGACAAAAACAGGGGGAGAAGCCTGGTTAACAGTTCAGACCGAGCTGAAAAACCTGTCGGAACAGCCGGTATCAGGCATACTGACCGGAAAAATCGAAACCGGTGAATTCTTCATCCCTGTAACCCTGAACCCAAACGAGAAAAAACAAATTACCCTGACTTCCAAAGACATAGAGATGCTACACATCAAAAGTCCCCGCCTCTGGTGGTGCTCCACTCTGGGAAAACCGGAACTATACGAATTAAATTTACAATTCATACAGGAAAATACCGTATCTGATCGGCAGCAGGTTACTTTTGGAATCCGGGAGATCGAAACTTACTTTACGGAAAAAGGCGACCGCGGATTCATACTCAACGGTAAAAAAGTATTGATTAAAGGAGCCGGATGGACAGACGATATGTTCCTGAGAGATACACCCGAAACCAACGAAATCCAGATACAATATGCAAGAGATATGTATCTCAACCTGATTCGCTTCGAAAATGTCTGGGGAACCAGCCGGAATCTGTATGAATTATGCGACCGTTACGGATTGATGGCTTTTGTAGGATGGAGCTGCCAATGGGAATGGGAAGCTTATTTCGGGAAACCTTGTGATGAAAAATATGGCTGTATCACTTCAGAAAAAGACAGGCAACTGATCGCCCGGTCGTTCGAAGACCAAGTGTTATGGTTACGTAATCATCCGTCTATCATCGCCTGGTTTGCCGGAAGCGATATGCTCCCGCATCCCGAACTGGAAAAGAAATACCTGGAAATCCTGAGCCGGACAGACAACCGCCCTTACATTGCTTCGGCTAAACGGCATGTAAGTGAAGTTTCCGGAAATACCGGCACAAAAATGACTGGGCCCTATGAATATGTAGGACCGGCGTACTGGTACATCGATACGGTTTATGGAGGAGCATACGGTTTTAATACGGAAACCGGTATCGGAGCGCAAATTCCGGTCAAAGAATCAATCCTGAAAATGATTCCTGAAAGTGAAATGTGGCCACTCAACGATGTGTGGAGTTTTCACTGTACCACCTCAGGAACAGCTATGAACTCGTTAAACATACTCACCAATGTGATAAGCAATAAATACGGACAAGCAAAAAATCTGGATGATTATCTACTGAAAGCCAATCTGGTCAATTATGATGGCACAAAGGCGATGTTCGAGGCTTTTCGCGTCCATATGACTCAAGCAACAGGGGTCGTTCAGTGGATGCTCAACTCGGCATGGCCTTCCCTATATTGGCAATTATATGATTACTACCTCATTCCAACTTCGGGCTACTACGGAACAAGAAAGGCAAATAATCCTCAACAGCTAATCTACAACTATAAAGATCATGCGGTTTATGTGGTTAATGAGACACCTGAAAACACAACGGGAAAGGCAGTAATCCAACTATTCGATACCTCCTCAAAACTCCTGAAAAAGGAAGAGATCGGTTATTCGGCAGAATCAGGCACCTCCCAAAAAATATTTCAATTAGAACCTCAACAGCAAAATCTATTTTTATCACTGCAAATATTCGATCAGGAGAATAATCTGGATGCAGACAATTTTTATTGCCTACCTGTTACCCAGGACCAATTCGACTGGGCAAAAACAACCTGGGTTTATACTCCGGCAAAAGCTTATGCTGATTATCAGTTTCTGAATGACCTGCCTGAAGCCGAACTAAAAGTCAATTTTGTGGAAAATAATCAGGGGGACGTTTCAGAAATAATACTGGAGGTAACCAATTCTTCTCCTGTAATCGCATATTTTATACAATTAAAACTAAAAGACGACCGGGGAGAAATCTTGTATCCGGTTTACTGGTCAGACAATTGCTTAAGTTTGCTGCCTGGTGAAAAGCGGGTTATCAGATGCTACCAGAAAGAATCACTCCTTTCGGAAAGAAATAATGTAGAGTGCTGTATTTCAGGCTGGAATATCCAGAAAAAAAAGATAAACGTAATAAAGCCCTGATCTATAAAAGTAATGAGGTAAGATAATCAGAGAGCTGTATTTTCAGGATTTTCAATGTCTGATAAATATGTTTTTCCACAGTCCTGACCGATAAATTCATTTTTTCGGCAATTTCACTGCTTTTCAGGCCTTGATTCCGGCTCATATCGAAAATTTCTCTCGCTTGCGGAGATAAGTTTTCAATGACCTGTTCCGTAATTTTACTGATTTCCGACATAAAAATGGTTGGAAAAGGATCCTCCTCGAAATCGTAATAACGGTACTTTACTTCCGATAACCGAAGCGACGACAAAGAGGAAAAATTATTTTTAACAACCTCTGCCCGGAGATAGTCAATGCAGCGGTTATGAAGCATTTTAAATAGAAAAGCGCTGACAGAAGTTTGAATATTTATTTCTTCTTTTTTATTCCAGAAGTCGGTAAACAATTCCTGTAAAATATCTTTTGAAGTTTCCGGGTCAGAAATAAAACGCCTCGAATAGACAAACATACGGGGATGCAGGCTCTTGTACAATTGTTCAAAAGCCTTCATATCACCCGTTTTTACTTTCTCGAGTAAAATATTACAGTATTCAGAGGCCATTAATATCAAGTTCTAATTACAGATTACAAATATAACTTAATAAAAGTAAAAGAAAAAATCAGAAATGAAAAAAACAAAATAATCATCATACAGGTTGCATAATTTATAAAAAATATGCACATTTTTTTTAACTTTGCACTCATTAAAAAAAATCATATGGAAATACCCTTTGCTGAATCGTACAAAATTAAGATGGTAGAAACCATCCGCCGCAGTACGCGGGAAGAGCGTGAACAGTGGATCAAAGAAGCCCGCTACAACCTATTTAATCTCAAGTCGGAACAAGTGTTTATCGATCTTCTGACTGATTCCGGAACCGGAGCCATGAGCGACCAGCAATGGGCCGCCATGATGACTGGTGATGAAAGTTATGCCGGCTCGACATCTTACTATAATATGAAAAATGCCATCAAAGACATTTTAGGATTTGATTATTTCCTTCCCACCCACCAGGGACGAGCCGCCGAAAATGTACTGTTTTCCGTGTTGATCAAAGAAGGAGATATTATTCCCGGAAACTCTCACTTCGACACCACTAAAGGACATATCGAGTTCCGCCGGGCAATTGCCTGCGACTGTACGATCGATGAAGCCCGGGATACCCAGTCCGAGTTGCCTTTCAAAGGAAATATGAGTCTGGAAAAATTAGAAAAAGTATTGTCGGAGCATCAGGACAAGATCCCTTTCGTGTTGATTACGGTTACAAACAACACCGCAGGAGGGCAACCTGTATCGATGGAGTGTATCAGAGGGGTCAGGAAACTTTGCGACCAATACAACAAACCGGTAGTCA
>JAVBRK010000048.1:0-11942 GCA_031548005.1 Bacteroidales bacterium
TCTTGTTGGATGTCTTTAATTCCCCTACTTTTTTCTAACTATTGTTACCTTTTTCTTTAAATTCTACTAATTTATTTTTTCCATCTTCTTTCGTACCAAACCACAAATTATTGACCCTATATACAAAAAACGCCCGGACTGGTTTCTGTATCCGGTAAGGCAGGTCGTCGAATGTTACAGACCGCATAGAAAACGAATCCTTAGAATAAATGTATACGCCTTGTCCGTCCGTACCGATCCAGATAATATTCTGTTTTTCATCTTTCAGCAACGAAAAAACCCCACAGTAAATACCGATCCGCTCCGCCCTGAAACGGACAGGCTGGTCGGGATAATTTTTCAATCGAAACAAGCCATTAGTCTGAAATGCGATCAGGTAATCATCTTCATCCCGGATAATCGACGAAACAATGCCATTGGCATCAATTTCCGGCGCAAGCTCCATCACCAATATTTTCTTTCCGGACCGGACATTCAATTCAAAAAAACGACGCTCCCGGTCTATATAATATACATAATCTTTTTCAGGGAAAGCATACAGTACTCCATTGGGATCAGCCTGCTTCCCGGTGATTTTTATTTCAGGAAGCTCTTCGGTCAAGTTTAGCGATGCGATTAATGCCTCGCCGTTATTCCGTACAATCCAGATCTGGTTGGAAGCATCTATGAAAAAATGACGAATTTGATTAAAAACAAGTTCCGGAATATTACCGGCAGCAACAAACTGCTTCTTTTCTTTATGATAATATTGAATGATCCGATCTTCCCGTACCGCAAATATTTCATTGCCTGCTGTTTTTGCGCAGAAATACCTTCCTTTGAACTGGTTGAAGTATTCAACGGTCCCGGTTAACTTATCCAGGCGATTCAATCCATGGTTCGTACTCACCCACAACACCCCTTCCTCTGCTTCAAAAACTTCCTCGATCAGATTTCCTGAAATACTGTTGGCTTCCTGGCCCAAAGCCGGCTTGTATATTTGAATACGCCCTCCATCATACATATTCAGTCCATCTGTAGTACCGAACCACATAAAACGTTTTTCATCCTGACACATGGATAGTATAGCGCTGTTCGACAACCCGTCACGATTCGACAGTTGCCTCAGATTATAAGCATATATACTGGTCGTAAAAAGCGCCAGGAAAGCCAGAATCTGTATTTTTTTAAACATCATGAAAGTATCGTTTTAACAAGACCGTTCAAAAGTATACTTTTTCGATATCATTTTTCATTTGCGACCCGAAAAGACAAACAAACATTTTTATCCTGAAAATCATGTTGTACAACACAAAAAAATAATAAATTATTGATTTTCAGCAGAAAAATATAATTTCAAAATCATTGATGAAACTATAGAGTTAAAAAAATACACTAATATGGCACAAAAATACACCATTGATCACAAAAAGCAATATAGTTTTGCATGTATTAAATTTATATTACAAATTTTAAAACATCCTGCCTATGAACAAAGGTTAAATCGGCTTATTAAATTCTTGTTTATCAAGTAAATAAGAGTTAAATCTAAAATTATACTATTTAAATTTAGTTAATCTTTTTAAGTTTATTTATGAAACAAATCTTATCAAACTACCAAAAGCTGAGGAAATTATCAGCGATTGTCCAATTGAATGGGAGTATCATGTTGCTGGTTTTCTTCTTGAATGTTAGCGCTGCCATGGCAACAACATCGAAAGAAGGATCGGATCTGAAAACTACCCAACAATCCATGATTGTAAAAGGAAATGTCGTAGACGATATCGGTGAGCCTTTGGCCGGGGTATCGGTGAAAGTAAAAGGAACGAATCAGGGTACGGCAACCGATGTCAACGGAAATTTTTCAATCAATGTCCCTGGAAAAAGCTCGGTCCTTGTATTTTCTTACTTAGGATACAGCAATCAGGAAATGCCGGTTGGCGACCAGACTTTTGTTCACATAACCATGCAGGAAGATGTGCAGTTACTCCAGGAAGTCGTAGTGGTCGGTTACGGTAGCGTGAAGCAAAAAGACCTGACGAGTTCTGTCCAGACTGTTAAAAATAAAGATATGCTATCCGGATCGTTCAATAGCCCGATGGAAATGATGAACGGTAAAGCTGCCGGGGTAAGCATCTCGACCACAGCTCCAGGAGATCCGAACTCAGGTTCGGGAGTACAGGTGCGTGGAGCATCTTCTATCGAAGCAGGTAACGGCCCGCTGATTATCATTGATGGAATGCCCGGCGGAGACATCCGGAACATCGCCCAGCAGGATATCGAGTCCATCACCGTACTTCGTGACGGGGGCGCCGCGGCGATTTATGGTTCCCGGGCTGCCAATGGTGTGATCCTGATCGAGACAAAAAAAGGAAAATTCGGATCGAGTGGTAAAGTATCCATTACCTACGACGGGTATCTTGATTTTGATCGGGTTGCTACCCGTCCTGATATCCTGTCACCTGAAGAATATTTAGAGCATCAACGAGGAAAAGACAATGGCTTCCAAACTGATTGGTATGAGGCATTATTGAATAACAACAATTTTGGACAAAACCACCACATAGCAGTGACCGGAGGTGGAGAGAATGCTGTATTCCGGGTATCCGGCAATTACAAATTGAAAGATGCAATCGATATTTCTACCAACAGGGAAGAATACGGCATCAAAGGGAACTTTCAATATAAAGCGTTCGATGGATTCCTCGAATTAGGAGGAAATATCAACTACCGGGTAGCCGATGAGAAATACACCGATTATGATGCTTTCAAAATGGCTGTTAAATTGAATCCAACAACCCCAATTTATGATGCGAGTCGCCCATCAGGCTACTACCGTTTCTTTGGATACGATGAGTATAATCCGGTTCAACGACTTAAAGAAGTAGATAAAGGTGCTTTACAGGAATATTCGATTGTGGACCTGAATTTCAAACTCAACTTTACCAAAGATCTGAACAGCGAGATCAAAATGGCCCGGCAGGGACACTCGAAACATTACACTGAATTCCAAACTTCCAAAAGTCAGGGTTCAGTAGATGATGAGAATAGGATAGGCTGGGCAAAACAGGAATATGAGAAATGGACCGACTGGACTTTCGAATGGACCGGAAATTACAAAAAAATTATTGACAAGCACAATATCACCGCCCTGGCCGGATATTCCTATCAGGAATTTAACTGGGAAAAATTCGGAAATGAAAATGGTAATTTTCCCAACGATGCTTATGGCCCCTGGAACATGGATAAGGGATCATGGATGAAAGAAAAAGGTCGGAACGGAATGTGGTCTGAAAAAAATAAATCGAAAGTCATTGCATTCTTCGGCCGTGCCAATTATGCGTTCGACGATACCTACCTGTTGAGCGCCACCCTACGGTACGAAGGAAATTCCAAGTTCGGAACAAATAATAAATGGGGATACTTCCCGTCAGCTTCTGCAGCCTGGCGTTTTTCCAAGCTATTTGAAGACAACCGGAATATCGACGACATGAAAGTTCGTTTCTCATACGGAGAAACCGGGCGTTCTGATTTTGCCAATTACACCTCGATTGCAAAATACGATGGTTATGGAAACTATCTGAATGATGGAGGAAAATGGATCCAAGTTTTTGGTCCCTCAAATAATCCGAACAATAACCTGCGTTGGGAAAAAACCATTTCATATAACCTGGGATTGGATTACTCCTTGTTCAACAGTAAACTTTCCGGATCCGTAGACGCTTTTATCCGGAAAGGAAAAGATGTTATTTCAGATTATGATGTGCCTGTTCCTCCTTATCTGCACGATAAAATCCGGACCAATGTCGGAACTACGACTTCCAAAGGAGTGGAATTTATGATTAACTGGACTCCGGTGAGGACCAACAACTTCACTTATACTACGAATATCGTCGCTTCTTACGTAAGATCAGTACTTGACAATTTCTCCAACGATGAATTCAAACGGGGCTACATGACCCGCTATGACCTTCCTTCTCCGGGAAATCCGGGTCCGGCACAACGTTTAGAAGACGGTGTCGAAGTCGGTAGTTTCTATGGGTACAAGTATGCTGGTGTCGATGATGCCGGTAACATCATGATCTGGAAGAATGCCCAATCGGGAGGTGAACGCATTTTAGCAACAGCCGGAGGTGATGCTGATAAGAGCTATATCGGTAACGGAGGAGCTCCGAAATGGCAGTGGTCCTGGGGTAATACGTTCAACTACAAACGGTTCGATCTATCCATGTTCTTTACAAGCCGCATGAATTACGACATCCTCAATCTGTATCAAATGTACTACGGTTTGCAGGGAGAGCCTGATATTAACCTGCTTCGGGATGCTTATACCCGCAACGGAGACATCAAATCAGGTAAAGTAATGTGCGACTACTTCCTCGAAAGCGGAAACTATTTCCGCTTGGAAAACCTGACGCTGGGATGGAGCCCGAAAATCAACTGGAAATACATTGACAACCTCCGTTTGTATGGAACTGTTCGTAACGTCTTCACCTGGACCAACTACACCGGATTGGATCCGGCTAACGTCGATGTAAACGGATTGGAACCGGGTATCGGAAAATTGGATGCTTATCCTATCACCCGTACCTTTACTTTCGGTGTTCAGGCTACATTCTGATCCGGATTTGTCAAACTTATAAAAACTATACCATATGAACAGAATAAAAATAGGAACATTATTACTACTGGTTCTTTTAATATTAATCATACCGTCTTGTACGAACCTGGATGAAGAAGCGTTTTCTGTCCTGCCGACAGACGTCTATTATAGTGATAAAAACTCCATCGAAAGAGCACTACTGAGGCCATACGAACACGGACATTGGTGCGGTTGGGACGGCGACCGCTGGTACCTGCAAGAACTGTCAGCAGACCAATTTACGTGGGCTCAAAAAGGAAAACACGGATATGACAGTGGTAACTGGATCCGCCTACATGGACATGACTGGGATGCTGATCAGGGACAAGTCTACGGTGGATGGATCGGTCCATACCAAGGTATCGGACAATGTAACACCATCATCCGGGATTTCGAAGCTTTGAATTTTCCGGACTTCGGCCTGACTGATGCAGATAAAGCTACTTATATCGGCGAATTGAGAACATTACGCGCCTGGTTCTATCTATTTGTACTCGATTTATTCCGGGAAGTACCGCTTGTGACTCTTCCTGACGAAATCAAGGAACAAGTTCCTCCTGCCGAAACATTTGCATTCATCGAGAAAGAAATCCTGGAATCGTTGCCGGCGTTAAAACAAACGGCCCAACGTGGCCGGTGGACCCAAGCCGGCGCAGCTGCTCTTCTAGTTCGCCTCTACCTGAATGCCGAGGCCTGGATTGGAACCCCGAAATACACCGAATGTTCTAAAATCGCTCAGGATATTATTGATAAAAAGTACGGTAATTTCGAACTGGATACAGACTACAGAGGGCCATTCCGTTCAGGAGTCAAAGGATATCGCTCTCCTGAAAATATTTTTGAGTTCCCGCATATTAAAAATTATTACGAAGGCGGTTGGATGTACGATGCCATGATGCACTATCAGGTACGTTATTCGCTTGATACTGATAAAGGAGGTTGGAACGGGATCAATATGTCTCCTTCCCGCGACCTGAAAGGAGATCTTTATCCCTATGTACTGGGTGGACCTTATGAAAAGTTTCCTAATACCGATTTTCGAAAACGACCGTTTAAGACCCTTTCTACAGATGGTAATTACGAAGGGTTTTTCTTAGTGAACCAATTGTATAAGTTTAATGAAGAAAATAGATATGGCGTTGATAGCAGCAGCATGATCCTCGGAACAGAAGAATGGAAAGATTTTCCGTTGATTTTTGTTGATCAGTGTGGTCGATTTTCGGATGATCCAGCTTTGAAGAAGTTGGAAAGTGAATCAAATGATGCGTACAAAGCCCGGGTATATAAATATCTTGAAGAAGTCCGGAAACGTGGCTACCATATTGCCACTTCCAGTGTTGTGCTCGAAAAAGGTTCCGATGTTTCCAAAGGAGAAGAAAGTACAGGAATTCGCCTGTTAAAATTCCCCTGGCTATCTATAACTAGCGACTTGTTTATGTCTAACTCGTTCCCTGAAATCCGGATGGCCGAAATCTATTACTCTTTGGCCGAATGTAAATACCGGAGCGGAGATAAAGCAGGTGCAGCTAAACTGTTAGATGCCGTACGCAAACGGAACTACACCGCAGAGGACTTTGCTAAGATCAGCTACGAATCCGGAGCTACAACTCTTACCGACAACGAATTTATCATTGAATTAGGACGCGAATTCTTAGGTGAACGCCACCGCCGGACAGACCTCGTTCGTTGGAAACGATTCGGAGACGAATGGTGGGCCAAACCAAAAGATGCTAAAGACAAGACGGTATTCCCGATCCCAAACAGGGCTCTGAATGCCAATGCTAAATTAAAAACTAACGGTTATTAATCGTTTTTTATTAACTTTTGAATGAACGGAAAGGGCTGTTTCACGGTAATCGTGAAGCAGCCTTTTTTTATCAATCAATTTATCCAATAAGAAATACATTCAACATATTGTAAATTAACAAATTATGTTAATTCTTAAAATAAAAAAAGACCTAAAAAAAGGATTAAAGTAAATTTTATTAACTTGTAAAAAAACAGACGATAATAGAGATTTATACTGCTTGAATGAAGGTGATAAAAGAAGATAGTATTTAGGAATTGTAGTAACAGGTTATTATATAACCAAAAAAAGCAGTAATTTAATGTCGTAAGAAATATGCAGAAGCTTTGATATTCAGAATATTACAATGTGAGATTAATAAAAGTATGGACAGGACTCCATATTCTCTCTTACTTTTGAATAATTTTCAATAATTACTGAATATTAGATCCTTGCAAAATTTAAGTTTTCTATTCCCGAATAATTTCCATACATTTGCAACACAATTGCAATACATTTGCAACACAATTTTTCAGACATGGCGAGTTTTTATCCGTATATTAAGAAAAACTACAAACCCAAATCGGGATGTACCCCTGTTTATGTCCGGTACAATTACAACAGGTTTAAACGCACCCTGATTGCGACAGGGTTCTCCATTAAACTCGAGTATTGGAACGATGTCGAAAAAAACGTCAAAAGAGCATGCCCCGATTACGATGAAATACAAATTACTCTGAACAAAATAAACCTCCGGTTATCCAATATTCTGTACTATGCCTACGAGAACGACATAGAGCCTACCGTTGATTTTGTTTTGAAAGAATTAGCTGCAAAGCGGGAATATGAACAAAAACAGACCCGCACCGATCTATTCACCTTGCTGGAGAAATATATCATAGAAAAAACATCCTTAGTTTCTCCCAGTCAGATAAAAGATTACAAATCCCTGCGTAAACATCTGATCAACTTCAAGAAATATTCATCCCAACCTGTCACCTTCCGTAATCTCAACCTGAGATTCTACAATGAATTTATGGATTATCTGTATTATAAAGCCATAAAGCCAAACGGAACAATCGGATTAGTCACCAACTCGGCAGGAAAAATCGTGCGCCTGCTGAAAGGTTTTGTCAATTATCAGGTTGCCAAAGAGAATATTCCTGTTATCGATTTGAAAAGCTTCAGGGTCGTTGAAGAAGAAACGGAATCCATTTATCTGAATGAAAAAGAGCTTGCCGAAATTTACAGGCTCGACTTATCCAACAACAAAGAATTAGACGAAATCCGGGACGTGTTTATAGTCGGATGCTATACCGGATTGCGCTACAGCGATCTGTCGACCTTAAATTCCGAGCATATCGACCTGCTGGAAGGGAATATACATATTAAACAACGAAAGGTACACAAAGCCGTTGTAATCCCCATGATCGATTATGTTCCTGATATATTGAAAAAATACGACTACGATTTACCTAAAATTCCAAACTATAGATTCAACGAGCGAATTAAGGAATTGGGAGAAAAAACAAAACTCAATCAGAAAGTTGAAATCGTCCGGAAGAAAGGAAACAACAGAGTAAGTGATGTTTATAAAAAATGGGAGCTGATCTCTTCCCATACCTGCAGGCGCTCGTTTTGTACGAATATGTATCTTTCGGGATTTCCTGCCGAAGAGTTGATGAAAATATCAGGTCACAAAAGTCCTTCTGCCTTTATGCGATACATTAAAATCGACAACCAGGAAGCAGCAAACAGGCTGAAAGCACTAAGAAACAGCTTACATAAGCAATATTAATCCGATATCTGAAAATAACCACATAAACTACTTTTCATACTTTTTTTAATTGTACCGGTAATTTTATTATCCTCATTCTGAATAGAATAAAAATAATTTTAGAAAAACACCATTCGATTCTTTTTTATTTAAAATAGTTGTTTTATATTTGTATAATTATTACAATAAACCTGTTTATATGAACATTTAAAAGAGATATTAAAAACAGAATTTCATTCTTATTAATTGATTTGCAGATCAATCAATATTTTAAGAAGCACATAAGCGCCACAAGAATCAATCCATCGAGGTTATCAGCACAAACTATTTAATCCATGAAAAAAACACATGCTTTCTTATTTATCATTGGGATATTCTTTCCCCAGTTTATTTTTCCCCAGTACATTCTGCTTAAGGAGTTGAATCATCCGCGTGGGGGCGATGTCCTGTCCAAGCAGCAGGTCGCTTTCAAAGATCCCGGCCGCTCCGGCAAGGACGTCCTGTGGGATTTCAGCCAGCTGACACCCGTGGAGCGGGAGCAATTAGTCCTTCCGCAGCCCCTCGGGCAGATCGACTGGAAAAACATCAACGTCGCTTCCTTAGCCGTCCAGACCCGGGAAAGCCACCGGCTGGTATCCTACTGGCTGGACGAATACCGGAACCAGGTCACCGGCAGCGAACAGGAGCACCTGTTCCGTTACAACCCTTCCGGGGATTCCCTGTTAGTCTGGGGATATGAAAACCCCGGCATCCGGATCGAAAACTCCCTGCCGGAAGTCTGGCTGCGCTATCCTTTGGCTTTCAAGGACAAGTTTTCCTCCTATTTCTGCGGCAACGGACTGTTCTACGAACAAACTGATGTCACTGTGATGGGACTTCTCGAAGTCGAAGCAGACGCTTACGGGACGATGATCCTGCCCGGGGGCGACTCCCTGCAGAACGTTTTACGGGTCACAAGCCTGAAAACCCAACTCGACGACCGGCAACCCCTCGTCTACAAGAATATCAAGAAGGAAAAATCCACTGAAGACAGTGTCAAAATAGCCTTGAAAAAGAATAAGGATAAAATCTATACCGAAGTGATCCGCTGGTATGCCGAAGGCTACCGCTATCCCGTATTCGAAACCTGGAAAACCTATACCGACAAACAAGGCAAACGCTCCGATGAGAATTACTTAGCCTTCGTTTACCGTCCCGAATGGCAACAGGAGGATTACCTCGACCGGGATCCCCGGAACCAGGCGCTGGCAGAAGCCGGAAAGAAAAACAAAGCCGGGAATAAGAATAAAAACAAAAGCGCTCCTGCCGGGGGATCGATGGAAGCCGTTTCCCTGCAACCGGCCTGCAAACTCTTTCCCAACCCTACCAATGGAGAACTGCAGGTCGAAGTCGCCCTGACCGGGGAAACCCGGGGACAGATGATCGTCTACTCCATCCAGGGAGCTGTCCTGTACCGCACCCCGGCCGCCCAACGCAGCGGGATCTGGCAGGAAACCCTGGATTTGCGCTCCTTAGCCAAAGGCAGCTACCTGCTGCACATCATCTGCGGGGAAGAAACCCTGACCGAGAAGATTATCAAAAACTGACAATTATCAATTGATAAACAACAACACATGTAATCCATTCTCCTTATGACAATAAAACACCTCCTGTTTCCCCTGGCGGCAAGCCTGCTGGCTGCAAGCACAACCCTGGCCCAGAGTACAGGGCAGAATTACATCCTGTCCAAAACCATGACCAATGCTTCGGGAACCGCATCCCGGGACGTCGTCCAATACTTCGACGGACTGGGAAGGCCTTGCCAGACCATTGTGAAAGGGGTCAGTTCCTCCATTCCGGATGTTGTTACCCAGGTCGAATACGATGCCTACGGAAGGGAATCAAAAGCCTACCTGCCCTATTACAAGACTACCTATGACGGGGCTTTTGTCACCCCTTCCACCATAACCTCCGGAATATCGGGACAGTACAACAACGATTCCAGGCCGTTTTCAGAAAATGTTTACGAAAACTCCCCGCTGAACCGCGTCACCCAGGCTTTCGGGCCCGGGAAAGACTGGAACACCCCGGGATCTGTACACCCGGTCAAGACCGAATACTTAGCAAACGCCGCTTCCGGGGATCTGGCCTGCGGGAAGTACCTGGCGGCAACCGATGCCGTGGTGCGCAGCGGAAACTACCCGGCAGGAGAACTGTATGTCACCAAAGTCACCGGGGAAAACGACGCTATCAGCTACGAGTTCAGGGACAAGATCGGGAGGGTGCTCCTGCAACGCAGGATGGACTACGAGGTGCAACCGGGAGAAACCCCCAACCACGATACTTATTTCGTGTACGACGATTTAGGGAACCTCACCTGCGTGCTGCCTCCCATGGCCACCGACCTGACGACAAACGCCGGCAGTTATGCCTTTGCTTCCTGTGATGCCCTGAAGGATTTCTGTTACCTCTACCGCTACGACGCCCGCAACCGCTGTGTAGAAAAGAAACTGCCCGGGATCGAATGGATGTTTATGGTCTACGACAAGGCCGACCGCCTGCGTCTGACCCAGGACGGCGTGCAACGCGCCAAAAGCGCCCGGGAGTGGACTTACTACAAATACGACGCCCTGGGCAGGATGGTTACCAGCGGGATCCTGAAAAACAGCGGGAGCCGGGCAGAGATGGTAGCACGGGTGGAAAGCGCCTCCTATCCCTTTTATGAGTCGGTCAGCTCCTCTTCCGATACTTATTTCTATCTTTATACCCAAAATTCCTATCCCACTTCCGGGGAAGGTTCGAATATGACAGAGCTGATTACCAACTATTACGACAATTATAATTTCATCAAACAGGGGACTAATTTCTACTCCTGGTCCGGGTTTGTGTCCGGGGTATCCGATCCCCAGTTCACCACCACTCCCAAAGGACAGCTCACCGGAACCCGCACGGCCGTGCTGCAACCGTTCAAGATGCTTCACCGCTGCCTGCGGTACGACTACCGGGGATTAGTGGTGCAGGAGGTCTCTACCAACCTGAAGAGCGTCGCTTCCTACGACCGCACATTCTACAAATATACCTTCGAGGGGCAGGTGGACGAGAAAACCATCACCACCGAAGGGGATGCCATCAAGGAGGTGTACGATTACCAGTACGACCTGGCCGGGAGGCTGGTGAAAACACTCTATAAGATCGGCAATGAGGCCCAGGTCACCCTTTCCGAACAGGTCTACAACAAGCTGGGACAGGTATCCCAGCAGAAGATCGGGGGCGGGAAAGAGACGTTCAACCTCTCGTACAATGTCCGGGGGTGGCTGAGCGCCAAAACCGGGAGTAAGTTTTCCCAGGAGCTGTTCTACAGCTCCAGCCCGGTACTGAACTGGGATATCCCCTTCAACGGGAACATCGCAGCCATCCGGTGGAAAGATCCGTTGAAAAATGAGAAAAGAACCTATACTTTCCATTACGACAAGCTCGGACGGATGCGTAACGCTTCCTACGGGGAAACCGACAACGGATCCCTCAACCGGGATTTTTACAGCGAAAACGTCAAATTGGACAAGAACGGGAATGTCGACCAGGTCGTGCGTATGGGAAGGGGGGACAACCTGGCGCCCGTCTGGATGGATATCCCCTCCATGCAGGTGAAGAAAGGAAACCAGCTGATTGCCGTGCACGACTTCGGATCGGAGCAGACAGCCAAGGACATGATGGAGTTCAAGACCACCTGCTGCGACAACCCGCGCTACTTTTACGACGCCAACGGGAACCTGGTCAAC
>JAVBRK010000086.1:0-32006 GCA_031548005.1 Bacteroidales bacterium
TCTCCCTTAAAGACCCCGTTCCGGTGGACTACTTTATGCTTGTTTCTAAACCAACTTCGGGGGGTCATTTTCCTCCGACATTCAGGGGTCTATTTAGCCGTTTTTTCCACCCTGAAGATTACAATTTCATGATTTTCAATAACGATATAAAAGAAAGCCTGTTTAGGAAAAGTAAGGAAGAGAAGATTGATTTTTCAGAATTATCAAGCATTTTAGACGGAAAGCAGCCGTCTCTCTCCCTAATAAATAGGAAAAGTAAGTAATGTACTATAATGTAAACTATATATTGGAATATACATAATAAGAGAACCCTTGTATGGAAGCCCCTATATATTGTTGACCTTTGTTCTGTATTATTTTGTACTGCGAATAACAAAGACTCTTTGCGTATGTGTAATAGTGTAACGCAATAGAGAATGAACAGAACAATCAGTATATAGTTGGGTGCGATTGTACATTGGGCATTATATAGTGGAAGCGCAGTAGAAATACAAAGAATAACAGAAAAATACAAATATAATATTGGCTGGTGCGTATGCGCAAACGAATGTGTAGATATATTGGGTTGTCATCAGTCACGTTGTATCATGGGAATCGAAGTAATTCTAAGGCTGAGTGGAACGAAGCCTTAGAAGGGGCTTACGAAGTATATTTTGAGCCAAATTTCGTTTCAATCATTTTCGTGCCGAAATTTCGCTTTTCGCCCTCGTGGGCTTATTCGGCTTCGATTTCGAGATAATAACATTGTAAAAGGCAGATAAAAGACCCAAACGGGCATAGATAGAGACATGAAGAAAGAAAATATTATTGAAAAAGGGATAGTAGCTATTAAAGGCATCACGGCAATGATACCTATCCTTGGAGGTAGTTTAACTTCCGTTTGGTCAGATATAGAAGCAATCCAAGCCAAACGAAAGCATGAACGACTTGAGGAATTTTATCTTGCTTTGGAAACGGAAGTCCAGAAGATTAAAGAGCAAATCAATGGATCATATATCAATCAACCTGATTTTCTTGATATATTTGAGCAAACTGCCAGGTATATTGTAAATGAACGCAGAGAAGAGAAAAGAATCTTGTTTAGAAATGTTTTTATCAATAGTATTATTGCGAAAGGATGTGGCTATGATAAAACCGAAAAATATTTGAGGATTTTAGAGCAAATGAATAGTTTGGAACTTCTTCTTCTGAAAATTCTAAAAAATCCCAAAAGATATAATGAGAATCAAGGAAATATTATAAAAAACCCAAATGAAGGTCAATCTAATGCTGTTTATAGAGTTCATTACACTCTTGTAAGTGAATTTAAGCAAATTATGAGCGAATTAACTCAAGTTTCCCAAGATGACATTTCTGAGGCTATGTATTTTCTCGAATCAAATAGATTAGTTAAAGAAAAAGCAAGTGAATACAGGCTGCAAACGAATGGAAACCCCATTCATGTTTTGGATGATAAACTAACTTCTAAAGGAAAGGATTTTATATCTTTTCTTCTGGATAAATGATGAGGTAATCTGAAAATCATATTGGTTGTTAAAAATGCCCATAGTTTGGACAATCTAATATCAATGCTATTCTTCTGCAGGCATTCTAAAAACACGCACGGATACTGAAATTCCGCTCCGAACAATTGCATGCATACGATGTTGTCCATTAGCCAATACATCTCCATGGTCAAAATAAATTGCATCTCCGTTTGAATCCCATTTGCCGCTATGTATCTTCTCGACAAGGGTATTTACTTTGCCTTCATCTAATGCTTTATTGCAGCTACTATTCCGTTTTAGATATTGTCTTGCCAAGTCAGGGGTAATTAACTCAATCGGAAGAAATATATTTTCTGATGTTTCGCTCATTTTAATCGTTTTTAATTTATAAAAGAATGTTTTTGCGCCCCAAATAACAAATTCTTCCACTTGTAAAAATTGACGTTTGCCGCCCCTATTTGCGCCCCCTTAAAATTAAAAAGCTCCGAAAGTATTGATTTTCAATAACTTTGGAGCTTTTCTTGAGGTTCCTGGCGGATTCGAACCGCCGTAGACGGTTTTGCAGACCGGTGCCTAGCCACTCGGCCAAGGAACCTTTTTGATTTGCGACTGCAAATGTAGATAAAGTATTCTGTTTTTCCAAATAATCGGCTTGTTTTTTATCTGTCGCATTGAGATTGAATGGGAACTTTACGGAAGTCTCATTTTAATTCCTTATTTTTGCTGCTAATTAACAAGTGATTTATGGAATATCGTTCAACAAGCATATCCGGAGTTTGGATTCTGGAACCAAAAGTGTTTACCGATTCCAGAGGGTACTTTATGGAAGCATATAAGAAAGAGGAGTTTGACCGGATTGCAGGACCTGTTGAGTTTATCCAGGATAATGAATCTCAGTCATCCTATGGCGTTTTAAGAGGATTGCATTATCAGACCGGGGATGCTGCCCAGGCCAAGTTGGTGCGGGTAATACGCGGCCGGGTGTTCGATGTAGCGGTGGATATCCGTCCGGATTCGGCTACATTTGGCAAGTATTTTGCAATTGAACTTTCTGAGGAAAACAAAAGACAGTTATTCATTCCCCGTGGAATGGCTCATGGATTCCTCGTTTTGAGTGAAACAGCAGTTTTTTCGTACAAAGTAGATAATGTTTACTCCCCTTCTCATGAAAGGACGTTGAATTGTCTTGATCCGGATATTGGAATCGAATGGCCTGTTGAACAGAAACATTTGATCCTTTCTGATAAAGATAAATCAGCCAGATTTTTAAGAGAAAGTAATTTATAAAAAGAATATGAAAGGTATTATATTAGCCGGGGGAAGCGCTACAAGGCTTTATCCCTTATCCAAATCGATTTCAAAGCAAATTATGCCGGTGTACGACAAGCCGATGATCTATTATCCGTTGTCTACTCTGATGTTGGCGGGAATCCGGGAGGTGCTTGTGATTTCTACTCCCCGCGATTTGCCGATGTTCCGCGAATTATTGGGAGATGGAAGTGAATTGGGAATGAAATTTGATTACATCATACAGGAAGTTCCCAATGGTTTGGCTCAGGCTTTTGTATTGGGTGAAAAATTCCTGAACGGAGAGCCAGGATGCCTTATTCTGGGAGATAATATTTTTTACGGGCAAGCATTTAGCAAGATGCTTCAACAGGCTCAGAACATAGAAAAAGGCGCCTGTATTTTTGGGTATTACGTGAAAGATCCCCGGGCTTATGGTGTTGTGGAGTTTAATGATTCCGGAACGGTGATCTCGATCGAAGAGAAGCCGGAGAATCCCAAATCGAATTATGCAGTACCCGGACTTTATTTTTACGATAGCACGGTTGTCGAACGGGCCAAAGCATTAAAGCCATCAGTACGCGGTGAATATGAAATAACAGATCTTAACCGGACTTACCTTGAAGAAGGCGCCTTGAAAGTGGAATTGTTCGGACGTGGATTTGCCTGGTTGGATACCGGAAATTGCGACAGCCTGCTCGAGGCTTCTAATTTTGTTGAAACCATACAGAAAAGGCAGGGCTTTTATATTTCATGTATCGAGGAAATTGCCTGGAGAAAAGGCTGGATTAATGATTCGCAATTGAAAATGTTAGGAAAAAAATTAGATAAAACGTCCTATGGGCAGTATATTCTTTCGCTCTTATCGTCTGATATTTAAAATATATATCATCCGGGATATAGTCAGCGTTATGCGATTATCAGGAATATTATAAACAAATATATGAAAACAGATGATCCGGGAAGCCGAAAGGTGAGATTTGCTGTCGTTGGCTGCGGCCATATCGGGAAGCGTCATATCGAAATGATCGGACGAAACCCCGAAGCGGAGTTAACAGCTATTTGTGATATGCTTCCATACGACCGGCTGAATTTTGATCTCCCAGGAAAGCAGTCTGTAGCTCACACCTCTTTTTTTCATTCTTTGAATGATCTCCTGGCTTTCGGAGCGAAACCGGATGTCCTTAATATATGTACACCCAATGGCTTGCATGCCCCGATGGCTATACAGGCGTTAAGCGCCGGTTGTCATGTGGTGATTGAAAAACCGATGGCATTGACTTCAACAGACGCCCAATCGGTATTGGATACCGCAGCAAAGCATGGGAAACAGGTGTTTTGTGTTATGCAAAACCGTTATTCTCCCCCTTCTTCCTGGATTAAAAGCTTGATTGAATCCGGTCTTCTTGGCAGGATTTTTATGGTGCAGGTCAATTGTTACTGGAACCGGGATGAACGGTATTACAAACCCGGAGGATGGCATGGTACGATCAACCTCGATGGGGGAACTTTATTTACGCAGTTTTCGCATTTTATTGATCTGATGTATTGGCTTTTTGGAGATATTTCCAAAATTGATGCCCGGTTTGAGGATTTCAATCACAGCTCTTTGACGGATTTTGAAGATTCGGGCGTGGTTTCTTTTGAATTTCAGAATGGAGGGCTGGGAATTTTGAATTACTCGACAGCCGTTTTTGATAAGAATTTTGAGAGCTCTGTTACCATCATCGCAGAAAATGGAACTGTGAAGATCGGTGGACAATACATGAACGAAGTGGAGTTCTGTCATGTGAAAAACTATACGATGCCGGACTTACCTCCTACGAATCCTGGAAATGATTATGGAGCATACAAAGGTTCGGCGCAGAATCATCATCTGGTGATTGAAAACGTAGTCAATGTATTGAAAGGTAAAGAAACCAGGATTACAGCTACCGCGTCCGATGGTTATAAAGTCGTAAACATAATTGAACGCATTTACGCCTGTAAAAAAGTTTCTGATTAATATATTTTCTACATTTGCTCGTTGTTCGCATTTATTACGCTGATTTCCGGCACTATTCCCGGTTGAGGCATTATAACTGGCATTAGAATGAAAAAAGAAGACTGGACTACGGTCATCAAACCTGAAATAAGCTTGTTTGATGTCGATTTTAAGGAGCTTATACGCTATAAGGACCTGTGGCGGATGTTTGTAAAAAGAGATATTTTAACGCAGTACAAACAAACGGTTCTTGGACCGCTCTGGTTCTTTATTAATCCGGCACTGACGACCATTATGTACATGATTGTATTTGGTGGAATTGCAGGAATATCGACCGACGGGCTACCTCAGCCGCTGTTCTATCTTTCAGGGATTTGTTTGTGGAACTATTTTTCCACTTGCCTTCTTAAAACGTCGTCGACTTTTAATGATAATCAGCATATTTTTGGCAAGGTATATTTTCCCCGGTTGATTCAACCTTTGAGTACGATTACGTCCTGCTTGTATACATTTGGGATTCAACTATTCCTGTTTATCCTGGTGTATATATACTATGTTGTTCAGGGAGTTGGTATTATGCCTAATCTATACCTCTTGCTGATGCCTGTTTTAGTGCTCATGCTGGCAGGACTTTCTCTTGGTTTTGGAATAATAATCTCTTCATTGACAACAAAATACAGAGATCTTACTATTTTGTTTACATTCATTGTCCAACTCTGGATGTATGCTACTCCGGTGATTTATCCATTGAGCGTGATGTCGCCCGGAAAACAATGGATTGCCGCTCTGAATCCGGTGACTCCGATATTTGAAACTTTTAAATATGCCACTTTGGGTGCGGGAACGTTCAGTTGGATACAATTGGGATACAGTCTGCTCTCCACTTGCGTGGTACTGTCGATCGGTGTGGTACTGTTTAATAAGGTGCAACGAAGTTTTATGGATACAGTCTGATATGAGTGATATTGCAATAAAATTTGAAAACATATCCAAACAATACCGTTTGGGATTGGTTAGTACAAAAACCCTGAGCCATGATTTGAACCGTTGGTGGCAAACAACTGTTTTACGGAAAGAAGATCCTTATTTGAAAATAGGGGAAGCAAACGATCGTTCAAAGAAGGGAGGTAGCGAATATGTATGGGCATTGAAAGATATTACATTCGATGTAAAGCAGGGAGAAGTGCTGGGAATTATCGGTAAAAACGGTGCTGGAAAGTCGACTTTGCTCAAAATTCTGTCAAGGGTAACTTCTCCTACGACCGGAACGATTAAGGCTAAAGGGCGTATTGCTTCTTTACTGGAGGTGGGTACCGGATTTCATCCGGAGTTGACGGGTCGAGAGAATATTTATATGAATGGTTCTATTATGGGTATGACAAAATCCGAAATCGACCGGAAGTTGGACGAGATCGTCGAGTTTGCCGGGATTGCCCGTTATGTGGATACCCCTGTAAAACGCTATTCTTCGGGAATGACCGTACGCTTAGGATTTTCTATTGCAGCCCATTTGGAGCCGGAAATTTTAGTAGTGGATGAAGTGCTGGCAGTAGGAGATGCTGAATTCCAGAAAAAAGCAATCGGCAAGATGCAGGATGTCTCGAGAGGAGAAGGACGGACTGTACTGTTTGTGAGCCATAATATGGGAGCGGTAGCCAATTTATGTACTCATGGTATAATTCTGAAAGATGGAGGGTTATTTTTTGAAGGGAAGATAAAGGATGCGATAGGCGTATACATTGGTTCGGATAATAAAGAAGCGATTTACGAATCGGATGCAGTTCTTGGAAAGGACATTTATTTTAGAAAAATATCTTTTATCAACGATTCAGGGCGGATTACAAATAAATTTCCGTATAATGAGTCTGTGATCTGTAAATTTGAACTTGAATCTAAATTAGTTCCCAGGGATTCTTTTTTAAGTTTTACTGTATTGGATTCTCAACAAAGGGAATTGTTTACGGTACATCGGCCCGTTAAATTGAATGAAAATGTAGTCCAGGCTAAAATTCCGAAAGAATTTTTGTTGCCGGGAGATTATTTTCTTAGACCCATATTGCATATTCCCAATATAGCTTTTTTAGATAAGGTTGAGAGCCTTTTGAGTTTTACAGTAGAGGATACCGGAAGTGTCCATTCTATCTATAAAAGTGCAGCTTTGGGATGTATAAATGTTAATGTAGAATGGCATTGAATAGATTTGTTATTGTTGTAAGAAAGGTATTCCGTTATTTCTTTCTGAAATTTTTCCCGGAGGCCAGAAATCTGATGGGGAAAGATACTGCTTTTGGAATGATTCATTCTGCCTTGAATAATAGTAAAATGGGGCAGTTTGTTAATCTGTATCCTCCCTACCATGTATCGGATTCGGAAGTCCAAGACTATACCTATGTAGCTCAGAATTCGTATATTTCTCGTACAACCATTGGGAAATTTTGTTCAATTGGCCCTAATTTCTTATGCGGATGGGGAATTCATCCAATAGATGGAATTTCAACAGCTCCGATGTTTTACTCTACAATGAGGCAAAATGGAGTTACATTAACGAATGCAACAAAGATTGAAGAACGGAAACCGATAATGATTGGGAATGATGTATTTATCGGAGCAAACGTGACTATATTAGATGGTGTTATAATTGGAGATGGTGCTGTTATTGGAGCTGGAGCTGTTGTTTCGAAAGATGTCCCTCCTTATGCTGTTGCTGTTGGATGTCCGATCAGGTTTATTAAATATAGATTCTCTGATGAACAAAGACAGAAGCTTTTAAATATTCAGTGGTGGGACTTTGACGAGAATCGTCTTCAGGATGTCGAAAAATTCTTTTTTGATGTGGATGGGTTTATTTCAATGCAAACTAAATTATGAAATTATCTATTATCACCATTAACCTCAATAATAAAGATGGCCTGCAAAAGACCATTGAAAGTGTCGTAAACCAAACGTTTAAGGATTATGAGTATATTGTGATCGATGGAGCCTCGACTGATGGGAGTGTGGATGTTATCGAGCAATATGCAGATAAAATTACTTACTGGGTAAGTGAATCGGATAAAGGGATTTACAATGCTATGAATAAAGGTATTCTCCAAGCAAAAGGGGAGTATTGCCTGTTTTTGAATAGTGGGGATTATCTCTTGGAAAATAAGGTGTTAGCTGATTTTTTTTCTTTTGATATCAAAGAAGATATTGTTTATGGAAAATTGTATCTTTGGTATAATGAATATGAAAAGAGCATGAAAGAATATTCCGATTGTTTAAACTTCAGTTATTTTTTATATGAAACTTTACCCCATCCGGCAACGTTTATAAAAAAGGATCTTTTTACAAAAAATGGATTATATATAGATTCGTATAAAATTGTATCGGATTGGGCATTCTTTGTTTTGAATATTTGTAAATTTAATTGTTCATATAGATATGTTCCATTATGTCTTAGTGTTTTTGATATGTATGGAATGAGCTCTACTGCTGATCCGGAGATCCTTAAGAATGAAAAAAATGATTTCCTGATGAAGAATTTTCCTTGTTTTTTGAAGGACCTTGATGACCTTTTTTCTCTTAAAAATAAACTTATATTAATAGAGAATTCCAGAATATATAAATATTTTCTTTTTTTGAGGAAACTACTCGGAAAGAAAATAGAATGATAATTAAATTTTATCATGTTGAAAAGAGAGTTTCCCTTGTTATCTGTAATTATTCCTGTTTACAATGTTGAAGAATATTTGACAGAATGCTTAGAATCGATAGTTAATCAGACATATAGAAATCTTGAAATTATAGTAATTAATGATGGTAGTACAGACAACTCAATTTCAATAATAAAGCAGTATGAAAAAAAAGATAATAGAATAATTGTTATTGATAAAATAAACGGAGGCCTGAGTTCTGCCCGTAATGCTGGACTTGAAGCCATGACTGGTAGCTTGGTAACATTTGTCGATGGGGATGACGTGATACAATTGGATACATTCGAAACCAATGTCAATTTTTTCGAAGAAGACCAATTGTTGGAAGTTTTGCAATACCCAATTTTATCTGGATGGAGGGGGAAAGAGGAACATTATATTATTCATAAAACGTCTATTTTTTATAATTGTCATGAAATATATTCAGCAATCTGGAAGAATGAGGTATTGAGCTACTCATTTTGTAATAAAATATTCAAAGCTTTTATATTTACTTATTATAAATTTCCAGAGGGAAGGTTATATGAAGATATGTATTTATCAGCTTGTATCTACAGTAAGTTGAATAAGGTAATGATAACAGAAAAAGGATGTTACTTGTATCGGTTTAGGGAAGGCTCTATTATGAATTCTGAGTTTTCTTTTGAAAAAAGCTACAGTTTACTGTTGTCTAAACTTGAATTATATAAGAACAGTTTGAATAATCCAATGATTTCCAAAAAAGAAAAAATAATTTTCTTATTGGAGAATATATATTGGTTTATGGTTCATTATTTTCGAAATTATTCTGCAGAGCAAAAAAAAGATGTTCTGGAAGTATTGAAACCGTATCCAGTGAATTTTATACTTGTTTTAAAATTGTTGGTAGATCCCCAATTAAGCATTAAGTACAAGGTTCACTTATTCTTGTTGTCGGTATTTGGGTTGAATGTGACACACATTATATTTTCATTTTTAGAGCGATTGAAAAATGCAAAAGAAAACGGATAATCCTTTGGTTAGTATAATAGTTGTGACTTATAATTCTTCCAGGCATATTCTTGAGACTTTAGATAGTATCAAAATTCAGACGTATTCCAACTTGGAACTTATAATTAGCGATGACTGTTCTACTGATAATACTATACAAATTTGCAAAGACTGGGCTTCAGAAAACAAACATATCCATTGTATAAACAATATTAAAATTGCATCAACATATCAAAATTCCGGAATAACTCCAAATTATAATAATGGACTAAAATATGCAGAGGGAGAATGGGTAAAATATATAGCAGATGATATATTAGTACCTAATTGCATTGAAGAATATGTTGATTATATTTCTCAAAACGAAGAAAAATTAGTTGTTTCCGGAATAACTCCATTTTTTGAGAATACGAGAAACAGAACGGTTATTCCGAATTCAAAATGGTTTGAAGGAAATGCCAATAAACAATTAAGAACTTTGTTGAAACGAGGGACTATTTTAGCAGGTCCTACTATATTTATTCACAGGGAAACATTATTATCTTTTGGCGGTTTTGATGAAAAATATCCCTTTGTAGAAGATTATCCATTATTTCTTAAATTTACAAAAAAAAATTATCGAATTGGTATTATCTATAAGCCTTTGGTAAATTGGAGATGTACACCAACTTCGGTTTCTAATTCTAGTGATAGATTTAGAGAGTCTATTTCTGGTGTTATATGGGATATTGCTTTTCCAGAGATGAAAAAACAAAGGTTGTATTTATATTATTGGCATTACCTTTTGCATCAGCATATCATTATGTCCGATCGATCTTTGTGGTTAAAAAGATTAACATACTTAATCGACCCTGTAGGGTTATTGTTTATCATAAAAAAGAAATATAAATAAATTTACAGTATTGATACACCTGCTTCTTTTGGAAGTTTATCGAGAAAACAAATGAAACAAATCTTTCTTAGTGTTTGCCTTGTCACCTATAATCATGAGAAGTTTATTCGGCAAGTGATTGAAGGAGTATTGATGCAAGAAACATCATTTGCTTTTGAATTGGTTATTGGTGAAGATTGTTCCCCAGACAACACAAGAACTATTTGTGAAGAATATGAAAAAGATTATTCGGACATAATTAAATTGCTTCCATCGGAAACAAACCTTGGATTAAAAAAAAACTTTCTTCGTACATTCAAAGAATGTAAAGGAAAATATATTGCATATTTAGAGGGAGATGATTATTGGATAATGAAAGATAAATTGCAAAAACAAGTTGATATATTAGAGAATAATGTTGATGTTTCGTTAGTTCATACCAATTGTAAAATATGGGATGTAAAATTGGACTTGTTTCATGATAGACAAATATTATTTAATAAAAATGTTTGTGAACGTGAAATAAATTTTGGTATTTCAAGTATCATAGCAGAATTTGAAGGTCATTTTCGACCCATGAAAACCTCTACCTGCTGCTATCGTAAAGAATTGATGGATGAAATATTGCAGGAAGATATTTTTGCTTTTTCAAATCCTGAATTTCCAACACAGGATTTTCAGTTATTTCAAGAAATGTCTGTCAGGGGTAGATTTGCATTTATAGATGAAGATACGACTGTTATTGGACTACATGAGTCTTTGTCTGCTTCAGAAAATATTAAAAAGAGGAATCAGTTTTCATTGGGTTTTTTTAAAATAGGGCTTTATTATATTGATAAATATAAATTACCTCAACAGACTATTAATGTTTGGATGAACAAACAAACGAGTGCATTTGCAGATTATGCGTTTCAATGTGACAATAGAGAATCTTTAAGATTTGTTTTGAGAGAATCTAAAAAAAGGAGATATAAGTTTCCTCTAAAACGAAGAATCTTATATTATTTCTTAGTGAATAAATGTTTTAATAAATTATATCTTTTTTTAAATAATTAAGTGAAAATTCTAAAAATATCCAATGGCGACTTTTTTTCCACTTACGGAGGAGGACAAGTTTATGTCAGGAACCTGGTTGACGAGATGATTAGCCAGGGCATAGATATTATCATTTTCTCTTTTGTGAAAAAACATCATGAGATTATTGTTAAAAAAGACTATAATGGAATCGACTTATATGAAATTGCTGATCTCTCAAAAGAAAAAATTAAAGAACTTTTACTTCAAATTAAGCCGGACATAGTTCATGCACATGCTCAAAAGGCTTTTTTTTCGGTGCTTTGTAAAGAATTGAATATACCATATGTTGTAACAGCCCATCATGGAGGAATTACATGCCCGGCCGGTACTTTGCTGAATCACCGGGATGAAATTTGCCATGTCTGTGTCAATGATAAAGACTGCTTGCCTTGTGTGATGCGGAATACGTGGTGGGGATTATCATTATTTTATCCATGGATGAAGTTCATTTCCTTTTCTGTACGTTTGAAAATCGGTCATTGGTTGAGTAAACGACCATTCATGTATTTTGTGACTCCTATTGGAAACGCTACATTGGACATCCAGAATAAGAAAAAAGAATGGGCAACTGTTGCTGAGAACACTGATTTAATGATTGCTCCATCGGAAGCCATTGCTGAAAATATGATTTTGAATGGATTACATCCCGAAAAAATCAGGTTTATTCCTCATGGCATACCTATTAACTATCCTTCAAATAGTGTAGTAATGCCTCAGAAAAAGACAAAATTTTTCTATGTTGGACGAATTTGTTATGTAAAAGGAATTCATGTCCTTTTGAAAGCTTTTACTCAATTAAATTCAAATGTGTGTGAATTACATTTGATAGGAGATATTTCCGGAAAGTATGAACGAATGTTGATAAATCAATATCGATCATATGATCATATTTTTTTTCATGGAAAAATACCTCCTGAAAAAGTTTCAGAACGGATCCAACAATATGATATTTTAGTACATCCGGCCATTTATTTAGAGGTTTTTGGATTGAATATTGCAGAGGCTTTATCACAAGGAAAGCCGGTTATCGCGACACGATGCGGAGGTGCTGAAATGCAGATCAGAAATGGAGAAAATGGAATATTAGTGGAGCCTAATAATGTAGATGAACTTCAGGAGGTAATGAGGTGGAGTATTGAGCATCCGAATAAAATAAGAGAGATGTCGGAAAAAACGATTCCGTATGTTGTCCCGATAAAAGATCATGTTCATAAATTAGTTCAGATTTATAAGGAACTACAATTACAAAAAATGAATGAAGAGGCTTTGCATTGATATTAATTCTGTTCTTCCTCTCGCATCAAGAGGCTATCTTACAGGAGTGGGACGAACGACTTATGAATTACTGCTTGAATTTGAAAAAATGAAAGCGGAGATTCCTTTTGAAATAGTGTTGTTTTCTCAGAATACAAAAGGAATCACTTCTGAAACATTGGGCTTTTCTTTCGAATCAAAGCATCTGAACTTACCTTATCGACCTCAACTCAACAAGTATTTATCTTATGTTAACTTCAGAGAACGTTTTGTAAATGCAGATATGTGGCATATCCCCCATAATTCGGATTATGTCGGAAAGCTTCCAAAAACCATATTTACCTTGCATGATATGCTAATGTATACTTGCTTAGACGAATTCCCTGAAAAAGCTTATGCCGAAGCATTCCGGACAGTTCCTAAAAATATGAGGGAGAGTAAAGCAATTATAACTTGTTCTCATTCAACCAAGAATGATATAGTCAAGTATATGGATATTGATCCGGCAAAAATTCATGTGATCCATTGGGGAATTAACCATAATTTATTCCGGATTTTTCCGGATAAAGGAATTTTAAAAGAAGAAATTAGTAGAACATTCAGGATAAACAATCCGTATTTTTTTTCTGTATCTTGTGGTAAAGGCCGGAAAAACACCGTGAATCTGCTTTTGGCTTATCAGGAGTTATTACGGAGCAATCCGGAGAATGATTTGGTAATTATTTGGGATCATTTCGGGGATGATATCCAAAATATACTTGATTCTTCCGGAGGTAGAATTCATGCTCTTTCCGGTATTTCCAATGAGATTCTCGTAAAATTATATAATGGTGCATCGTTGGTATATTATCCATCGAAATATGAAGGTTTTGGGCTTCCTGTATTGGAGTCAATGGCTTGTGGAACGCCCGTGGTTACAGGAAGAAATAGTTCTTTGACTGAAGTTGGAGGAGAGTTTGCCATTTATCTTGAATCGGAGGATATCCGTTCTATATACCAGACTATGGTTTGTTTTGAAAATGGAGGATATGATATTTCATCTATAAAAGAAGGAGGCTTTCGATGGTCGGAGCAGTTCCGGTGGAATAATTGTGCCAAAGAGACAATAAAGGTCTATCAACAATATTTATATTGAACAAGATGAAACTATTTTTTTCGAAAATATTGGTATATCTGGTTCAGAAGATTTCTTCAGTTTATGCAAAAGCATTTTTATGTAAGTTGAAGAGGGAATTTTACTCAATCGGAAATAATTCTGTAATAGAGTATCCGTTTTATTTATTGGGAGCATCTCATATTACTATCGGAAATGATTTTACAGCCAGAAAGCGACTGAAATTGAGAGCATTTACCACTTTTAATAATCAACAATTTACTCCAATCATAAGAATCGGAGATTATGTTTCGATTGAAACAGATTGTCATATTTCCTGTATTAATGAAGTGATTATTGGAGATCATGTTTTAATAGCCTCCGGAGTATACATCAGCGACCATGCTCATGGGAAACCGGATTTTTCTGATATATTAAAACCTCCGATTGAGAGAGAATTATTTTCAAAAGGAAACATTGTGATTGGAAATAATGTTTGGATTGGAGAACGGGCTGTTATTCTTCCTGGTGTGCATGTTGGTGATAATTCGATAATTGGAGCTAATTCAGTAGTTACCAGATCCCAACCTGCCAATTGTATTATAGCCGGGGTACCAGCTGAAGTTATGAAACAGTTGGATATAAATTCGTAAATTTATGAATGCTCCATTAGTGTCAGTAATTATACCAGTTTATAACGTAGAAGCTTATTTGGAGAAATGTTTATTAAGTATTTCGAGCCAAACATATAAGAATATTGAAATTATAATTATAAATGATGGTAGTACAGATAATTCTTCAAGTATTATTCATAAGTATGAAAATTTAGATGAGCGCATTCTTGTATTGAACAAGCAAAATGGGGGATTAAGCGATGCAAGAAACCAGGGTCTTGAGGTTGCTTGTGGAGAGTTCTTAATATTTGTTGATTCAGATGATATATTGGATGTGCATACTATAGAAAAAAATATTGTGTATTTTGAATCTCAAGAGGAAATTGATATTGTTCATTTTCCTGTGAGATTTTATTCTTTAGGTGAGATTGGAGGTTATTTTTATAAAACTGATCAGCCTCAGGTGATTTCAAATACATTGATAGCGAAAAAGATATTACAGGGGAAAGATTTGATAGCTGTATGGGGGAAGATGTATCGTAAAACTATATTTGATAATGTAAGATTCCCTAAAGGGCAAATATCTGAGGATCTATGGGTAATCCCATTGCTATATTCTAAGTGCAGAAATATTTATCTCTCAGATCAAGGTCTATATTTATACACTCAAAGGGTTGATTCTATAGTTTCTTCAAAGAATACAATATTGAAATTTTCTCAATATATGTTGGCTTATAGGAACTATATTGATGATATGTATGCTTATTTTCCATCATTAAAGAAAGAAATAGCCTTAGCTGAGTTTAATATATATAGGAATGGAGTGAAGGAATCCAGAAAGTATATGGATGAACGGTTTCAAGCTTCTGTTAAAATATTCCTTTCTGAGGTAAAATTTTGTCATTGGATCAATATAGTAGTTCTAAAAAGAGTGATGGTTCTAGCATTTCTTTCTTTTGTCTCTTTTACTCTTGGTGAAAAAAAATATAATAAATTGAAGACCAAACTTAAATGACGATTTCTTTGGTAATCCCAACATATAATGGTTCAAAGTTTGTTGAGCAGACTTTAGTATCTGTAATAAATCAGGTTTGTCCGTTTGATGAGATTATTATTTCTGATGATCACTCTTCTGATGATACATTGGCAATTTGTGAAAAATATGCAGATAAAGTCAAAATATTCAGAAATCCTCAGGGCCCTTCAGGTTTTGTAAACGGGTGGAATAATGCGATTTCAAAGGCTACTGGTGATTACATTTGTATTTTACATCAGGATGATCTACTGGATCTGTCATTTTTGTTGGAAGTAAGGAGCATTATCGAAAACAATCCGGATGTTCTGCATTTTTTTACAACTTGTTATTATATCGATGAAAGAGGAGAAGATACTGGTGTTTCATATCATAATGATGCAGAAGGAGTTGTTCGATATTCAGGTCTGGAGTATGTAAAAGCATATCAAAACCTGGGGAGTCCACATATTCACCGTTGTCCGGGTGTAATAACTCATCGAAGTATTTTCGATAAGATAAAGTATAACCCCAAGGCAGGCCATATTGCAGATGATGATTTTTTCTATCGGGTAGGGCAATATACAGATGTTGTCGGATTATTGAAGCCATTGGCATCTTATAGACAACATGCAAGCTCTGAGACTGGAAAGCTACAGGATTCTGATCTGGTAAGGAGACTCATTAGAGATTATAGCTTTCAGTTGGACCAATGGCGGAACAATCGTTTTTTAGATGAAGAAGCATATCATTTTTTTAGAATCAAGCTTGCCAGATATAGAAAAAGATGTTTTGGATATGGTGTAAGGCAAATGAGTATGCCGCAAATTTTATTTGCATTCTTTTATCGTCAATTTAAAGGATTGCCAGAATGAGACTGGTCTATTCCATAACTAACATAGAGAATTCCGGAGGTATCGAGCGTGTTTTGAGTACCAAAGCCAATTATTTTGCTGATATATTGGGGTATGAGGTGCATATTATTGTTTTAGAAAGTTTTAAAAAGCCTTTTTTCTCCTTTTCTGACAAGATACAGATCCATTCGCTTGATATTGACCAGTTGAATCATAAGCCCTGGATGATTTTTGGAAGTCGCTCGAGAAAAGAATACCAACAGAAATTATTCCAAAAATTAGATGAAATCCGTCCGGATGTAACTATCAGTGTTTTTGGACCGGATGCTGAATTCCTTTATAAGGCGAAGGATGGGAGCAAAAAAGTGTTGGAATTTCATTTTACAAAGAACTACCTGAAACACCTGGGGAATGCACTGGTGGATGATAAATTCCGGTGGATAAGGAAGGCATGGCTTTGGTTTTTGCTTAAAAAGGAGTCCTTTTATGCCCTAAAATACGATCATATTGTATTGTTGACAGAAAAAGATAAACAGCTTTGGGGCGGGGCAGCGAAATTCGAGGTTATTCCTAATCTCTTGTCTTATATCTCTGAGAAAACAGCATCCTTAGATAGTAAACAGATTATTTCGATGGGGCGGATCGTCCGACCGAAAGGATTTCATTATTTATTACAAGCGTTTGAGATACTTCATAAGAAGTATCCCGACTGGAAAGTAGTTATTTATGGAGATGGCCATGATAAAGGACCATTACAAAAAGAAATAAATAAGTTATCTTTGCAGGATTACTTTATGATTAATCCTCCGGTTTCGGATGTCGAATCTGTTATGCTGAAAGCGTCATTGTTTGTCCTGACCTCACTTTATGATGGTTTTGGCTTGGTTTTAGCAGAGGCAATGACATGCGGACTGCCCTGTGTCTCCTTTGATTGTGAATGTGGCCCTTCTGAAATTATAAAGGATGGAGAAGATGGCTTTTTAGTTGAAACAAGGAATGTCCTGGCATTGGTAGAGAGGATGGAACAATTAATGGATGACCGGCAATTGAGAATCAGAATGGGTGCAGTTGCTAAAAAGAATGTAAAAAGGTTTGATGCTCCTGTGGTTATGAACAAATGGGTTGAGTATCTAAATAGAATAGTAGGAAAATATTAGCATGAATATACTTAATTACCTTATTTTTTTTCTGATCGGTGTCCTGAGCTTAAAATATATTTTTTCTCCGGTCGAGGCGGTTAAAGATCCGTTTCGGGAAGATCGGGCTTTTCCTGTAACAGGGGTGCAGCGATTTTTTTTGTTGGTTTTATCTGTTGGGATTTTACAATTGGGAACATTGATGGTTCCCCGTTTATTTACCAGCATTGTATTCTGCCTGATTGCTGTTTTTTATGACCGGAATCCTTTCAGGCTCAATATTGTTTCCTGGCTTTATCTGATTTTTTTATGCTGGTTGACTTGCGCAATCTTATACTCTCCTGTTAAGGCATATGGGATCAGGGTTTTCCTTAAATATTCTTATCCTTTCTTAATACTGATACTGGCTTCAAAAATAACCTCTTCAGGTGCTTTTACTTTTAAGGCTGCTAAAATCATTTTACGAATAGGATTGATCGGCTCGTTATTTATTTTGATTCTTTCACGGATTCCTTTTATCAATCAGTTGTCCTGGTCTTTATTCTGGTGGCCTCCGGCGATTCTGGACTTTATGCCGGTTGCTATTTGTATTGCATTGTCTTTCTGGCTTGTATTGAAGAAGAAAAGGTATGGATGGTATACTTTATTTTTTGTTCTTCCCAGTATTGTAGGTGTTAACCGTACCGGATTGCTGGCGGCTTCTATTGCCATTGTGATGTTTCTGATTGTCCGTTATCAAATCAAGTCGATACCTTATGTTATATTAGGGATTGCCTTATTTTTGGGGATTATTTTATACGTTCCCGGATTTAAAGACAAAATGTTCAAAAAAGATTTGACTACCGAAGAGATTATAGAAAATAGAGATAATCTGACCTCAGAAGATATCGACTCCAGCGGGCGTTTCGCCATGTGGGACTGGAGTTTAGGTAAATTTTATAAAGGAAACGAATTAACGGGTTCCGGATTGGGAGTATTACAGGATGCATTTTATAATACGAAGCACCCGTTTGGATCTTTAAAGGTGGTTCATAATGATTATGTACAACTACTGTGCGATTCGGGACTGATTGGGTTGATATTGTATGCTTCGGTCTTTATATCGCTATTCATCCATTCGATGCTTCTGGCATGGAGAAAGAACACCCCTTTATCTCTTCGTTTTTTGGCTTTTGTTGCCGGACCGGCTATGGCGGGAGTTGCTGTGAGTTTGTATACGGATAATGCAGTGAATTATTCTCTAATGACTTTGAGTTATCCTTTTGCAGTATATGGAATGTTAGTTGGGTTGCAGCGTAAACAGTCTATTATCAGGGAAATATGATTAGTATTGTTATACCATTGTATAATAAAGAAAACAGGATAAAGTATACATTGCAGTCTGTTTTTAATCAAACATTTCAGGATTTTGAAATTGTGGTGGTAAATGATGGGAGTACAGATAACAGTGTTGCTGTTCTAACATCTTTGAAAGATGAACGGATTCGTTTGATTTATCAGGAAAATCAGGGTGTTTCTGCGGCCCGTAACAAAGGGATTGAAGAGGCTAAGTATGATTATGTGGCGCTATTAGATGCTGATGATGAATGGAAATCCGATTATTTGACAACGCAAATAAATTTGATTCAAACTTATCCTGAATGTTCTGTATTTGCAACTGCTTATGAACTGAGGGATTCAAAAGGAAATAGCAAACCTGTTATTTTGAATAAAGTGCCCTTTATGGGCGAAAATGGCATTCTGACTAATTATTTTGAAGTTGCCTCCTGCTCTCAACCTCCGATTTGTTCTATTAATATTATTGCGAAAAAAGAAGCGTTTTTAACAGTAGGAGGGTTTCCTGTCGGAGTTAAGTCAGGTGAAGATTTATTGACTTGGGCAAAGTTGGCAATTAACTATGAAATAGCTTATAATCTAAGAAGTAAAGCTGTTTTTGTACAAGAAGAAAGATATAAAGGGAAATTGGAAGATCGTATTGATAAAAAAGACACTGTAGGGACTGCTTTGAAAAGAATGTATGATAACTTGCCAACAGGGAAAATGAAGGAGGATTTCAAATGTTATCTGATACGGTGGAATAAAATACAATCAAGTCTGTTGATTGAAGTGGGAGATACTGCTGAATCGAGGCATTCTGTTCAAAAAGCGTTTGATTTGGGAGCTTCAAAGAAAGATATAATGGTTCAGTATATCCTGTCCCGTTTTCCTGGTATATTGGCGAAACATCTATGGAATGTTCTGAATAAAATGCGGTAAATTATGCATATAGTATTTGTTAGTCGGGAGTACATTCCTTCCCATAGGGCAGGAGGGATTGCATCTTATATAAAAGAGATTTCCCATGCACTGGTAAATGCAGGAAATCAGGTGACTGTTATATGTGCTTCTGATGATACTTGTACTGAGAGCGATTATTATGATGGTAATGTTCGAATAATTCGGCTGAGAGGGGGAGATTTTTACATTCATTCAGTAGAAAATAGTAGATGGAGGGTGATAAGGAAATTTAGGATGTTATATCGATTTGTTTCTTACAGAAAACGAATCCAGAAAACTATTCTTAAATTGAATGAAGTGGATATAATTGAAGTCCCGGAATTTGGAGCAGAATCAATGTTTTTATTTTCTTTACCTTATCCGGTTATAATCCGATTGCATACCCCTACATTATTTGATCGTTTTACTCAACAGAAAAAAAAGTTTCAGATAAGAAAATTTTATGATTACATTATTGGGTATTTTGAATTTAAGGCAATAAAGAAATCTCAATATATTACTTCCTGCTCAATGGTTCTTGCAGAATGGATTAAAGGAAATTTATTATTTCCCGAATCTCCGGATATAAAAGTTATTTACAATCCTATCAATATAGATAAATGGGTATCGCTTGTTCTAAACCAAAAAAAGGTTATTCCGAATCAGATCTTTTTTGCAGGAAGTGTTGTCCCGGATAAAGGTGTTGAAGAGCTCATAATTGCATGCATTTTGTTGAGAAATAAGTATCAACACGATATTAAATTATATTTGGCAGGAAAAGAAGGTCGATTTGCGAATGAAATAAGAGTTAAATATTCAGATTGCTCTGATTGGTGTTTCTTTTTAGGGCAGGTTAATCAATCCGTACTATCTGAATATTATGCTTCATCAGATTTAGTCTGCTTTCCTTCCTGGTGGGACAATATGCCCTTGGTTTGTTTGGAAGCAATGGCTCAAAAAGCGTTGGTTTTGGGAAGTAGTTCAGGGGGAATGTCGGAAGTTATAGATGATGAAGTTGATGGTTTTTTAGTTCAGCCTAAAAATTCAAGTATATTAGCTGAGCGTATTCATAACATCTTGCAGTTAAGTGATCCTTCAAAAAATCAAATAAGAGAAAAGGCCTTATTAAAAGTTATGACTACATTTGACACAAAAAGAATTGTACCGCAAATGATGGCATATTATCGAGGAGTGATAAATCAGTTTTATTTGAAAGAAAATGAGAGTTCTTTGGATTAATCCTTCATTTTTAGATTATAGAGTGCCTCTGTATTCAAATATTTTTGAATTGATGGATAAAGATTTCTATGTTCTTTATTCAAAAAGTAGAATTCCTCAAAGAATTACAGATAAAATGGAGCTTGCAATGGGAGATCATGCTGTGGGGTTGGTGAATGAAAAAAAAATCTTCATAGGGAAGAAAACTGATTTTGCAAATAAACATATTTCATTGCCATATCAGAAAGGATTGTACAAGGCGATTAAATCTATAAATCCGGATTTGATCATTGCCGAAGGTTTTTTTCAGTGGACTCCTTGGGCGCTTTTATATTCAAGATTTCATAAAGTACCATTATTTATATCTTATGAGAGGACGGAGCATACAGAAAGAAATTGTCCTCAGTGGAGACTCCTGTATCGCAAGCTTATTTCTAAATATACAACTGGTTTTTTGGTCAATGGTAATTTAACTTTGTCTTACCTGAGGAAAAATCGGATGGATGAGAATAAGATTATAATTTCCGGGTGTATGTGTGCTGATAGTAAGAGTTTATCAGACAAACTCAGGTTAATAACTAAAGAAGATAATGAGTCTTTTTTAGAATCGTTAAAAATTAATAGGGGTAAAGGTCTAATATTTTTATTTGTAGGCCAGATTATAGAGCGCAAAGGTGTTTTGGAGTTATTGAAAGCGTGGCAGAAATATATTAGAATATTCGATCATGATTGTTTATTGCTGGTCGGAAACGGAACTCTCTTACCTGTATATCAGAAATTGTATCCAGATTCGGAGAATCTTAAATTTATCGGAGATGTTGATTATAGTTTAATTCAGAATTATTATTCTATTGCTGATGTTTTCATTATGCCAACCTTAGAGGATAACTGGAGCCTGGTAGTTCCGGAGGCAATGTCATGTGGGTTGCCTATTGCAACATCAATATACAACGGTTGCTATCCTGAACTTGTTACTGAAAAGAATGGGCTTGTTTTTGATCCTTTAAATGAGCAATCTATTAATGGAGCCTTAGAATATTTTCATAGACCGGATATTAATCTTCAGTCCATGGGAGAAGCATCCGTTCAGATAGAAAAAGAATTTTCTCCGGAAAGGGCAGCATCTAAAATTGTAAACGGACTGAAAAGAGAATGAACATCCTCCTCATTCATAATAACTACGGCGCTTATTCCGGCGAAGAAATGGTTGTCGATCAGCAAACCGCTCTTTTCCGGAGTCTGGGACATGATGTTTTTGTTTACCGTAAAACCTCAGAAAGCGGGCGTGGAACCTGGTCCGGTAATATCCGGGGATTCTTCCTGGGCTTTTATTCCCCTGGCTCGGTGAAAGATATCAAACGAATCATTCGCCAGGATCGGCCGGATGTTGCTGTTGTTCATAATTTATACCCCTATATTTCTCCTGCGATACTAAAACCTCTGAAGGATGCCGGAATTCCGGTTGTAATGACGGTTCATAACTACCGTTTAATGTGCCCGACGGGGTTGTTTATGCGCAATTACAGACCCTGTGAATTATGTTTGGAAAAAGGTAATGAATGGAGTTGTATCCGCTATAATTGTGAACATTCCTTTCTGAAAAGTATCGGTTATGCTGGCCGTAACTGGTATGCACGGGTTACGAAAGCGTATCTGAACCATGTTGATGTTTTTGCCTGCATCACGAAATTTCAGGTAGAAAAATTGGTAGAAGCCGGATTTAATCCAGCCTCCATGCGGCTGATTCCGAACTTTATTAACATAATAAAAGACGATTTTGAATCTGGTACAGGTAATTATGTAGCTATATCCGGACGTTTGAGCGAGGAGAAGGGGATCGATCTGATCCTGGAGGTCGCTTCGGAAACTCCTGGAATCCGGTATGTTTTTGCCGGATCTCCCCGGGCCGGGTATTCAATCCGGAAACCCGTCCCGGATAATTGTATTTTTAGAGGGTATCTGTCGCCAACAGAACTGGCTGGTTTTTATGGAAATGCTCGTTTCCTCCTCAATGCAAGCCGGTGCTATGAGGGCTTCCCGATGACTATTTTAGAGGCGGCTTCCCACAAGAAGCCATCGATTGGGCCCGGGCATGCCGGATTTTTAGAGATTATAGATCCTGGAGTGACCGGATTTCACTTTCTTCCGGGGAATACTCAAGACCTGAAAGAAAAAATAGAATTTTTATGGAATAATCCGGAAAAAGGCATGGAAATGGGAAAGCATGCTTTTGAAAAGCTAAAAACGAACTATTCGGCGGAATCAGTTGGACGCGAATGGAAAAAACTCTTTGAAGAAATAACCCTTAAAAACTTGTAAAATGTTACTGGTATTATTTACATGGATTTACATGCTCTTGATATTCTCTGTTCAGGGAGAATGGCTTAACCGCCTCTTTTTTAAGAAGAGCCTGGAGTCGGTTGGAGAAACAGTATTGGTGGGAATGATATTCCAGACGGTGATTGTTTCGTTAGCTGCCTTTTTTATAAGGGTTGGAGTAGAATATGTACTGTTTAATGTTGTGTTCACATCCGTATTGGCATTCATTATAAGAAAAGATTTGGTGGCCCGGTGGCGGACCATTCGCAGTCTGAAGTGGAATCTCTGGAGTAAAGTGTTTTTTTTCGCAGTTTTCGGAATCGTTCTGGTTAATAGCGCTACGCTTCCTTTTTTAACAAACAATGAAAGCTATTACATTCAGTGTGTTAAATGGTTGAATCATTACGGATGGGTGAAAGGATTAGCAAATCTGCATATGTTTTTTGCCAATTCCTCTCCCTGGCATGCCCTTCAGGCATCCTGTAATTTCAGCTTCCTTTGTTCATTATTTAATGATCTCAATGGTTTCCTGACTTGCCTGATGGCATTTTTATGGATTGAAAAATTAAATATATTGTTTCAAAACAATGAAAATCGATCCGATCGTTGGTTGTTTTTTCTTCCGTTTCCGTTTCTTCTCTGGATGTTTTTTATCAATAGTCCGTCGATCGATCTTCCGTTGTCGTTGATTAGTTTTGTGATCTTTTATCATACGCTTTACCGGACGGATTCGGGTAGTCTTCTATCCATTATATGCGCTGTTTTTCTTGTTTTCCTGAAGCCGAGCATTGCTCCTGTATTACTTCTAATGTGCTTCCATATCAATAAAAGTAACCTGAAGTTTACTGTTTTCTATACGTTGCTTCTGGGAGGAGTATACATTGCAAGAAATATCATCCTTACCGGGAGTCCTTTCGCTCCTTATCTTGGAATTCAGCTCGGTGTGCCCTGGGTTGTATCGCCCGATATGATGCTGGATAAAGACCTGCTTAATTTCAAATCTTTTCAAACTCATCCGGAAATTGATATAGCCGGTTGGGCGGTTATTTTATTGGTTTTACTCATTTATATGATACTCATAAGAAAAGAAAAAAAACACTACCCGCTGGCGATCTATTTTGTGGCGCAAATCATTTTTCTTTTTCTCACTTTTTCCCAGTTCCGGTTTGCGTTGCCGGCATTTACTTTTCCATTAGTTTACATTTTGTCGAAGATTGGCTTGTTCCGGAACCGGGAAGTGGCCGGGATGGCTATATGTCTGGTAATAGCTGCTATTCCCCTGTTTATTGACTTGAAATTAGAACGTTTTAGTTCACGGCCGGAGTTATTGAGAATGGATACTTTCTCTCCATCGTATCTTGTCAAACCGGCGGGAATTACCAAATTTCCTCACATGGAATTCAAAAAATCGAAGCTGACCAATTTTTATTTTTATGATCCGGTTGACTCCCTGAGATTTAGGTATTTTACGGGAAATGGCCCGTTGCCCTGTGTCGAATCGGAGTTTTTTCATCATATGTACCGCAAAACAAAAACGGTAACAGTAACGATGGGAGACGATATCGGGGATGGTTTTGAAAGAGTACCTTTACCGGAAGAGGAAGGAGAGGATTAACTTTAATTGTTTGCAGAATGATTCTTATCTTTTTGACATGGGTGTATATGGCATTCGTCTTTATTGTTCAGGGAGAGTGCCTTAATCGGATGTTATTCAGGAATAAACTGACTTCATTTGCCGGACTGGCTTTGCTGGGAATGATTTTTCAGGCCATATTGATCTCCGTTGTGGCTTTTTTCATCCGTATCGATGTCGTATATTTTTGTTGTAATACAGCATTTTCTTTAGGACTGTTTTGGTTTAACCGCGATTCTCTGAGAGTGATACTGAGAAGTCAATACCGGTGGGTTTTCCAGGCAAAGATGTTGTTCTGTGTCATTTTGTTACTGGCATTGGCCAGAAGCGCTCTTTTACCTTTTATGGTGGATAATGAATCGTATTATATCCAGGCGATTAAATGGCTGAATGAATACGGTTGGGTGAAAGGAATTGCCAATCTGCATATTTTTCTGAGTCATGCCAATCCCTGGCAGGCTTTACAGGCCGGATATAATTTTTCTTTCATAGCGGGTATTTTTAATGATCTTAATGGGTTTTTGCTGGTTTTAACAGCGTACCTATGGGTAGAAAAAATAAATCTTGCTTTCAGAAAACAAGATTTTCAAACCAACCGGTGGCTGTTTTTTATTCCGGTTTTCAGTATATTCTGGTTTCAGTTTGTAGACGCACCTGCCGCCGATTTGCCATTGTTTATTCTGACTCCGGTGGTGGTTTATCTTTTTTTGAACCGGACAGAGGAAGGGGACTTGCTGGCAATTATTCTGTCGGGTTTCCTGATCATGATAAAACCCAGTATTCTACCATTACTTTTTTTGGTTTTCCTGATGCTGGATAAAAAGAATTGGAAGGTATCGTTTATTTATGCCGGAATTATCGGAGTTTTATTTGTTGCCAAGGGCATCTGGACTTCCGGTTGTCCGTTAGCGCCTTATACCGCATGGATACTGGATTTGCCCTGGGCTATTCCCCATGGATTGCAAGTGATCCTGCCAGGAGACAGTTTTAATTTTAAATCGATCGGATCTAACGGATTGGTAAACATTTTTTTAGGCCTTGTCGTATTTTTAGTTTACATTGTGTACGGGCTATCGGTTATCCGGAAAAAAGATCAATATCCTGTATTTATTTTTCTGACTTTACAGGTTGTCCTGGTACTAACTACTTATGCTCAGTTCCGGTTTATCATTCCTGCACTTGCTTATCCCGCCGCTTATTTGCTTTCAAGGGTCAAACTTCCCTCAAAGTTTTTGCCGGTGGCGACCTGGTGCTTTATTTTGTTACCGGTAATTCCCCTGTTTTTCCGCTTAGATTACCGGAAGCTGACCATTCATGAAAATTTGTTGCGGATCGATATCTTTCAGGCCAAAAATATAGTACTCCCTTCAGGAATCACCAAATATCCCGATGCTGTTTACCGGCAGCAAAAATGTGTTAATTTTAACTATTATGACCCGGACGACGGTACCCGGTTTATCTTTTTTACCGGTAATGGGCCGCTTCCGTGTGTTAAAACGGATTATCTGCGTTATATGTATAAAAAAACCGGCTCTCTTCCAGCTCTGAATACCAATAATCTGAAAGACGGGTTCAAAAATGTTCCTGTTGAAAATTGATCGATTGCTTTCAGATCTTTATAAATCTTCCTAATAAATATACTTTTTTAATAAAAATTTGTTTTTTTTATTTAAAAAGTATATCTTCGCCACATTGTTAAAAAATATAAATTTTCATTTTGACAGGAAATTCCCGTATTTAGTCCGAATTTTCTGACGTTTTGATCTGTATTTTTTGTTTAATGCGTTATGATGTCGTATTTTTTGGATTGGATGTATAATAATTATAATTTAGAAGCGAGATTTATGAAAAGATTGACTTTATTATTAACATGCTTTATGATAAGCATGGGGTTGGCAATCGCACAAAACACCAACGTGAGGGGTGTTGTTGTTGATGAAAGCGGAGAACCGATCATTGGAGCATCGGTCATTGTCAAGGGGAATACCTCGTTGGGTGTTGTTACAGATATCGATGGAAAGTTTTCTTTATCTGTCCCTGCTTCTGCGACTACATTGGTCGTAAAGTACCTTGGAATGGAAGATCAGGAAGTGGCCGTCGCACCGAATGTACAGGTAAACATGAGATTAGAGGCGACCGCTTTGGACGAAGTGATTGTCGTTGCATACGGAACGACCAAGAAATCCAGCTTTACCGGGTCGGCCTCCACGGTCGGATCGGCGATGATCGAATCCCGGCCGGTTTCTAACGTTACCAAAATGCTGGAAGGGGTTACATCCGGTATTCAGGTTACCTCCGGAAGCGGACAACCGGGAGAGGGTGTGACTATGCGTATCCGCGGAACCGGTTCTGTTAATGCATCGAACAGTCCGTTGATCGTATTGGATGGATTTCCGTACAATGGAAATATCGGAGACATCAACCCGAATGATATTGAAAGCATATCCGTATTGAAGGACGCTTCTTCAGCTGCACTGTACGGAAGCCGTGCTGCCAACGGAGTCGTGATGGTAACGACCAAAAAAGGAAAAACCGGATCCCTGAGAGTAAACCTCCGGGCTACTCAGGGTATTTCATCCCGTGGAGTTCCCGAGTACGACCGGATCGGCCCATACGAATATGTTCCGATCATGTGGGAAAGTATGCGCAATGCGCTGATTGGTACTGGTAAAACACCAGAACAGGCTGCAAAAGAAGCCTCTGCAGGAATACTCGGAACTGCCGGATTGAATTACAACCCGTTCTCTGTTCCCGATGCCCAGGTGATGAACACTGATGGCACCATGAATCCCAATGCAAAATTGCTGTACGATGATTTTGCCTGGGAAGATGAAATGACCCGGATGGGACAACGTTCTGAAGTGCTTTTGAATGTGAATGGAGGTACTGATAAAGTAAAATATTTGTTTTCAGCAGGTTATTTGGATGATAAGGGATATCTGATTGAAACCGATTTCGAGCGTTTCTCCTTGAAAGCGGCTGTGGATGCTTCTCCTAAGAAATGGCTGAACCTGGGTGCTGATGTGTCCAATTCGATTGTAAATTCTGCTTATTCTACTAGTGATGCCGATAACTCGACCGGTTATGCCAATGCATTCTTTTTTACCCGGAACATTGCTCCGATTTATCCGGTGTATAAGCACAATGCCGACGGAAGTTTTACATTGGATGAATTAGGAAATAAAATATACGAATGGGATAAGCGCCCGTTTTCTCCCGGACGTCATATTGTTGCGGAAACCAAATGGAACGATCGTTCCCGGGAACGGAATGCTTTGAACAGCCGGGCCTATGCGGAGTTTCTCTTTTTGAACGGGTTCAGACTCAAACTGAGCGCCGGAGCGGATATTGTAAATAATTATGATGGGGAGATGGAAAATAAAAAAGTCGGCGACGGATCTCCTCAGGGCCGCTCGAGGAGGACTTATGAAAAGAAGACGACCTGGAATTTCAATCAGATATTGACCTATGAAAAACGACTGAACGAAGTCCATAATATCAATGTCCTGGCCGGGCATGAGAGTTATGCTTACACCCGCGATTATTTTTATGGAATAAAACAAGGAGTGATTATGCCGGACAATCCGGAACTGATCAACTATACAACAACGAATGACTTGCGTACTTACTACGAAGAAGAAAATATCGAAGGTTATTTTACCCGGATCAATTATGATTATAAAGATAAATATTATGTATCGGCATCCTATCGTAGGGATGGATCTTCCCGGTTCTCAAAGGACAACCGGTGGGGAGACTTCTGGTCGGTAGGAGGTAGCTGGAGAATCGATCAGGAGGATTTCTTTTCGGTTTCCTGGCTCAACAGCCTGAAACTCCGTGCTGCATACGGAGAAACCGGTAATTCGGGAATCCTCGATTCCGATGGGTATCAATTTTATTATCCCTGGCAGACGTTGTACTCTATACGGAATAATGGTACAGAGGCCGGTTTTACTCAAAATACCGATGTAGGAAACAGCAATCTGACCTGGGAAAAGAGCGGAAGTTTCGATGTGGCGTTGGAATTCGGGATGTTCAATCAACGGTTGAAAGGAGAGTTGGAGTTTTACAATAGGGTATCCGATAACCTGCTGTTCAATGTGCCTCTGCCTATATCGGCCGGAGTTCAGAAACAATTCCAGAATGTTGGAACTATGTTTAACCGCGGGTTTGAGTTGACTTTGTTAGGAGAAATCATCAAAAAGAAAGACTTTTTATGGACTGCCAATGTCAATATAACGACGCTTAAAAATGAGGTGACCAAATTGCCTCAGAAAGAAATCATATCCGGAACTAAAAAATGGATGGTTGGCCATTCGATTTACGATTTCTGGTTGAGGGATTATGTTGGTGTCAATTCAGACAACGGCGCCGTGATGTTTACATTGGATGAAGATCCGGAAAAAATGAAAACTTATCCGGCCGGCTCTTATTATGAACATGATGGACAATTAGTGACTGAAAACCAGAATTATGCTAAATACGATTATCATGGAACGGCTACTCCTGATTTTTACGGAGGATTCGGGACCGGATTCCGTTATCGCGGATTTGATTTGTCCTGCTTGTTCACTTACCAGTTGGGAGGGCAGATTTATGATACGAATTATTCTTCTTTGATGTCTTCAGGAGACTATGGAAATGCCAAGCATGCCGATATTCTGAATCGCTGGACTTCTCCCGGAGATGTGACGGATGTTCCCCGGATGGATAACGGGAAAATGTCGGCATTCGGTGCTGGATCGAGCCGCTGGTTGACGGATGCTTCTTTCTTAGCATTCAAATCGCTGTCGATCGGATATAATCTGCCATCGAATATCGTTAAGAAGATGGATCTGAGTAATCTGCAGGTTTATGTGAGCGGGGAGAACCTGGCCTTGTTTACCAAGCGCAAAGGATTGAATCCGACACAACAGATGAACGGTACGATCTACAATGTGTACGATCCTGCAAGAGTCTTTACTCTGGGCCTGAATCTTTCATTCTGATCGAAGATGAAATGGTTTTACAGACCGTATAATAACAAAATAAAAAATGTACATATGAAACAAAGCATGTAAATCAATTATTTACGTCACAGAGTGATGATAATTTATTTACATGCGGCGTTCCATACGACTTTAATATAAAAATAAAAATTATCGTATGAAAAAGATATTGTTTTTAATGATTATATTGGCAGGGTTGTGTACGACATCCTGCAATGAGGATTTTTTAGACACGGTTCCGACCCGGTATTACAGTGATGAAGTGGTCTTTGCCACGACAGAAGGCTGTTGGGGGGCTCTTAACGGAATTCACCGGGATTTATACTCTCAGTACAATAGTAATCAAAGTAATGGGGGATTGGGAGGTCTGATGATCTTCAACGATGCCTTGGGAGAGGATCTGGTATTTCCGGCTAACCAGTGGTATGTTAATATCTACAACTGGACGACTCACCGGACCAAGACCCACAATACGACATTCTTTCCGTATCAACTCTATTATGAACTGATCGGAAATGCCAATAAGATCCTGGATAACGTCGATAATGCGGTCGGTGCGGATTCGGATAAAGAAAAAATAAAAGCGGAGGCGCTGACTTACCGTGGATGGGCTCTTTTCTATGTGGTGCAATTGTACGCTAAACGTTACGATAGCGCTACTGCTTCTTCCGACCCGGGAGTTCCTATCCTGACGACTTTCACGACGGAGCCGCAACCCCGGGCCACGGTAGCCGATGTTTATAAGCAAGTGAACGAAGATCTGAAAAATGCCGTGAATTTGTTCAATAAGGAGAGTTATGACCGGAAAAATAAAACTCATTTTAATGCGACTGTCGCTACTGCCATGCTTGCCCGTGTTGCTTTGGTTATGGGCGATTATGCCAATGCGAAAAAATATGCTTCGGATGCGCGTGCCGCTTTTACTGCTGAAGGGGGACGGTTGATGACAACTTCGGAATACAAAGCAGGATTCAATTCGGCGGATAACCCGGAATGGATGTGGGCCAGTATCGTTCAGGACGATCAAACCATGTATTTCTATGCATTCCATGCTTTTATGTCCTGGAACTTTAATGCTTCGGCCATCCGGGGTTGTCCGAAATGTATCAGTAAAGCACTGTACGATCAGATTTCGGCTACCGATGTAAGGAAAACACTGTGGGAACCTGCTCCGACGGCTGAGAATTTTCCGTTACCGGCTACCTCTTATACACGATTCCCTTACATGAACCGGAAATTTGCCACCCCGGATAACGGATCGAGCGTTGCTGACATTCCCTACATGCGTCTGGCAGAAATGTACCTGATCGAAGCCGAGGCGAAAGCCCGTCTGGGAGAAGCCGATGCCGCTCAACTGCTGTTCGATTATGTGAAGACACGCGACGAAGAATATACCTTATCTACCAAAACAGGTCAGGCTTTGGTCGATGAAATCTTAGTGCAGCGCCGGGCCGAATTGTGGGGAGAAGGCCAGCGTTTTTATGATTTGAAACGGACCAATGCTCCTCTGAACCGCGAAGGCTCGAATCACAATGCTGCTTTGGCCGTGAAGATGAAAGAAGATGCAGGTACCGTAAACTGGCAGTTCCACTTTCCGAAGGCTGAGGAGGATGCCAATCCGAATATTGCGAGCAATCCGAATCCTTAATTTGACGGTAACCCCGAGGATTTATTCTAATAAAAATATCAGGAGCAGTTCCAAAATAAACGGGACTGCTCCTGGTCTTTTTAATAAACTGTGAAATGTGAAACTGATCAAGTTAATCTCCAAGTAAAAACCGTTTTTTATTAGACAGAAATTTCAAAGTACATTTATATTCGGGTCTATCTTTGAAATACGCTTTGATTTCTCTGAACGATTTATTCGCAAATTTATCCCTGAATTGTTCATCCGACAACCCTTCAATATCATAGTATTCAAGGAACGTATCGACAAAACTCGCCGAATCTTTCTCTGATGATATTTCCAACTGGTTTAAAGCTTCATAGCAAGTACCCCGTTCGATAAATACCTGAGCATTCAACGTAAATGAAGCTAAAGAAAAAAATAATATTATAAATATACTCTTCATATTTTTGAAATTAACTATGCGAAATAAGATACATCTAAAACAACAATTTTATCGTGACTATCTCTTGTATACCAAATTTCACGTTGGCTATCCCTATAAACAGAAATAGTACCGCCATTCATTTCTCTTAATTCTGTGTCGTTCATTTCTACTGCTCCATAAGCAGCCAAATCAAATTCTTGTTTCATAA
>JAVBRK010000103.1:0-18122 GCA_031548005.1 Bacteroidales bacterium
ATCCATCCATTTCGTTTCCAACTCCTCGAAATCCACTTCGATCTCAAATCTGTGATGACTGTTAAAGCCTTGACTTAAACTCAAAAATCTGAAGTGACACTCGTTTCCGGATATACTGACAATCGTTTCTACCTTGTTTAACTCGGATGCCATAATCTCATATTTTTAAAAAATACTCTATTTTAATTTATGTTTTTGAAGCTTCAAACACCGTACTGTATTATATGTGATAATAAATGCCAATACAATTGGCAATTCTATATAGAAAAATCCCCTAATTGAAAAGAAATATTCCTTTATAAAAATTGTATGATGTGGTAATTTCCATTTCCAATAAATACATAATATAATAGCAGACATCAATATGAAAAGTAGTCCGGAAGCATAGTTAACTTTTTTCTTTACATTCCAAAGAGAAACTAAAATTATTAAGATCAATAATTGCTCCATAGAAAATAGCATATCAACATAATCGGCGCCAAACTCATAATGAAAATTAATTAACAATTCATGAATAACAGAAACATATTTAACTATATTTCATAAACTTACGCTAATTAACCATTTTTATCAATATGATATTTATCACAAAAATAGTTTATTTTTTATAAATATTATTCATTTCTACACTTTTAAATAAATCTAATCCTCACTTAATATTACAGATTCAGGTTATATTTTATTTAAAGTAAACCCCAAAAGTCTTACTTAACTTTTGGGGTTTACTTAATCCCTAAGGACTGTTTATGTATTTACTTTATAAGGACTGAGACTGTTTACTTGACTCCGTACTGTTTGTTATCACTTTCACTGACCGCACTGATAAATTTCCGGAATTCCCCGTATTCTTCAGGAGTTACAAAGTCTTTTTTCTTTATAAAAGACCTCTTGGCCTGAATTTCTCCGGCGCTACCCGTTTTAAACGTCAACTCATAGGATGCGGCGGCACATTCCAATTTCACATTTTTAAGAGCTTCTACCATCTTTTTCTCCTGAGGAAGAGTCAGATGAATGGTTTCTTCTTCCATATCACAGAAAAGGTAAGCCCAGAATTCTATCGGGAACTTACGGGTCTCCAGGGACACGATCTCTGTAGATTTAACGGCATCCGACCAGGGCATTTTGAAGATTTTCATTCCGGCAACATCCTGCAATGCACTCTTAATCTCCAGATTGTATGAATTGACAACGCTATCCGACAGATTATCCAAATTAGTATAAGTGAGGTTACTCACCCTGACCGGAGTATTCCATTCTCCGGAAATATGCTGGTTCAGGTCTTTTATACGATCTTCTGTCCCCATATCAGCATAAAGCTGGCGTTGAAAAGAAGCTAACTGACCTGTACGAACCGAACCGCAATCGAGATTCATATCATTTCCGGAAACAGATACCTTGGCATTTCTCCGGATGTAGTTTTTCATGCGAAAAGGCATATCCATCGACAACAAGGTGTTGACTGCGGGCTCTTCTTTATAAGGAATCGGAAGAATATTCGACTGTAAATCGTAATCTAAAGCTGCACCAAAAGGTAACTTATTGTCTGTCAGTTCCAGATAATATGTTTTGCCGTCCGCTTCCAATTGAGCAATACAATGATTGAATTGAATAGAGGGCAACGCCAACAGGTTCTTACCATTTTCACGGGAACTAAGCAACACCAGATTGGCCTTGATACCCGACTCACGACACAAGGTTACAAAAAGAGTCGATACATCCTTGCAATCTCCCAAACGGGTGATAATGGTACGGGAAGCTTTCTGGGGAATAAAATTCCCTTGCAGGAACGATACATTCGAATAAGTGATATTGTTGAGAATATACTCATAAAATAACTTCGCCTTTTCTAAAGGAGCAGCATTTTCTTTTCCTTTCAGAATTTCAGTATGCGTTTCTTTCAGGATATAATCCGAGTCTGCTTTGATTTTATTCGTAGTCAGGTCGCGGTACCATTCTCCAATAAATTTCCAATCAGGAACGCTGCTAAAAACGAGCGTCGGAGCAATATCCACCATCGGGCTCATAAACACTTCATCCTTAATCGCCGGTTTGTCGGCGCTCACCCATTGATAAAGCTTCATATCTTCCACTTCCGAAACCGTAGGTTCGATATCGGCATTCTTAACCACATACTTGAAATCCCGGTGCTTTGGAATCAGGACAGAATAGCCCGAATGAACAACCGGCAGTGTATATTGCATCAAGGAATAGTCATAAAAGTGCTTGGAGAACACTCCGGTCAGATAACTTTGTAACCGGTAATCGAGGTGCAGGACATCTCCCACTTCAAGGTTCGTAAAGACCACAGCGCCCATACTGTTCGTCTCAGCCTTGATTTTCTGCCCGTTGGCCTTGATGATTTCATACTTATCGAGGATCAGTTTTTGATTGCCACTGTAGGGTATCTGGTATTCTTTCCATTCTTCGATTCCGGTCTGGTTCAAAATTTTGACTGCCATTTCGGTCCGGCTTTCCTGAGCGCCTTCCGGATAAAACACCAACTGAACATCATGCATCACCAACACGGCATTTTCTTCCGGATAAGTGCTTTGTGAAGGTGATTTTGCAATCAAAGAATCGACTTTTATTTTAGGGAACAGATCGAAAATCTCTTTCCGGTTTCCCAGTAGCCGGAGCTGCATCCTGGAATCGTAGGAGTTCGGGTTATAATAAATCGATTTTCGGAATGCCTCGACCGATTTACCGGTTTCTTTCATTTCCTTATAGATATACCCCTCCTGGCTGTACACATCCGAAAGGAACGGGGCCTGTTTCTTCACTTCGTCCAATTCTTTCAGGGCATCACTGTATTTTTGCATTTTCCGAAGCATAGAGGCGAAAGTAAGGCGATAACCTGTAGCATAAGGAGTCTGGTCGATACGCTTTTTGAGCAGGTTAATTCCTTTAGTGGCATCTCCAAGTGCAATATAGCGCTCTGCCAGTCTTTCCAGAATATTTCCATTGTAGTATTTTTTACAGTAGTTTTCCAGAACGGCAGTAGCAGCTTTACTGTTTTTATAAACACCCTCTTCGATAGAGAAAGCCATTCCCATAAAAAACGGATCGGAAGGATAATTAACATAAAGCTTTTTACCCAACTGGATCAGTTCTTCCATTTTCTTTTGAGCGTCCAGCAAATTGACCTCACGGATATCGGATTCATAATTTTCTCCGTACAAAGACTTAATCTTGTTCGCGATCTGTTCGGCTTCATTGTATTTCTCCGTTTCCATGGCTTCGGAAAACAAGCTGGTCAATGCAATATACGAATCCGGATCGTTTTGTTTGATGCTTTCAATCTCCCGGCTGTAATTGGTACGGTTCTGAGATCTCAGGTAGCCTTCTGAGAGGCGATGACTGACATAAGATGATTTCGGGGCTATTTGTTCCGCCTTTTTTAGAACTGTAATCCCTTCGTACGATTTATCGTTTCTCAGGAAAGTTTCACCCAGAACAAGGTAATACAATAAATTATCAGGATCTTCCTTTATCTTTCCCTTAAAAAACTCTTCAGCAAAGAAAGGGAGCAGGTTATTGGAAAACGGAGCACTGGATCTGGCATATTCTCCGTAAGTTGCCGACTGCCCCAGCCCGGCAACCGGATTTCCATCCTGGTCTGTAAGCCGCATCAGGAAATTAGCCGATGAAATTTCACTCTGACCTACCTGTATCAGAATCCGGTTAAGTCCTTTATTTAGTTTAACCGGATAAGTATAAATATCCAGGTCGCAATTCCTTTCCTCAGAAACGGAAGCTATCTGAGCATCGTTCATCCAGATTTTCAAAGATCCCGATGTTCCGGTACGCAGCACCACTTCTTTTTCTTCCGGACTTTGCACGAAAGTCTGGGCATAGACGATCACATTATCCAATGCGAAATAATAATCGAAATAAAACCAGTTATTGGGTTTATTGGCAAGTGGAGTATACCAGGATATGTCGGCTGCTACTTTATTTTTAAAAATGGCTCCTGAAGTATTTTTGGAAACGGCTCCCCAGTCTTTGTCGAATCCGCTTCCCGAGATATTATCGAAGCTTCCGAGTACTTGCCATTGATTCAACGCTCCCATTTGGGAAAAAGCTTTATTTGCTTTCAGAAATTCGTTGCACGCCAGATAATGATCTCCGATCTTCTGGTAAAGCATTGCTTTCAATGTCCCGTGCATTTTGGTATCCTGAACGATCTTTTCAAAGAATGCCAGCTCATCCGGTTGGAGGATATCCCGGGGATTCATGAACGGTAGCGAAAAAACAGCATACAAGTACGGATAGGGATTATCAGTACTGGTATAAAACTCCTGAAACCTGCTGAAAGCGGATTTATCCTTCGATTCAAACCAGTCGATCAATGCGAGGCAGAATAAAGCCTCGGATTTTGAATCGGGCTCGGATTTTACAGCCGATCCGAAGTATTCCCGGGCCTGTTTCCGATCGTTATTATTAAAAGCCTCCCACCCTTTTTTATAATTTTCACGGGATGCAAAAGCCGACACAAAAGATAGGATTGAAATAGAGAGAAAGATTATTCGTTTCATGAATGTGTTTTTTAGTTTTCCTGCTTGGTTTCCGGACCAGGTTCAAATCCGGTCGATTTATTACTATCGGTCGACTTCTGTTGCTCCAGGATCTCCTGCGACCGGGACAGCCATTTCCGTTTACCGAATATTTTTTCAAGATCATCGGAATAAATCACTTCTTTCTCCAGGAGAATACTGGTTAGTTGATGGTGCTGTTCGGCATGCTCCGAGAGCAACTGTTTGGCGCGATCGTACTGCTCTCCGACAATGCGTTTGATTTCCCGGTCGATCATCAAGGCCGTTTCATCGCTGTAAGGCTTGGTAAATCCCCAGTCCTGGCCCGTTGCATCGTAGTAATTCAGGTTCGGAAGCTCTTTGCTCATACCGAAATAAACCACCATGGCATGAGCCTGTTTGGTGGTACGCTCCAAATCGTTGGAAGCTCCGGTCGAAACTCTGCCGATAAAAAGATCTTCTGCAGCACGGCCTCCCAACGTGGCGCACATTTCATCCTGCAACTGTTCATAGGTGGTAATCTGCCTTTCTTCCGGAAGATACCAGGCTGCTCCCAAGGCTTTTCCCCGCGGAACAATGGTCACCTTCACCAGCGGGTTAGCGTGCTCCAGCAACCAGCTCAGGGTCGCATGTCCAGCCTCGTGCAAGGCAATTGTCCGGCGCTCCTCCATCGTCGTAATTTTGGATTTTTTCTCCAGACCTCCCACAATGCGGTCTACCGCATTCATAAAATCTTCTTTCTGAACAAATTCCTTTCCGTTTCGTGCAGCAATCAAAGCCGCCTCATTACAAACATTTGCAATATCCGCCCCGGAGAATCCCGGAGTCTGACGAGCCAGGAATTCCGTATCGACAGAAGAATCGATCTTGATATTCCGCAGGTGAACGATAAAAATCTCTTTCCGGTCGTTCAGTTCCGGGAGATCGACGTTAATCTGGCGGTCGAAGCGTCCGGCTCTCAGCAAAGCCTTATCCAGAATGTCTGCCCGGTTGGTCGCCGCAAGGATGATCACTCCGCTGTTGGAGCCGAATCCATCCATTTCGGTGAGCAATTGATTGAGCGTATTTTCCCGTTCATCATTCGATCCCATATTCGGATTACGTCCCCGGGCGCGGCCCACGGCATCTATCTCATCGATAAACACAATACAGGGGGCTTTTTCCTTGGCTTGCCGGAACAAATCACGGACACGCGAAGCTCCTACTCCAACGAACATCTCAACAAAATCTGATCCGGATAATGAAAAGAAAGGAACATCGGCTTCTCCTGCAACAGCCTTGGCCAGCAGGGTCTTTCCGGTTCCCGGAGGGCCTACCAGAAGCGCTCCTTTGGGTATTTTTCCTCCCAGATCCGTATACTTACCCGGATTCTTCAAAAAATCCACAATTTCTTCCACTTCCTGCTTTGCTTCCGAAAGTCCGGCCACATCTTTGAAAGTCACTTTTTTTGCCGGAGTCGACTTATCGTATATCTGAGCGCGGGAACGGCCCACGTTGAATATTCCGCCGCCACCGCCGCCAGACATCCTGCGCATCAGGAATATCCACAGGAATATAAACAGAAGAATCGGAAGGATATTAAGCAATATACTCCAGAGAATATCTTGTCCGTCATCATAACTTACTTTTGCATCGACCTGATGAACCTGTTTTATTTCATCATAGAAATCCGAGAACTTATCGGCTGAAGGCACTACGACCATGATCGTCGGTTCCGATGGCTTCTGACCGAAAAAATTAATATTCTTCTTGGCTGCCGGATCGGATGCAAACACCGAATCCACCCGCTCGGGTTTCAAAGTTGCAACTACAGTATTTTTACGGTTGTAGACCACCATTTTACTGAAATAGTTGTCCTTCGCCATTTTTTGAAACTCTGTCCAGCCGATCTCCTTATTGGGCGTACTGTTGTTGTTCGTAAAAAAGATTGCTGCAATCATGATAAGAATCAGTACGTACATCCAGTTCAGGTTGAACTTGAACTTTGAATTTTTTTTATTCGGCTGATTATCAGCGTTCTGAGATTTATTATTGTTATTATTAGCCATGATCAATTAATATATATCGGGTATCTCTTTAATTTCGGCATCTGCCCATAAATTTTCCAAATTGTAATATGATCTCATATCGGGGAGGAAGATGTGCACAATAACATGACCGTAGTCCATAGCAATCCATTGTGCTTCGCGCATTCCGATAGCGCCCAAAGGTTTTTCTTTCAAATCATCTGAAATTTTATCCCAAACCGAATCAGAAAGAGCAGACACCTGTGTGGTTGTGTTTCCCTCACAAATTATAAAGTACTGGCAAATGGTTCCTTCCAGACCTGTCAGGTCGATTGTCGTAATCCGATGTCCCTTCTTATCCTGTAAACTTTCAATAATCTTATCTACTAATAAAATTGTTTCTTTTTCTTTACTCATCTATAACAAATTACAATATTTTAAATTTAAAATCAGATCTATTTTACTTATCCCCGGGCGTATTATGTTTTTTGTAACAAAAAATATAATAGGATAAAAAAATTATGAATGCAAAGATAACTTCTTTTTTGTTAATACAATACCCACAATTCAAAAACAAATGTAAAAAGATGTTGTTCAAAAAGGATAGCCTATTGCCAGATAACCCGCTGATTTTCGAGCAATATTGCCTTTCATGAAAGTCCAGCGGTTACCTTCCGGAAGAGCCGGATCGTAGACCTGTGTACCTCCATCAAGCCGGATAATCAAAAACCCGAGATCGATCCGGAAGCCGATGCCGGCGCCAACCGCCAGTTCTTTATAAAATTTATTCATCCGGAAATACCCTCCGGGTTGATCAGCATAATCCCGGATAGTCCAGATATTTCCGGCATCGACAAACGCAGCCAACTCAAGCCATTTGAGACTCCGGTAGCGGTACTCCATATTAAGCTCCAAGTTGATATCGCCTACATGATTGGTCGGGTCGCTATCGTCGTCGCTGTACGATCCGGGCCCCAGGTAACGGGTGCTCCACCCCCGGATGCTGTTAGGACCTCCGGCATAATATCTTTTTTCAAACGGCAGGATCGATGAGTTTTTGTATGGATAAGCGATTCCCAGGGCGGCATGAAAGGCCAGTCCGTTTTTAGGATCCAACTGTATCGTTTGAGCAAAGTCAATATCTCCTTTCACGTATTGTGCAAATGGATTTCCAAAAATATCATATTGCCCGGAAGAAGATTTTTCCGCCCCGGCCAGGTTAAAAATCCAGTTGAGGGCATTACCCGACGACTCGATATTAAACCGCAATGTATAAAGCGGTTGTCCATACCCTGCGGCCTTTTTGTTAGAATAAATCAGGCTATATCCGATACCTGCGGTAAAAACATCTTCATAACTGTACTTAGTCAGTGAATCCACATTGTTATTGAGATAATACTGAAAAGTATCCGAGGCATAAGGCATCATCACATAGTTGACATCCAGCAAATTCAATGACTGGCTGATTGTACGGCTTTCATTATTCCACAGGAGTTTCCAGTTCAGGTTAAAAAAGTTCCGGGTGTATTCGGGACGTTTCTGAATGTCGAATCCGGCGCCGTACTGGGTACTGACATTGAACTGCTCTTTAAAAACCTTACCGACAACCGGTAAATGCAGGTTTGGAAAAGTAAGCGTAGGATTGATTCCAAACTCGTAGAAATTATGCGTGAGAACATCATCGGTCGTACCGCTCACAAATTCATAAGCTCCTCTCAAACGAATGTTGAACCATTCGGCGCCATTAAAAAGATTGTGGTGTCCGTAAGAGATATTGGCCGCGACTCCCAGGTCGCCTGCTTTATTCGTACCTTCTATCCCTGTTTGTATGCTGTGGATATTTCCGGGTGTCAGGAAAATATTGCAATCCAGCAGAGTAGAATCCGGATAGTTCCCTTCCATGTATTGCACGCTGGTTCTTCCCACATTCCCCAGGTCATTAAAGTAATTATAGGTCTGGTCGCCCCGACGTTCCTTGAACAAGTCTCCCGGGCGTATCCTCACATGATCGTTTATGACGGAAGGCCGAAGAAACCGGACACTATCGTAGAAAATATCGATCCCCTTATAATTTACGGAGTCCGATATTGTATACGTATCGATGTTGAGCGGGTCGAATCCGCTGTACACCCTCACTTTTCCGATATGATACGGTTTTATCCTGGTCGTGTCGTTCATGATCAGCGTCAGATCGACCTGGTCGGATTTCAAAGTGGTATCCGCCAGATAATGAAGGTTACTTTCGGTAGACGTGTAATATCCCTGATTTCGCAGTAAAGAACTCACTTTCGACCGTTCTTTTTCCAACAGGTTCATATCGAATAAATCATTGGGTTTGATCACGATATTTCGTTTTCGCCTTTTTCCAAGAATACTGTCGATACGGGAATCCGGAATACGAATGGTATAGTTACGTATCCGGTAAGGAGTATTGCCTTCGATAAAATAAGAAACCCGGGCTTTTTTATCAGCAGTATCTGTTTTGGAAGTTACTTCTGCATGAAGATATCCTTTATTTTTCATCTCAACAGTAAGCTCTTTTACAGATTGTTGCTCTAATTTCGAACTGTAGATTACAGGAGGTTCTCCCATTTTTCGGATGGTTCGGTCGAGCCATTTATTCGTGTCCCCTTCGACTGAATTATAGATTTTCAGCCGGAATTTCGGATCGTTGGGTTTCTGCTGAATAAACGGCATCATTTCTGATTTGGAAATTCCTTCTGCATCGATTTTCAGGCCAACGGCATCCAATAAATACTTCCCATCAGGAATGTATTTGGTGGTGCTGCAGGAACACAGCAAAAGCAAGCTTATGACAATAATGTATGGTTTTTTCCAATTCATCGTTTCTGTTTCGATTTATTCCTCCGGAACAGATCTCTGAACGTTCTGGATTCCTTTTTGTATACCACGCCGGCCCCTTGCGTTGTTCTTGCCCTTTCGTAATACTGATTGTTGGTCACGTTGTACACCTTCAGTACAAAATCACCGGTACGGGTAAGCTTCAATTGCATGTCGAAGTCTCCTGTAAAGTTATTGTTACTTCCTGTTGTTGGAGTATTACGGTACCCGATATTGCTGTTCAGGGTCACCCGGTCATCAAATAAGCGTGTGGAAACATTAACATCCATTTCCATGTCAGACAAACTGTTATCATTGGCATGCAATTCGGTTCCGATCGACCAGTTTTCGTTCAGGACTCCAGCCAACAGGTTGTTCAGTTGGGAAGTCAGGGTCGAAGACGCAAGGGAAGTCCACAGGTCGGTTCCTGTATTTCGCGACTGGGTGGAATTGATCGGATAAAATGAATTAAACGCCAGAAGATAAGCAATCTCTTTAATTTTAATATCATCGGTATACATCAATCCGTCGACTTTACGCTTGACTTCGTCTTTTTCGGACGGGAACTCAAAGTCGTATCCAAGATTCATTTTATTCAGATTACCGGTAACCGTTAACGTTGCATTCACCGGAATTTTAGTCGTTATCATCACATCTTCAAAATTCTTGTCTAAAGAAGCCAGGTCGGCACGGGTAGAATAGACAGCCGTAATATCGAACGCAGTCGCCATCGGATCTCCCTTGAATGTTAACGTACCTCCCTCCCGAACCGAAAATACTCGTTTTGCAATATTCCTGAACGAGAGTGCGCATTGTCCGTTTTTGACAATATAATTTCCGAGTAAAGACATTCCGGAATTACTCAAATCGTATGTAAAATCAAGATTTCCGGAACCGGTAACAGTTACTGCGTCTTTGGTTTTCGGATTAATAACCGCCCCGAGTTTCAAGCCCGGATCAACCAATAAAGAAAGCTTCAGTTTTATGGGTAAAGCCAATGCCGGGGATAGTGAACTGGCTGTTGCTTCCGGGATTGCAGACGAGTCGACATTGATAAACGTGATACTGCTGTAGCGTTGGGCTTCTTCTGCCGATTCGGGAATATTAATCATCACCCTTGAATTATCGCTGTTGTTAAGCCGGGCATCTACTAAAATATCCTTTCCCGAACCGGTTATACCCACTTCCCCATTGATCCGGAGCATTCCGTAAAATAAACTGTCTGTCTGATATTCATTATTCAATACCAGAAAATTATCGATCTTCAACTGGAGTCGGGGACTAAAAGTTGAAAAATTACCATAATCGATCTTCCCGCTCAGAACCGCCGACCGGTTATTCTCATCCACTATCCGGAAACGATCCATTGTAATTTGTCCCGGGACAACACGGATGGTATCGGATAAACCATATTGAACATTGAGCATGGTGATCCCGACATTCGCCTCTTTTGTATAAATAATTCCATTCAGATCAGGAGCCTTCAGGCGGCCTTCAGCCTTCAGCGAAGCGCCCAGTTCCCCTTTCAATCCGAACAAGGTGTTTCCGGTAAAAGGAGAAAGCCAGTCCAGCGGAATCTCCCGGATATCGACAGCGACCGACAGCGAGTCTGCCTGAGGGAAAACCCTCCCGGAAACACTCGAACCGGAAAACCCTTCACGCACCAGATCGGCTTTGAACAGCAAACCCTTTACTTCTTCACTCCAGCTACTGACTAAGTTCAGAGACCCGATTTCTTTGTTGGCCATCCGGATATCCCGGATAGAAAAATCTTTCGTAAAAATTAGCGGGGTTGTTAACAGCCGGTTGACTGAAATTTCCCCATTGGCTTCCCCGGAAAGGGGCACGTTCATCATGAATGCGTCTACCAGCGTTTCCAGCCGGAAGTGGTCGAGGTGAATTTCCAATGTATCATCCGGATTTCCGGAAACTGTTCCGTCTATTTTCAGGGATTCCGATTCAGAATGAGACAACCTGAAATGACTAACGGTATATTGTTGTTGTTTTTGCAACCACTCAATCCGGGAAGCAGAAAGATCGAACGATTGATCGTTCACCTGGAATTTACTGGGCTTAATATCTACCTCAAGTCCGGAAAATCCGGTTTTTTCATCCGTAATAAAATGAATATCAGACAGAAGATTTCCCGATCCGTTCATTCTTGAAGTCCGGCTGGAGCAGTCGATTGCCAATGAAACACCATTTTCGATCGTTTGCAGATTGGCTCCAAGTCTCAGACTGTCGGTTCCGTTCTTCACATTCAAAGAAGATGCCGCCAACTCCATCTTTTTCAGGATGGTGTCTGTCTGAATATCGATTTCCGTATTGATCAGTTGTATTCCGTTGAAAATAGCCTGGGGGATATGGACCTGCAAGCTCACCAGAGAGTTCCCGGCATAGTAGTTTCCTTTCAGCGAGGCGCTGTCTGTAGAAAACGGCAATCCAAAAGCTCGCGCGAGCATTTCAGAGTCCTTCAGATCGAGCCGGAACGCCAATTGGTCGTCGGAATAAGGCCGGTTTTTGGCCGGTTTGAAAATAGCAGGCAAGTAGTTGCTTAGCGTTCCGAACAGAGATCCTGCAATCAAATTCAACCTGAAATTCCCATCGGCACTGGCATCCAAAACAGAAGAATTGAGACGCAGCATTTTGCTGTTTTCTTTTCCAGCTTGATATTTCAGTTGTAACCGGGGGTCCCGGAATGTATTCTTATCCGTTTTAAATACTAAGCTATCGAATACCAGATCTGTTGTCATTTTTTCCGGATTAAAACCTCTCAACCCGGCAGAAAGTCGCGTTGAAAGTTCTGCTCCCGGATACATCGGCAACCAATGGGTCGTATCGAGCCTCCAATGGTCTATGTCGGCTTCCAGAGTTACAGACTCTTTCGCCGGATGTAAATTTCCCGTAGCCCGGATTTTCAGAGATGCGTTCGGGTCCCGGCTTACCAACCCCAACCCAATACTATCGTTATGATAGGCGGCTCGGAGATGAATATCCCGGTAGGTATAACCGTTATACCTGAATCTTTCAACATCGAGTTCCACATCGCCATTCGCTTTTTGTGTTTCGAACGAATAGCTTCCGGAACCCGACAATACGAGTTTAACCGGATCGGACGCTGCATTCAGGTCAAATTTCAGGTCGGATAACGACCCGCTGACTCCTCCTGACAGAAAAATACCGCCCCAGGTATAGCCGGGAGGCGGAAAAGCCGCAGACTGCTTATCCAGATTCAAAATCTTCAGCCCCGCCTCTGTAATGTACAGCTTGTCGATACCGACATGCAACGGAGAAGTCTTCCACCGGTTAAAATCGGCAATTCCGGCCGACAGATTTAAGGTGATTTTATCCCCAAGCAAAGCGTTGAATGTTGTCAGGTTAATTGCCGGAAATTTTCCTTTCAAAGTCCCTTCCACCACCAAAGAATCGGATATAGAAGATAACGAAGGACTAAAACAGGCCAGATCCCGGGGAGAGATGACACTATGATCGATCTGTAAATCGTATAAAGCTCCTTCCAGAAGACGATCCAAAGGCATTCCCGTATAATCGACCTGCAATGACCGGAGTTCGATCCCGGAAGCCGGTAATTGCATTTTCCAGCCGTCCAACCCGATTTTATTATTTTCACAATGGAGATTTGCCGACAGATCTTTCAAATAAAAACCGCTTTGCTCCCGGAAAGCTAATTTTTTCAATTTTAAATCCAGGTCTTCCACACTTTTAAACCGAAGGCGCATTTCCAATTCCAGATCCGACACCCCGATATGATTTGAGTCGAACACCCCTTGCTTCAAAGAATCTTCTGAAAGCACATCATACCTGAGATTCGCATCCCGGATATGCAGATCGTCTATTTCAAAAACCAGGGAGGAGGGCTCTTTGTTTGAGATCGTATCCTTGGAGGAGAACGCATCGATGAGAAACTGGTAGTTGAACGGAGCATCCGGATGATCCCTCCGGATATTGGCAGTGACCCGGTCCAAGTGGACAGACCGGATGAGTAACCGGTTATTCAGCAATTCCTTCAAATCGAATCCGGCCGATAACGTCGCGACATACAACAAAGTATCACCATGCTGGTCGGCGGCATACACCTCGTGGAGGGTCAACCGGTTGAAAGGACGAAAGGACAATTCACCGATCTCGATCCGGCTCCCTGTCATCTTTATCACCTCTTTCAGGGCCATATCTTTTATTTTCTGCTGTACAGGAGGAATCCATAACAACAGATAAACGACAAGAATCAATGCCGGAATGGCAATAAGGATTCCAAATACTATGCGTTTAAACCATTTCACGAACGATATCTCACCCGGATCATACCGGAATAGCTAACAAACAAAAAACAGATTTGGTTGTCGCTTTGCCTTAAATAACCTGAACTTTTACAAAAGTAACGGATAAATCCGGACAGTTTAACAAAATCGTGATAAAAAATAAACATTTCTTTAAGTAAAAACATATTACTTTGCATTGTAATAAACCGAGAAACAATATTAAAAGGCAATATGAGAATTTTTATCTTATCGGCTCTGCTTTGCATTGGATTTTCATCTGGCTCCCTATATGCTCAGAATGAAGAAAATAAAAATGATTTTACAGTCACAGGAACTCCTGTCATAACTGTATTTGCAAATTATCATGCGGGAATAGGAGAAAGCAATCACATTTCAGGCTTTGAACTTACCCGCGCTTATTTGGGATACCAATTTAAGTTAACTCCTTCATTGAGTGGAAAAGTCATCGTAGATGCCGGGATCGCTCCGGCCGAAGACTTTCTGGTTGCCCAGAAACGGGAAGTTGTTCTTAAAAATGCAATGCTGACCTGGCAGGAAAAAGGTTTTACGACTAACGGAGGCTTGATTGGTCTGTTACAATTCGGGGTGCAGGAAAAATTCTGGGGATGCCGGTACATCGCCCAATCATTTCAGGATTTATATAAAATGGGACCCAGTGCGGATCTCGGAGTTACTGCAGCTTATAAATTCCTCCCCTGGCTCGAGGCGGACGTCAGTTTCACCAATGGAGAAGGGTACAAAAACCTCAATATGGACAATAAATACCGCTACGGACTGGGAACAACGCTAAAAATCCGGGACCGGTTTTTATTCCGGATTTACGGGGATATTTACCAGCAATCGCTCCAGGAGGAAAACCAGCAAACCCTGGCCTTGTTCGGAGGATATAGAACAGACCGGTTCTCCATCGGCGCCGAATACAATTACCAGAGAAACAATCAATGGGTTAATGGGAATGATTATTACGGATACTCAGTTTACACGACTGTTCCGGTTCATAAAAAATGGAAACTGATTGCACGCTTCGACCACATCGACTCGAACAATAAGGATAATCTGTCCTGGAGCGCTTTCACCGGAGAAATGGTGATTGCCGGAATAGAATTCGAGCCATTGAAACAATTGAAAATTACTCCGAATTATAAATATTTCAGGGATTTCGACACCAAATTACTCACCCACGACACATTTCACACGGTTTATTTAAATGTCCTTTTCAACTGGTAAAATCCGGATAAACACTTACCTTTGTAAGATGTTAAGATTTTACCTGTCATGAATCGTTTGAAATACTTATTCCTTTTACTGCTGCTGGTTTTACCGGGAGCCGGCTCTGTATCCGCCCAGGAGAAAAAAGCCGTTCTGAAAGTTCTGTGCTATAACATCCGGTTCGGAGAATTAGCATCATTAGAAGAATTGGCCGGATTTATCAAAAGTGAAAATCCGGATGTGGTCGCTTTGCAGGAAGTCGATGTCAATACTTACCGGGAACGGGCTCCACAGCAAAACGGCAAAAATTTTATTTCCGAACTGGCTTTCCGGACTAATATGCTGTCGGCCTACGCAAAAACCATCCCTTACAAGGGGGGATATTACGGTATCGGCATTCTATCCAAACACCCGTTTGTCTCTACCGAACGAATCTTGCTTCCCATGCCGGAAGGTGCTAAAGAACAACGGGCTGTACTGATTGCAGAAGTCGAGATCCCTGAAAAAGGAGTATTTACATTGGCGTGCACTCACTTGGATTACACAACGGAAACCGTAAGAAGAACACAAATCGATTTCGTTAATGATGTACTGATGGAAAAAGAAGGGCCGGTACTGCTGTGTGGAGATTTTAATTCCAAAGCGGAATCTCCTGAAATCACCGAAGGAATGAAACAATGGATGCAGGTCTGCGCACCGGATTTTACGATCCCGGTCGATCAACCCCAAAATAAGATCGATTTCATATTCTGCTATCCGGGAAAAAGCTGGAAGAAACTGGAAGCTAAAACTCCAAAAATTACCTTGTCGGATCATTTACCTCTGATTTCGGTTGTAGAACTCAGTTTCGACTAAAAATCTCCTGCTTTATGATGCACATTTCAAAGATTATTCCAATTTTTTTAGGTTGTGCCTTTATCCTCTCCGTCATCTATGTACGTATTGACTGGCGTTATCAATTTGCGCCGTTTTTTCCCCTTTCCAAAACGAACGAAAGTAAACTCATTTCACGTAACGGAATCCTGTATACCCAGAACGATATTCCTTTCACAGGAACAGCTGTGTACAAAGGCGATACTTCCCGCAGTAGAAGCAGTCAGCCTCAACATATCAAACGGGTAACAAGCTATAAAAATGGGCTAAAACATGGAGAAGAAACGGTCTACTTCATGGACAAAGGAGAAGCAGCAGCACTGCCTGCCTTTAAACCTATTTACATCATTATTTATCTTATTTATGGAGTGGGTACCACTCACACCTACTTGCACAGTAGTACACACTACGAGAACGGACTAAAACATGGCCTAAAAATTATGAACTACAATGGCCGGGAAGGATACCGCGAATCTGAAGCAACCTATGTTAATGGCCAGCTTCACGGTATGTATGAAGAATTTTACTGGCTAAACAAATATATGGTGGATGCAAAGAATGTAGGGAAAAAAATCGGCATCCGGAGGCTGGAGGTTGAATACAAGAACGGCCGCCAATGTGGTATTTATCGTAACTATTCAGGATCGGGAGAAGTCGAAAACGACTATATTACCGATAGTAACGGCCAAATTGTGAGCGGGCAACGTGTAGTTGATTTCCCCGACGAGGTGAGCGGTCGCAAAAAAGAAGAATTTCCCGGTGGACTAATCTGCCTGGAAATTTATCAGAATGGTCAGCTTACAGCACAAAAAATCGTTTCCCCTTTCGTTAACCCCGAAGGCAACCGGGAAACCTTCAACGAAATATTCTACGAAAACGGGAGTATAAAGGAAGAGATTGTATACAATATGCGTAATGGTAAATGTATTGTTCACCGGAAAATGCATAACGGCCAACTGATCGACCTGTTCAATAAAGAAAAGGGTATTGACAGAATAGCCGAGTTTGAGTTGAATGATTAGATATTATTATGAGGATAGAGAACAAAATTCAATATCATAAGCTATATGAAATGTACATGCGGGAAATGTTTGCGTATGGCATGGCTTTTGGCGTTGATAAAGAAACGATTCTCGATGCAATCCACGATGTTTTCCTGCATATTATCGAACGGAAAAGCGAGATTAACGAGCAAGCCAATGTCAAATTTTATCTTCTGTGCAGTCTGAAAAACCGGTTATTTTCAATCATGAGAAAAGAGGTCGCATTTGAGGCCATTGAAGAGGCCGGCGACTATCATTTTTCTATTGCTGTCAGTGGTTTAGAGGATGTTATCGAGGAGGAAGAAGAGCAAATCCGGTTGAAATCACAAATTGAAGATATGCTGGCTGAGTTGACGAGCAAGCAGCGTGAAGTGGTTTATCTACGTTACATGCAAAGCTTAAGTTACGAAGAAATTGCGAGTTTGCTTCAAATAACACCCAAGGCGGTACGAAAATTGAATTACAGGGCTTTAGAGCGTATTAAAGAACGCTATGGCGATACATTCGTCCTGTTCATGGTTCTGATTTCGACGAATTATTATCTTAATTAGAAATAAAAAACGGAAGACAAGTTTTCCCGTCTTCCGCCTCAGTTTACTTTTTATAATATTCTATTCCAGCCAGAAAGGAGCCTGAACCAAAGTTGGATCTTTGTCCACTTCTGTTTGGAAAATAGGAAACCAATAATGTTTTTTTGTAAAAACCCGGTTAACTCCCGAAGTCGTACTACGTTTGAAAAATGCTTTCGGGTCAGAAGCATCATCTGAATATACTGTACCATTGAAATTCATTCCGTAATCCGGTCCGTTCAAAATCTTTTCACCTAACAACCAACGACGGATGTCGTGGTAACGAATCCCTTCGCAACACAATTCGACACGACGCTCTTTACGAATAATCTCCCGTACCCCCTCCTGAGTCGTCGGCGCAGGAATCATATTTGCACCACTTCCATAGGCAGGAATTCCCGCCCGTTCACGGATCAGGTTGACATATTTCAAAATATCCGGATCTCCGGGACTCGATTCATTCAGGGCTTCGGCATAGTTCAGATAAGCTTCGGCCAAACGGAATAAAATTCCCGGACGATAGGGGTGAAGACTATTCCGGTTATTTTGTTCTAAGGAAACCCGTTTTCTCAACAAATAACCATTTTGAGGAGCATCGTGGGTGCTGCCGCCATCCCATTCGTTTTCCATGAAACGGGTAGTCCGGTTTTCTGTCCAATACCACTGTCCGTTATATATGACCGTTAAATAAAAACGGGGTTCCCGGTTGGAATACATGTTGAATGTTTTTCCATAGGTGATTTGTCCG
>JAVBRK010000079.1:0-27794 GCA_031548005.1 Bacteroidales bacterium
TACAGTTACGACCAGAACGGGAACATGCTGGAAGATCAGACGAAGGATATTAGCAAAATTGAATATAATTGCTTAAATTTGCCGAAGAAGGTCTCGTTCAAGACGGGCGACTGGATCGAATACCGCTATGATGCTTCGGGATCGAAGCTCGCCAGCCGGAACTACAGCGCTTCGAAGGGACTGACTACGACCCGGGATTATGTGGGCAACAAGGTGTACGACAACAACGCCCTGAAGATGGTGCTGACTGAAGGGGGGTATGTGGAGAAGAGCGGGACTGCGTACAGCTATTTCTTCTACCTGAGGGATCACCAGGGTAATAACCGGATGGTGGTCAACGCTGCGGGAGGGGTGGTACAGGCGCAGAACTACTATGCCTTCGGCTTGCCGATGTGGGAGGGGACGATGTACCCGAACTCCCAGCCCTACAAGTTCAACGGCAAGGAGCTGGACCGGCTCTCGGGGGTAGACCTGTACGATTACGGGGCCAGGGTTTATGATGCTGCCTTTGCCCGGTTTACGACCATGGATCCGTTGGCCGAGAAATATTACTCGATTTCGCCGTATGCGTATTGCCTCAATAACCCGATGCGGTACGTGGATCCGACAGGTGAAAGTCCTATATACGATCCGGATGGCAATTTTTTAGGTACAGATGACCAAGGTTTGAAAGGACAAAGTATTGTTATGAGTTATGAGAATTTCAAACAAGGAATGAAACACAAAGATGCATCTGATTATTATAGGGATATGAATAATGAAAATGCTCATAAGAAAATGAATGAGCATTATAATGCCTTACCAGGCCGTCCGGATTATGATGGAAAACTTACTCTTAGTGAAGCAAATGAATGGTATACAAAAGGCACTGGAGAACCATTATATGTTGACGCATCTCAAATTAATTTATCTCCTGTTAAACAAGAAAATTTGAATTCTGTAGGAAAAGCTACAAATATTAACTTTGCATCACTACAATATATGAATAAAGAAACCGGGCTCGTTTATGGCACTATAAGAGTCACTGCCTTAGATAATGAAGGAAATGTAAGACTTGGATTACCTGGTGGAAAATTAGATACTTATGATTTTGACATGCAAAGTGGGCGTATTGCTCGAAATATTGCTACAGGAATAGGGAAAGCATGGTCACACATCTCTACTTTTAGTGTAGAAAGTAAAGCTTTTGATATTTATGTCTATAAAACAGGAAAGTTAAAATGAAGGATCTGATAATCAGTGTGATGGTTTGTGTTTTATCTTGTTTTATGTTATTTTCTTGTCAAAGATATTTGTATAAAGATGAGTTATCAACAATAGTTGGTATTGACCAAGTCCAAATCGAAAATATTTATCAAATTGATGAATTTGGTGGATTTGGGGAAGGTAAATTGGTAGAAATATATACTTTGTCAGAATTAACTATAAAGGCGTTTGTCTTAAATCCAAATAAAACATTATCTGCAAAAGATAATTGGGTGAAAAAAGACTGGGAAACAAATAGTTGTGACACAATAAGTCAGATATTGATTGATAATTCGTTAAATTATTTAGGAGGAAAAACAATAAGTCAACAATTAATATTCATTAAAGATATGCTATCTCTGCCTAACATCTATATGTCGTTTTACTATAATGAAACGAATCCTGAATTATCAACCAAAATTCAAATGTTTGTTTTAGATGCAAGCAATAGAAAATTATACATTGTTGATACTGTGAATTAGCAGTTTATGTTTCGGTGTGCCTGAAATTCAAAAATAGCAGAAATTTCATTTGGGCATATACCTTTGATAAAATTGAAAATTTATAAATAGCAGCTTGAATTAAATAGAAAAATATGAGAAAAATATTAATTATCCTAATATTATTATTAATTACTGGGAATTCCCAGGCTCAGACGACTGGAACCGGAATTTCTCAAATTATTCCACCTTCACCGGAGATGTCGGCTTTGTTCAGATATCTGGAGTTCTCTGTCAATCATGCTTCTGGCATACCCAGTATTGATATTCCTATATATGAAATTAAGCATGGGCCTATTACCTTGCCCATAACAATCAGTTATGATGCATCAGGAAGAAAGGCTGCGGAATACATCAGCTCTGTTGGAATGGGATGGATGTTAAATACAGGATGCGCTATCTCGCGCACAATAAAAGGGAAAGATGATTTTCTGTATGGCCCTGTAAAGGTTGAAAGGACAGCAGAGCAAATCAAGCGGGATAAATCTAATCCTCTGAATTATGATGTATCCCTTAGAAAAAGGGATTATGCATATCTTCAAGAAGCTATTGAAGATTTAAATCCTTACATTGATAATATCTACGGAGTAAGGGGAGCTGCTATTTTTAATCTGGAACATGATATATTTGCTTATAATATTCCAGGACACATGGGGTATTACACATTATATGATGGTGCTTTAGACAATAGCCCGGTCAGTATAAGAAGAGATTATCCTAATACAACATGGAGCATTATTAATGAAACAGGGATTAAATTCAATTTTGTTCCTTCGGAACAGACAGGTCTTAAAATGAGTTTAACAGGCTGGTCAATAGATGAAATCCAGTCACCGAACTCCAAACATAAGATTAAGTTCAAATATCTTCCCAAAGAAAGCGTATATATTCAGGGTAAAAACCAGACCGAAAATATTTTTCTATTATCAGTTGCCGGAAGCACTGGAGAAGACTCTCCAGGAAGGACGACTTGTACAAGTTCGCTGAGGAGTACCAATGATATTTCAAATCAATATAGCCGGACAAAAATTGATGAAATTGATTTTGAAACAGGTAAATTAAAATTTGAATATGACAATGAAAAAAAATATATAACAAAAATAACCATTCTGGATCCCAACAAAAAAGAGATTAAAAGATGCCATTTTGAGTATTCCCAGTTTGAAGGAAAACTTTATTTGTTGAATAGAATTATTTGGAAAGATGTCAATGGAAAAATTGTTAAACAGTATAGTTTTGATTACAATCTTGATTATAATCACAGTGTGGCAGGGAAAGACTATTGGGGATTCAGGAATAATTCAAATTTCGAAGCATATCCTTTCGCACGTTTTATGCAACAAAGCTGTGAAGGGTTTTCTCCTGAATTTTTCGGAAGTGATGGGCGTGAACCCGATTATATGGTTGGAATAGGCGTATTGAGAAAAATTACTTATCCGACAGGAGGTAATACCTCATTTTACTACGAATCCAACAAATATTACGATAAGGCAGACAATAAAATAAAGACAGGTCCTGGTATAAGAGTATATGAAATAATATCGGATGATGGAAAAGGGGGTACTATATCTAAGACATACAAATATGGAGATAATGAAAACGGATATGGAGAGTTTAAGTTCCCACCCTCTGCTTTTAATGGTAACTTATACAGTGCTGCTACTACGTATTTTGTAAATAATTGCCCTCCAGGTGGACCAAAATGCAGCAGCAACTCACCTGATCCTTGTTGCGATAATTATGTGCATACGACTTCACAAACAATGATTTTTTCATCGGATTATACCAAAGAGAATGCGTTTCTTGCTAGATTACCAGTCTTTTACAGAGAAGTAGCAGAGTATGTAAACTATAGTGATAAAAATAATAGCATTAAAACTGTTTATGATTACCAAGATAAGTATGAGAGTATGAATATACCCTCTGTTTCTCCATTTCCTTCTGTTCCTAATTATATCTATCCGCTTGTTCCTCCTCATACAACTGGCGTAATCAACAATTTGAGAAGTACATCCGGTCTTGAATACTATCCTGATTATCATAGCCGTTACCTAGATTATTTTTGGAAAAAAAACGTAATAAGGAGTAAATTTGAATATGTCAATGACGGAAAAGGTAATTATATTCCTGTAAAAGAAATCCATTTTACTTATAAAGATACCCCTTTAGATACATTAAACTGTATTTATGTGGAGCGCACTAGCAATCTTATGAATTATACAACAAGACCATATCTTCCCATAGCGGAGTTGGAGGCAAATATATCCATTTATTCGAATTTTTCATTCTTTGATTTCCGCGATTATTTCTTAATAAAAGGTAAGAGTGAATTGGTTAAAACGAAAGAAGTATTATTTTTTGGAAAAGATAAGGTTGTTTCCGAAACCTCATATGAATATCATCCTAACGGACTACTGTACAAGTCGACAAAAATGGGCAGCACGGGGAAAGTATTTAGTGAAGAAATAAAATATCCTGAGAATTTTGCTTCCGGTAATAATATATACAGTAAAATGGTAGGTGTAGGGCAGATCGGACTACCTGTTTTGAAAACCAATTATATTAACAATGTATTTGCGAGTTCTGCAAGAATCGAATATAAAGATTGGGGAAATAATCTTTTTTCTCCTGCAACTTTTTATTTTAAGGAACAAACTAACCAGGAGGAACCCCGCCTAAACTATCATAATTACGACTCTTATGGCAATCCGCTGTATATTTCTAAAGACAATGCCGAAAGGGCCATCTACCTTTGGGGTTATAATTATCAATATCCTATTGCAGAAATTAAAAATGCTACTTACGACGAAGTCGTGGCTGTATTGGGTGTTACGCCCGAATCCATAGCCGCTAAAGCCGTTCCGTCGGAGAGCGATTTTACGGCCGTCAACAACTTAAGGAAAGTGCCGTCATTGAAAAACGCAATGATTTCCACTTATACTTATCAGCCCCTGGTCGGTATAACTAGCTCCACTGATCCAAGAGGTATAACTACCCATTATGAATATCACAGCTTCGGCCAGTTAAGTAAAATATATATCAAAGACAATAACGGTGTGGAACAAGTGATTGAAAGGTACGATTATCATTATAAAAATCAATAAAATATCAAATATTTCCAACTATTGAGATATTTTTATAACTGACTAATATTCATGTAAATATAATTGTTTTTTGATCTGAATTTAAATTGCTTTTTGACATTCAGAGGATTTGAATAGACCTGTTCATAACGAAGAGGCTGGGATTGTTTTTCTTATTTGCTGAATGTCCCTGATTTTGTGCAGTTTACCTGCTTCTGTGTGATTTTTTCCTGAAGAAAGATATAGCAGCCGAAACATTCAGCGAACTAATTTCCCGAAAGTCGGAATTTTCACTATTTCGCACTGTTTTTCAGAAAACGGATCGCTTCGTAAATGCTCGGTTCTTTGCAAATGGGGAGGATATACAGTGCTCCGGCAAATGTTTTTAAAAACTATAAATCTTCATTAGTGTCCACTAAAAATACAAAATAGTTCTCCGAAATAACTGAAAAACAATTGGTTGCAAACAATTTTAGCGCGCAGCGATTTGAATTGCCAGATGTGATAAACTTCATATTGCACACAAAACCATGATGTGATTATCAATAAGTTATATTTTTCAAATCGGGCAAATTTCGGTTGCGCAAGTTTTTAGTGGACACTAATGATAAATCTTATGAAACAAGTACTGACCATTCTCGCCATTGTTTTGGTTGCTTTCGGATGTGATTCGGAAGGTAAGGCCAAAGATTTTACCCAGTATGTTGATCCTTATATCGGCACCGCCCATTGCAGGTGGTTCCATTTTACACCGGGGGCACAGCCTTTCGGGATGGCCAAACCGGCTCCCTCGACCAACGGACACCTGGGGAACCCGGGTGGTTGGGAAGCTACCGGCTATGATTACAGGGATACTTCGATCGAGGGATTTCCCTGTTTTCACGAGTTTCAGGTAGGTGGCGTGGTTTTGATGCCGACTACAGGAGAGCTTAAAACGGTTCCGGGGACCCTGGATGATCTTCAATCGGGTTACCGTTCGGGGTTTGATCGTAAAAATGAAGTCGCTCAATGCGGATATTATTCCGTTTTATTGGACAAATACAAGATCAAAGCCGAACTGACTGCAACCGAACGGGTCGCTTTTCAGAGGTATACCTTTCCCAAATCATCTCAGTCCCACATTCTTTTTGATATCGGAAACCGTCAGGGAGAGAGTGGAAAAGTGATCAATGCCGATGTCTATCTTTCGGATAAGGGCGTCATTGAAGGCTATGTCGAAACCAATCCGGTGTATGTCGATAAATACCAGCACGGATCGAGCGTCAAAATGTTTTTCTCAATCAGTCTGGATAAAACCCCGAAGTCCTGGGGAACTTTTATAAAAGATGCTGTTTCGGAAGGATCCAAAAAAAGTCAGGGTCCCGGATGCGGATTGTATATGACTTTCGATACCAAAGAAGGGGAGCAGATCACAGCCAAAGTGGGACTCTCCTACACTTCGATCGAGAATGCCCGGCTGAATCATGAAACTGAAGCCTCGAAGCTGACTTTCGATGCTGCTAAAAATGCAACCAAGAAACGCTGGAACGAGTATTTGTCGCGAATTGATGTGGATGGTCCGAAAAGAACCGATCTTGTGAAGTTTTATACCGGACTTTATCATGCACTGCTTGGCCGTGGATTGGCGAGCGACGTGAATGGCGCCTATCCCCGTCACGACGGAGGAGTCGGCCAGATTCCCCTGAAAGGCGGTAAGCCGGCGTTTAACCATTACAATACCGATGCGATCTGGGGCGCTTTCTGGAATCTGACCCAGGTGTGGGCGCTTGCATACCCTGAATATTATGCCGATTTCATCAGCAGCCAATTACTTGTTTACCAGGATGCCGGATGGTTAGGAGACGGAATCGCATGCAGCAAATATGTTTCCGGCGTGGGAACCAATTTTGTCAGTTTAGTTATTGCAGCTGCATACAATTGCGGAATCCGGAATTTTGACATTGAATCGGGATACGCCGCTGCTGCAAAAAATGAACTGCAGGTACAGGGACGTCCTTTCGGGGCCGGAAAGCCGGATACCGGAATATTCAACGAACAGGGCTATGTTGATTTTTCCGACACAATCAAAGGATTACAGCAATATGCAGCTTCCCATACTCTGGAATATTCCTTCAGCGCCTATGCTGTAGCCCAGATGGCCAAACAATTGGGAAAAAAAGACGATTATGAAAAACTGAGGTGGCTCTCGAAAGGTTGGACACGTATCTACGATAAGGATACCGGTTATATGCGTCCAAAAGATAAAAACGGGAATTTTGTGGATAATTTCAATCCATACCAACCTTGGCGTGGATTCCAGGAAGGAAACGCAGTACAATATACTTTTTATGTTCCTCATGATGCCGACGAGTTGGTTTCGACGATGGGCGACGCCCGGTTTGTTGAACGCCTGGACAGCATTTTTATGATTTCTCAGAAATTTGTTTTCGGAGGAGGTACGAATATCAACGCTTTCTCGGGGCTTGAGAATGTTTATAACCAAGGTAACCAGCCCTGTTTACATATTCCCTGGATGTTTAACTATACTTCCCGCCCGTCGCTAACCCAGAAGTGGGTGCGCGCCATTCTGGATGAGTTCTACGGAACCGAAGGAATTCACGGTTACGGATACGGTCAGGATGAGGATCAGGGGCAATTAGGCGCCTGGTACGTTATTTCTTCACTCGGGTTGTTCGATGTGAAAGGCCTTTCCGGGGAAGAGCCGTCTATGGGACTGGGAAGTCCGATGTTCGATCGTATTGTGATTAAACTGAACCCGGATTATTATCCTGGAAAACAGATAGAAATTACGACTACCGGCAATGTTGAAGGAAATATTTATGCTCAAAGTTATACGCTGAACGGAAAGCCTTATGGAAAGCGTTTTATTCCCTTCAATACATTGGTAAAAGGTGCAAAATTAGGGGTCAGGATGGGAAATCTTCCTGTAGATGTTATTTCTGAATAATCATTATTTGTTATGGATCAAAAATATTATATAGGGATCGATGTTGGAGGATCTCATGTTTCCGGGGCTGTTGTATCTGCCTGGAATGGTGAAATTTACGGAAATCTATTGGAAGCCAAAGTCGATTGTCACGGAACCTCGACGGAAATATTACAGGCCTGGATAAAGCTGATCCGGGACTTGTTCCCACAGGTCAAACCGGAAAATATCGATGGAATTGGAGTAGCCATACCAGGTCCTTTCGACTACGAGAATGGGATATCCCTGATCGAGGGCGTTCAGAAATTCGGATCCCTGTTCGGACTGAATATTAAAGAAGCGCTCCGGACTGTTTCTGCCGAAAGGGAGATTCCATCCTCTTTTATAAATGATGCATCGGCTTTTGCTTTTGGAGAATTCCATTCCGGAGCGGCGAAAGGCAGCCGGAAAGCGCTGATCGTAACGCTGGGAACCGGTTTCGGAAGTACCTTTCTGGTTGATGGAAAAATGCAACTGATTGAAAACGAGTCGATCCCCGATGGCGGGTATTTTTATAATCTTCCCTTTGGAAACAGCATTGCGGATGATTACTTTTCTACCCGGTGGTTTATTAGCCGTTGGAAGGAAAAAACAGGATCGACAGTTTCGGGCGTAAGAGATATCGTAACCACTCCCGGAAAAGATGAAGCAGTTCAGGAGTTATTTGAGGAATTTACCGATAATCTTTCTGAATTTGTGTATCCGTGGTTAATGAGTTTTGAGCCGGATGTTTTTGTTATTGGGGGAAATATTGCCAAGGCCTCCGGTTTTTTCCTTGAAAAGCTCATCCTGAAATTGAGAGAAAAAGGAGTGTTGAATACACAGGTTAAGATATGTGAATTATGGGACCAGGCCCCGGTTATCGGAGCAGCAATGAACGTAAAATTATCATTAAATAAGCAAGAAATGGAAAACAAATATGAGTGGAGAAAAACAACACAGTTTTTAGCTCCGGAAAAAACAGATGCAAGCAATCCGGGAGCGTACGATATCTATCCTGCATTTCCACTTGGATCCGGAAAAATAAAAGAAGGAGCCGCCGCTTTGGCCGAATGGATCGCCCAGCACAAACAAGTGGTGATCGATGGTTATGTGGGGGTTTTCTGGAATCAATTGGTGGAGGCGGTCAATGCCGAATTAATTAAAAAAGGGAAGAAAGCATATTGGCGCCATGTGGATGCAGCCCTCCGCCCATCAGAAGAAATCGATGAAATGATCGTTCCTTTCCTGGGTGGGAATGATCCGGTATTTGGGAAAATAACCGATAAAAAACTGGAAGACTGGTTTTATAAAGACAAGTTAAAGAGAATGCAGCCAGAAGTAACCGACGGGATTGATATCCTGGTTGGGTGTGGCGCCGCCCTGGCAGGTTGGGATGCTCCTCTGATCTATGTCGATCTTCCCAAAAACGAACTGCAATTCCGCATGCGTTCGGGCGCTGCCAAAAACCTCGGCGCCGATAAAACCGACGATAACCGGCAAATGTATAAACGATTCTACTTCGTGGACTGGAGGGTTCTGAACGAGCACAAATGCAATATCTTACCCCGGATCGACCTGATTGTCGACGAACAGCGTCCCGACCATTTGCTCCTGATGCCGGGTATCGATCTCCGGAACGGACTGACTTCCATGAGTAAAAACTTTTTCCGGGTACGTCCCTGGTTCGAACCGGGAGCCTGGGGAGGCCAGTGGATGAAATCGAATATTGAAGGACTGAATAAAGAGGCTTCGAATTTAGCCTGGTCTTTTGAATTGATGGTACTTGAAAATGGCTTGATGTTCGAGAGCGACCATTACCACCTGGAGGTTTCGTTTGATTTCCTGATGTATAATAATTACAAAGAGGTTTTGGGTGATTGTGCCGAACGTTTCAAATATGACTTCCCGATTCGTTTCGACTTTTTAGATACTTTCGACGGAGGAAACCTGTCTGTGCAATGCCATCCGAATAACCAATACGTGAAAAAAGAGTTCGGAATGCCGTTTACCCAGGATGAAACTTATTACATCCTCGATTGTAAAGGATCTCCTGTCGTATATCTGGGATTTCAGGAAGGAATTAATCCGGAAGAATTTCATCAGGTGCTGGTTGAAAGCCAGGAAAAAGCACAGGAGGTGGATATTGAAAAATATGTTCAGAAACATGCGGCTAAAAAACACGATTTGTTCCTCATCCCGAACGGAACGATCCATGCATCGGGCAAGGATAACTTAGTCCTTGAAATCAGCAGCTCCCCGTATATCTTTACATTCAAGATGTACGACTGGCTGCGGTTGGATCTCGATGGACGCCCTCGCCCGATTAATATCGAGCATGGAATGAAAAATCTGAGGTTCGAGCGTCAGGGAAAACGGGTGGAAGAAGAACTGATCAGTAAGCCATACGTCGTGAAAGAAGGAGAGGGATTCTGTCTGGAACATCTTCCCACTCATCGTGAACAGTTTTATGATGTCTACCGCTATGGTTTCGACAAGGAAATAACAGTCGAAAATAATAATAAATGCCATGTCTGGATGTTGGTAGAGGGTAGTTCCGTCGTGTTGGAAACAGCGTCCGGAGTCAGACAACGTTTCAACTATGCAGAAACATTTGTAGTGCCTGCTGCTGCACAGTCGTATAAGATTATTAACGAGGGGAAGGAGAAAGCCCTGATGGTGAAAGCTTTTGTAAGATAAATATATATTGTTATGAATAAACAACAACCCATCTCTAAATTGCTTCCGGTTCTGTTCGGATTCTTCATCATGGGATTCTGCGACGTTGTCGGGATCTCTTCCAACTTCGTCAAACGGGATTTCCAGTTGACTGATACTTTAGCCAATTTTCTGCCGTTTATGGTTTTTATCTGGTTTTTTGTATTTTCGATCCCAACGGGAATCATGATGAATAAATGGGGGCGGAAGAAAACGGTTCAATTGAGTAACATCATCACCATCATTGCCATGATGATTCCTTTTGTGGGATATTCCTATTACTCGTGTTTGCTGGCATTCGCCCTGCTCGGAATCGCCAATACGATCCTGCAGGTTTCGCTAAATCCCCTGCTTTCGAATGTTGTGAGTGGAAATCAGTTGTCGAGTGCGCTGACAGTCGGACAGTTTGTAAAGGCCATTTCTTCTTTTTCCGGTCCGTTTATCGCCGCTTTTGCTATTGCTCATTTTGGCAACTGGCAGTCGATGTTTCCTTTATTTGCAGCAATTACCCTGATTTCGTCTGTTTGGCTGCAATTGGTATCGATTCCGGAAGAGGAAGAGAAAAATGAGCCTTCTGCTTTTCGTGATATCTGGGGGTTGTTGAGTAATAAAACAATTTTGCTGCTTTTCCTGGGTATTGTTTTTATCGTAGGGCTCGATGTAGGGATCAATACCGCGACTCCAAGAATATTGATGGAACGCACTGGCATCTCTGTGGAAGAAGCCAGTTACGGAGTCAGTGTCTATTTTGCCTGCAGAACTATCGGCGCTTTCCTCGGCGCAATTATTTTGGCCCGGTTTTCCTCGACCTTATTTTTCAGAATCAGTATGGTGGTGGCTATGATGGCCCTGGTATTGTTATTCTTCGCTACTGAGAAACTGATGATTTTGTCGTTGGTGGGAGTCGTCGGTTTTTCATGCGCCAGTGTATTTTCCATCCTGTTTTCCGAGGCGTTGCAGATTTTGCCCCGGAAAGCCAATGAAATCTCTGGTTTGATGGTAACGGGAGTGTCCGGAGGAGCGCTGATTCCCATGGTTATGGGACTATCGACCGATTTAATCGGCAATCAATCCGGATCCGTACTCGTGATTTGCTTTTGTGCGGTTTACCTGCTCCTGTGTGCTTTCTTCCTGAAGAAAGACCGGGCTGCCGAAAAAGCATAAAAATATAAAGTGATTGAAGTTCTCTGTCCGGTTTTAACCGGGCAGAGGCTTATTGATTCCGTTGTCTTACTGCTTCGTACATCAATACGGCCGCCGCCGCCGAAACATTCAGCGAGCTGATATTCCCGAGAATCGGAATTTTCACCATTTCGTCGCAAATGCGGAGGTTATCCATGGAGATCCCGAAATCTTCTCCTCCCATTACAAACGCTATAGGGCCGGTATAGTCGATCGAGGTGTAATTCTTTTCAGCTTTCTCTGTTGCCGCTACGATTTTATAACCGCTGTTTTTCAGAAAGCGGATCGCGTCATTAATGCTTGGCTCTTTACAAACAGGAAGGGTGTGCAGCGCTCCGGCAGACGTCTTAACGGCATCGGCATTGACCGAAACGCTGTTGCGTGCCGGAATAACCAAAGCATCGACTCCGGCGCAGTCGCACGACCGTGCAATGGCTCCGAAGTTACGTACATCCGTCACTCCGTCGAGCAGTATTACAAATCCGTCTTTCCCTTCTTCATAAAGAAAAGGAACGATATCCTCCAGTCTCTGGTAAGTAACGGCTGAGATAAACGCAATAACCCCCTGATGATTCTTACGGGTCAGACGGTCTAACTTTTCCTGGGGAACCCGTTGAAGCGGGATGTTTGTCTCTTTTACAATGCGGAACAATTCATGTGATAAATCGCCCTGAAGGTCTCTCCGCATCAAGATCTTATCAATTTCTTTACCAGCTTGTACAGCTTCGATAACGGCACGGATGCCGAAAATCATCTCGTTTTCTTTCATTTCAATAATTCTTTTGCATTTGCAATGGCGGCTTCTGTCATATCCGCTCCACTCAACATCTGAGCTATTTCTTTCGTCCGCTCTTCCTGGGATAGCAGGCGTATCCGGGTTTCGGTTGCGTGGTCCGTTTCCTCCTTGTAAACAAAATAATGGCAGGTACCTTTAGCTGCAATTTGTGGTAAATGAGTGATAACAAGTACCTGCATTACCTGTCCCAGTTCCTGCATAATACTTCCCATTTTATCGGCGATTTCTCCGGAAACTCCGGTGTCGATTTCATCAAAAATAATGGTTGGAAGAGAAACAGCTCCTGCTATCAGAGCTTTGATACCCAGCATCAGACGGGCGATTTCTCCTCCGGAAGCTGTTGACGAAGCGGGTTGCAAAGGAGTATTCTTATTCGCGGAAAATAAAAAATCCACCTCATCCATCCCGGTTTCGCCAGGCTCTGAGGTCGTTGTTAACTTACAGGAAAACCTCATGTTGGGCATGCCCAGTATCTTGATTTTATCTACCAGGTCATTTTCCAGCCGGAGAGCGGCTTTCCCTCTTTCGTCCCGGATCTGCCCTGCCAGGCGGGTGACTTCCGAATAAGTCCGGTCTGTTTCTTTTTGAAGGGATTCCAGCTCTGCATCGGAATTCTCGATAGACGACAACTTTTGCTTGATTTCGTCTCTCAGTTCGATCAATGCTTCCGTGGTATCTGTTTTATGTTTTTGTTGCAGAGAATACAGCAGGTCTAAACGTTCGCTTACATACTTCAAGCGCTCCGGATCGAATTCAAGTCTTTCTTGTTGTGAAGCGATTTCCTGAGCCAGATCTTTCAGGTCTAAGTAGACCGATTGTATTCTTTCTGCAATTTCGTGGGCGGAGGCGTACACTTTTTTAAGAGCTAATGCGGTATCTAAGCTCCCTTTTAACGCCTGTACCACTCCTCTTTCATCCTCTGATAGAAACCGGTCGATTTTAAATAGTCCGCCTTTTATTTCCTCCATATGAGATAATGTTTCGGACTCGTTTTCCAGTTCCTGTTGTTCTCCCTTTTTGAGAACAGCTTCCTGTAGCTGTTGGAGTTGAAAGTTGAGGTAATCCTGATCCGAAGCGTTTTTTGAAATTTCCTTCTTCAGGTGTTTCAGTTTTTTCTCCAGGGCTATCCATTGCCGGTAAACCGTCTGATATTCTCCCTTCAACCTCTTGTTTTCAACCAGAGCATCCAGTACCTGTAACTGGAAAAAGTTATTCCCCAGCATCAGGTTCTGGTGCTGAGAGTGGATGTCGATGAGTTTCGTGCTTAATTCTTTGAGATCATTGAGGCCGACCGGCGTATCGTTGATAAATGCCCTGGACTTACCGGAAAGCCAGATTTCTCTCCGGATGATACATTGCTTTTCATCGTATTCCAGGTCTTTTTCCGCAAAGAAATGCTGCAGATTGTATAATGAAATGTCGAAAACGCCCTCGACTAAGCATTTTTCGGCCCCCTGACGGATGGATTTCGAATCGGACCGCTGTCCGAGGATCAACGATAAAGCTCCGATTATGATGGATTTACCGGCTCCTGTTTCTCCTGTTACTACAGACATACCTCCTGAAAAATTTATTTCCAGGTTGGATATCAGGGCGTAATTCTGAATGGTCAGCGATGATAGCATGGGGTTCGGGTTATTTTTTCAAAGGATCTAACCGGGAACTCATGGCGGGATAAACCCTCATAAGCAAGTCGTACAGCGATTTTTTTTCTTCCGGAGTACCTTTGCTCGCCATGGCTACGATTTCATCTAACTTACTGTCGGCAAACATTTGTAGCAGGATGCCGGAGGTCCTGGATTTTTTTAGCTCTGCCAGTACGGGAAGGGCCTCTAATATCGTTGTTCTGCCCCGGTCTGCATTAGCCGCCATTTCGTCCAATCCTTTCCGGTGATAAGTATACCATAAATCACGGTAGGAGCCTAAAGATTCATCTGTAAAAGCGGTGATAATTCCATGCCGGTTATTGGGCTTGTCGAAGGCTGTCCATCCGGTCCATCCTGAGTAGCCTTGAGCCTGCATGGCAATACTTTGGGCTTCCCGGAAAAACACAGAGCCTCCTTTGGGGGAGAAACTGTCGAAATCTACTCCCAGAATCAGATTGGCATAAAAAACAATAGTTGCAATCAGATTATTGTTGATGGTATTGTGAACGTATTCGATCGGAGCGTTCTCCATATATTCGAAATCCAGTTCCGTATCTCTGAAATTGAGGATATTGGTGGTATACGATGAATTATAGACCGGGCGTCGCGCCTGAACCAGCAATTCTGCCGTGAAAAAATTATCGCTGGGCTGGGTGATGATCGTAAGAGCGAATGTACAATCAATCTTCTCATTGATACTGAAAGAAGTCGAACTCCATTTCTGATTATTGATGAAGTCGTTCAGTGCAGTTTGTAAAGAAGTGAAGATTCCTTTGTTGGTACCTTGTATGCGGTCACTGTTGACCGTGACCCTGGCATTTAGTTCCTGCCCATTCGCCCTGTTGCAAATGAAAAGAAACAACGATAAACCCAGGATGAAAATTATTCTTTTCTTCATTTCATTAATTTTGCAATTTTATCGACGATATCATTGGCAACTTCCTGTTTGGATTTCAAGGTAAACTCCTGCACATTTCCTTTATTGTCGAGGATCGTAATCTTGTTCGTATCCGTCCTGAATCCGGCCCCGGCATCTTTCAGAGAGTTCAATACAATGAAATCCAGATTTTTTTTCTTTAATTTTTTCAGAGCATTTGTTTCTTCATTGTCGGTTTCCAATGCAAATCCGGCAAGAATCTGTCCGTCTTTTTTCAGACTTCCCAAAAATGCTGCAATATCAGGATTAGGAACCAGTTCCAGAACTAATGGAGAATCATTCTCCCGTTTAATCTTCCTGTCTGAAAAGCCTGCCGGCTTATAATCCGCTACTGCTGCACATAAAATGGCGGCATCTGTTTCAGGAAAAATCTTCGTTGCGATATCGAACATTTCGTCAGCCGATTCCACGTCGATCCTTTTAATATGACTATTAATGATCGGTAAATGAACCGGGCCGGCAATCAATGTTACCTCTGCTCCCCGCGAAGCGCAGGACTCTGCTAATGCGAACCCCATCTTTCCGGAAGAGTAGTTACCTATATAACGTACAGGATCCAGTTTTTCATACGTGGGACCTGCCGTTATCAGTATTTTTTTTTTAGAAAGGCTGCTTTTACTTTCAAAAAAGGCTTCTAATGTACGAACGATTTCATCGGGCTCTTCCATCCGGCCCTTCCCCTCTAATTTGCTGGCTAAGAATCCGCTTCCCGGTTCAATAATATGATTTCCGTAAGATTTCAGCAAATCGAGATTCCTCTGAGTGGATACGTGGGCATACATATCCAGATCCATTGCCGGTGCGACAAAAACCGGCGCTTTCATGGAGAGGTAGGCCGTGATCAACATGTTATCGGCAATACCGTTGGCCATTTTGCCGATTGTAGCAGCCGTTGCCGGTGCAATAATCATCAGGTCTGCCCATAAACCCAGATCTACATGGCTGTGCCAGGCGCCGTCGTTAGCTGTAAAAAACTCGCTGACGACCGGCTTTCCTGTCAGAGCCGACAAAGTAACCGGGGTTATGAATTCTTTTCCCGCCGGAGTCATTACAATTTGGACTTCAGCTCCTTTCTTAATAAGAGCACGGGTCAGATACGCCGCTTTGTATGCTGCAATGCTGCCTGTAATGCCCAATACAATTTTTTTGTCTTTTAACATTTAAAAACCCTTTAAAAAAGTGGTGCAAGTTAATCATTTTTTGCCTTCAATACAAATCTTTTGTATATCCGATGTCGCCTTAATGAGGAGATTTTCTACAGAAAAATTAACAATGATTTTCCCTGTAAGAGTTATTTTTCGATTGTAAACATCTTGATTCCCTGAATTATGGAAAATGGAGAATGTTTGGCCTGTTTTTTTCTTATTTGATTTGTAACGTTGTTTAAGAAAAATATAGAAATTTTTGTGCACAAAAGTAATCTTTTACTTTTGCAGAATAAAAAAATGGTTACGCTTACATTTATTTTACTATATTATATCCATTTATTTAGAACTTTTACTTGAATTGACTTGTTGGTCTTGAAAAGTTTAAGTAATGTAGCATCAAACTAAAAAAATTAGAAAAATGAAAAAATTATTATTGATTGCTTTGGCTTCAATTCCTCTGTTGAGTGTTAATGCTCAGGAACTTGGTAAACTTTCCGTTGGAAATCAGTATCCTGGAGATGAGACTGCTGTGAAAGTGTATCAAAGCGCATTGCAAGCTCAGGCAGATTCGTCGACTTCTGCATTGAGGACAACATGGATTGCCAATCGTCCCCGTGACAATTGGTTTATTTCGCTTAGTGGCGGTATTGCTGATTTGATGAGTGAAGAAAGCCGTTATGTGCCTTTTTCCGATCGTATTAAGCCAACATTCGGCTTCTCTGTAGGAAAATGGATGTCACCTGTATGGGGAGTTCGTTTGAATGTAACAGGAGCCCAATTACAAGGATTTGCTACCTGGACAAACGGATTGGGCTTGGGAGACTGGTATACCGGAGATAACTACAGCAACCCGAATTCCAGTAACAATCAAACCAATAATTATGTGCATGCCTTTGAACCGGCTGGGGCTGCTATGATTGAACAGCGCTTTTTGAATATGGATGATCCCGTCAGTACCAAGAGTGGAAATGGATACACTTATGATTTTACTTATGGAGCTGCTTCGATCGACTTTTTGTTAAATCTGAAGAATTTTTGTATGACTTACAATCCTAAAGGATTATTTAATCCGGTATTGTACGGAGGGATCGGGTTTGCCCATACATTCAAAGATGGAGACCGGACGGCAGTCAACAGCATTATGGAAAAATTCGGATTGATGTTTGATTTCCGTGTAAGCGATCGTTGGAATCTCTTCCTGGATGGTCAATTCATGATTTTGCCTGAAGTATTCGACCGTCGTGTAGGAGATGGAAATAGTCAGGATATATTGGGCAATTACTCCTTGGGAATTTCTTATAAAGTTAATTTCCGTCATTTCATAAAAGCCGATTTGCGGGATCCTGCAGAAATTGCTGCGTTGAACGATGAAATCAATGAATTACGCAAACGTCCGGTGGCTTGCCCTCCGGTAGTGGTTTGTCCTCCTTGTCCGGAGTGTCCGAAAGCGCCGGCAGTGGTGGCCATCGACACGTTGAAGACTCCGATAACCAGACACGACCTGACTTTCCTTCCGACTCCGGTATTCTTCCGGATCAACAGCTCTGTTGTTGACGATAATCAGTGGACAAGCATTCAGAAGGCTGCCGAATATCTGAAAGAAAACCCGGGAAAGACAATTAAAGCCACTGGATATGCCGACAAAAAAACAGGAACGGCTGCAGGTAACAAACGCTTGTCTGAGGCCCGCGCGAAGGCTGTAAGAGATATTTTGGTGAATCGCTTTGACATTGCTCCTAACCGGATCGAAACGACTTCTCTTGGAGACGAATTCCAACCGTTTGCTGAGAATGACTGGAATCGCGTCGTTATTTTTGTTATTCCTTGATGTGAGATAATAAACAGATACAAAAAAAGCGACTTCATAACGAGTCGCTTTTTTTGTTGGTATCCACATGATATTATAGCTTAATCGGTATCCCGTTGTAAAAATCTAAGATTTTTGTACGGAAAATATAGTCATATTTAGCTTGAACCTGTTCCGACTGACTTTGTATCAGTTTGGTTTTTGCTTCGTTAAATTCAAATACCGATGATTTGCCGATTTCATAGCGCTCTCTGGCATATTTGAAAGATTCTTCAGTGGCAATGACCGCTCTCATGGAAGCTTTGTACTTTTCTTTTGAGGCGGAAGCATTCAGATAAGCAGTCTGGATTTCTTTATAGAGTGTTTTTTTAGCATTTTCCAATGATAGCTGTTGGTTCAGAATGTTTACTTTTGCACTTCTAACCTGGTTTCTGACCTGGTTCCGGTTAAATATCGGAATACTCATGGAAAATCCGATATATTCACCGGCATTGTCTTTAAATTGGTCCGAAAAAGAACGGTTTATAGGTTCTTCTGTTAGCGGATTGACCACCCCTTTCTGGTCGTAATTAAAATAATAGTTAGTCGAATAACCTAAATTCAGATTCAATTTCGGCATGTATCCTGATTCGGCGATTTTTAACCCTTTTTTGGCGCTTTCTAATAAATATTCCTGTTCTTTGATGACCGGTTTGAATGAAATGGCAGCGTTGTAGATATTGTCGGGCGGGTATATATTACCCATCAGTTCTTCAATCAATTCTTCGGTTTCCGGCACACGGATATCAAAAAAATGGGAACGTTCCAACTCCAGATTCTGAGCCAGATCGAGCATCGATGCTTCCAGGTCGTTTTTTGATTGTACCAACGACGCTTCGTCTTTTGCTGCCTGTGCTTCGATGTCGTATAGTTGTGAAAGAGGAACTTTTCCTACTTCAACCAAAGTTTTGGTTCTTTCTACCTGCAGTAACGAGAGGGCCAGTTGTTCTTCACTGATCTTCAGTAATTCCTTGTTGAAAAGAGCCTGGAGGTATAAAGATGCTACATTCAATGCCAGATCTTCTTTTGCTTTCTCCATATTCTGGGTTGCAGCTTCCAGATCCAGCTTGCTCTTCGCGATTTCATTCGGTATTTGGAATCCTGTAAATAATGGCGTGGACGACCCCAGGCCAAAACTGGTATTGGAAATGGTTTGGTTGACATAGATGTTCTCATTGCCTAATGTCCTGCCAAAATTCCAGTTCTGACCGAAATTTCCGTTCAAATCAGGCAGGCGTTTCATTTTTGATGTATTCACCTGAATTTCGGCATTTTCTTTTTGAAGCTCTAATTGTTTAATCGTCAAATTGTTTTCTGTTGCATATTTGATACATTCTTCCAGTTTCCATACCCGGCCTTTAGTTGAATCCTGCTGAGCGTAAAGATAGTGACTGCTCAAAAGAAGGATTATCGTTCCGGTAAATAATAATTTTCTCATTCGTATTTTGTTTTTATTATATTAACAATCAATGGACCGTGATTTTAATAGTTTAATAATCAGTATATTGTGTTTTTATGTGTTTTCAAAACTGTTCAAAAACGGGCATCAGTTGTTCGAAACCGAACAATCAATGGTTATGGTTTCCTGGCTTCATCCTTTTTTGCCTTGGGATCGATGGCGTTACCCCGGATCTTATTATTCAGAGTCAGACCGGATTTAATCTCCATTTTTATACCATCGGAAAGACCTACTTCTACTGATTTACGTTCGAAAATCTGTTCCGGCTTTTCTGATCTCATAATATATACATAGGCCGAATCATTTTCAAATTCCACTGAACTTTCCGGCACAGTGATAACATCATTGGCACTCTCGATTACGATTTCGGCATTGGCGCTGTATCCGGCTCTGACATAAACTCCTTCCGGAATTTTTGCCGCAGCTTTAAGTTCGAATAGAACAGCGCCGTTTTCTTCTACCCCTTTAGGTGAAATATATTCAAGTATAGCGCTGAATTTCCTGCTGTTCAACGCTCCGATAGTCAGGGTAATAGGAGTTCCTTCTTTCACTTTCCCTACTTCGGTTTCATCGATCTTTCCCTTAAAAATCATGTCGCCCATATCTGCAACCGATGCAATGGTTGTTCCATCATTGAATGTATTGGCCTGAATGACTGAATTCCCGACTTTGATGGGGACGTCGAGGATCATTCCGTTGATGGTAGACCGGATCTGCGTATTACTCAGATGGGCAAACTTCTTGGAAACGCCTTCTTTCACAATATCCAAAGCATCCTTGGAATTATTCCGCTCTTCAACAGCCTTGTCGTAAGCCGATTCAGAAACTTCATATTCACTTTTTGAGATAATACCATTTTTGTATAATGTACTCTGGCGTTCGAAGTCTAATTTATTCTGAGTCAGATTGATATTGGCAACTTTAAGACGGGATTCGGCAGCGTTGAGTTGTCCCATTTCCGGAATCACCTTGACGATGGCGATTACTTCTCCTGCAACAATACTTTGCCCCGCTTCTTTCAGAACTTCGGAAACAATTCCTGAAATTTGTGGTTTGATAAGTACCTCATCCCGTGGCTCTACCTTACCGGTTGCCACTGATTTGTTTTCTATCATTCCTTTTTCCGGAGTGATAATTTCATATTTTACTACCTTCGGACGTGATTTCTGCCACAGGAACGCAAAGGTTCCGATCACCATCAGTCCAATAATAGTAAAAAGAATAAATTTACCGACTTTCTTCATAATGCTTATTGTTTTTTTGTATAATTTCCAGATTCATAAAATACGATTTACTATTCTTCCCTGATTGCATCGATCGCTTTGATTTGCAGAGCGCGCTGAGTCGGGATTCCTCCTGCTAATAGCCCGCAAATTAACAATACAATCATTGAAAGGACAGCCGTGTTGAATGGGACCACCGGATCTCCGAAAAATATGTGGCCTTCGCTTGCTGCTGACTCGACTCCGGATCCGACAGCGATCAGCAGTCCGACGCCGAGGCATAGTCCCAGCAGTCCGGCGATACCTGTAAGCATCAGGCTTTCCGACAATATCTGGATCATAATGGTCGACGGTTTTGCTCCCAATGCTCTTCTAACCCCGATTTCCCGTGTTCTTTCTTTAACGGTAACCAGCATGATGTTACTGACCCCGATTACCCCTGCAATCAAAGTCCCTAATCCTACAATCCAAATCAGCGCTTCGATACCCAGAAACAGGTTGTTGAAAATCTGAAATTCTTTCTGCAGGTTGAAAGATCCTACCGCTTTGTTATCATTCGGAGCAATATCGTGTTGGGATTTAAGCACTTCTATAACCTTTTTCTCCACTTCTTCTGCTGTATGTCCTTCCTTTGCGGTGGCTCCGAACATATGGACTGTACTTCCGTAGTTACTGATTTGCTGCAAAGTTGTGAACGGAATAACAACACGCTCCGATGCACGTCCACCGATACTGATTTTTGAAATACCATCCGAAACACCGACCACCTGGTAGTAAATACCATTTACTCTTACATACCGTCCTGTAGGGTCTTCTCCTTTTTTAAATAATTCAGAGTAAACATCCGTACCGAGCACGCAAACCTTGCGTTTATTGAGAATATCCACCTCATTAACAAAGCGTCCGAACTTCATTCGTTGCTTTTCTATTTTCAGATAATCCGGATAAAATCCCATCACATCAAAGCTCCCGGCTTTATCTTCATAAGCTATGTTGTTCGTTGTACGCGCTCCCCAGATCATTGGAGAGATAGCATCCAGTTCCTTAACGGTTCTTTTTATAGTGGCAATATCCTGATTCTGGATGGCCCACCGGCGTCCTTTCTTATATCCTTTATAGGGCTCGCTGGTTGTTTCGTTATAAAAAAAACAGGAATTAGTAGCAAATCCGTCGATTCCCTGCATCATTCCTATTTGGAGTCCTTGTCCGGCGCCTAGCATGATGACGAGCATGAAAATCCCCCAGAATACCCCAAACCCGGTCAGAACGCTCCTGAATTTGTTCCGGGTAATCGTGATCCAAATTTCCTGAAATCTATCTAAATCAAACATATATTATTCTGCCCTCATAGCCTCTACAGCTGTTACTTTGATTGCTTTTCGAGCAGGAAAGTATCCTGCAATTACTCCGGCAAATACCAGTAGCAAAGTCGCTCCTCCTGCAACACTCAGACTGATAGTCGGATTCTTAAAAATACTAAACCCTTCTTCTCCAGATGACTGGGAAATTTCCATTGCAGAATTGATCGCCTCGCTAAGGCCGATTCCGAAAACCATTCCAATATATCCGAATATGGAAGTAATCAGGATGGACTCCATCAAAATCATTTGTAATATGGAGGATGGTTTTGCACCCAATGCTTTACGGATACCGAATTCACGCGTACGTTCCTTGACGGTAATCAGCATGATATTACTCACACCTACAATTCCGGCAATAAGGGTTCCGATTCCGATTACCCAGACAAAAAGGTTGATCCCGTTGAAAATCCCCATGGTTTGAAGGTAGTCGTCCAGATTGTTACGTATAGCAATAGCCCGTGTATCCTCGGGATGGAATTGATGCAGTCCTGCGAATTTTCGAAGCAAATCCTTTTCAAAATCCTCATTTTCCTTTTTTGTGTTTAATCCATTGACTGTAAATGAAATACCGCTAAATCCCCAACCATTGTTATACAACAACTGCGCTGTTGAAAATGGAATGTATGCTTTGTTCTGGTTTCCCCATTCCCTTCCTTCATAAACTCCGATTATTCTAAAAATCAGCCCGTTGGATGAAAATTCTTTTCCGATCGGACTCTCATTTTTGAATAATACTTCCCGCATTCGCTTGTTGATTACTGCGACTTTTCGCCGCTCCTGCATATCTATATCATTGATAAACCGACCTTTTCCATCGATAATCTTTAGCCCGGATATTATCATTTGCTGGGGATAAACTCCCTCGAAGTTACAGCTAATCGATTCAAAATTATAACTGGCTGTTGTATTGGCCCAGGTTCGGGGAGAGATGTTATCTGCTTCCTTTACCTGCTTGTCGAGTAATTCATAGTCTTTCTGATCGAGTGAAATCCGGCGGTTCGACGGCTTTCCCTGATAGGCCATTGAAGTTTGCCTGGGCCATATTTCGACTGTATTCATCGCCCGGTCGCCGAAATTAGACATGACACCGTTTTTCAACCCGTTGCCCGATGCTAACAAGATAATCAGCATGAAAATCCCCCAGGCGACGGAAAATCCGGTTAGAAAAGTCCGGAGTTTATTTTTTTTGACCGTACTGAATATTTCCATCCAGTTATCGATATCGAATATTCCTTTCATATTATTCGTAATATGAGCTTAATTATTGGGAAAATCTGGAATTTCCGATCCATTTTGCCAATATGTCTGCATCGCTTCCGGCTTTTTTCTTCTCGGATTCTATAATTTTATCATCAACCTCAAAGTCTGGCGATTCTGTATTTTCTATTTCTTTTACTTTTATTGTTTCTACAACTATCACCTCTTCCTCTATTATGCTCTCTTCGGGTTCTTCGATTGGCTCTGAGAAAATCTGATCTTGTATCTCGCTGAGCATTAATGGTTTGTGTTTTTTACGAGAACTTTCCGGTTTTATCTCCTCTTCAAAAATTCCGGTTTTTACCGGAGTCTTATGAACTTCCGGATCTGGAGATACCCTGTTTTCTGCTACAGATTCAGCTGCTTCTTTTCTCAGATCTTTTATAATCGGTTCAGAAAAAGGTTGCTCCTGTATTTCATTAATTATAACAGCTTCCTGTCTGTTAGGTAGTACTACGGGTTTTGCCGCCTCGGATAACTTACCCGCACCATTTGGAAATTCGATGGATTCGATGACTCCATCTTTTAGCCGGATAATCCGGTCAGTTGCATCAGCTACAGATTGTTCGTGAGTTACAATGATCATGGTCATACCGGTATTATTGACTTCACGAAGAATTTGCATCACCTCTTTCGATGTTTTACTATCCAAAGCCCCTGTAGGTTCATCAGCCAGGATTATTTGAGGTTTGGCGATTAATGCCCTTGCAATGGCTATCCGTTGTTTCTGGCCTCCCGAAAGTTCATTCGGCATATGATCCCACCAATCTTTTAGCCCTAATCGGTCTAAATATTCCAAAGCCATGTTATTCCGTTTCTTTCGTTTGACCCCCTGATAGTAAAGAGGAAGGGCCACATTCTCCATTGCATTTTTAAATGTAATTAGATTGAATGATTGAAAAATAAAGCCGATCATTTTATTGCGGATCTCGGCAGCTTTAGTTTCATTCAAATTATTGATGAGCAAGTTATTCAGGTGGTATTCCCCATTATCGTAAGTGTCCAGAACACCTAAAATATTCAGTAATGTAGATTTTCCTGAACCTGATGCCCCCATAATAGATACCATTTCACCGTCTTTAATTTCCAGGTTGATTCCTTTCAGAACGTGCAATGGAGCGCCGTTATAATAAGTTTTGTTAATATTTTTCAATGAGATCATAAATAATTATGACATTTAGCTTCCTTAAAATCTAACAATAGATGCCGGAAATTTTTGATAAATTTACTACTGTAAGTCTGAGATTGATTTGCATTTATAAGGTGCAAATGTACATGAAAATGGAGTATCTTGTATTACATAGTAGTTGTTTTTGCAAATATTAACTATTGATCAATATTATTAACATTTTCAATATTCTCCTCTTCATCCATGTCATAGATTTTTTTGATTTGTTCCAGGGCTTTCTGTTTCTTCGATTTGGTGGGAGGCAACGGATCGTTTTTAATGACTCCGAATTGGAGCAGGAGCTGGAATATAACGACAGGACTGAAAGCAACACCTCCCTGAATGATACTGAGCAGTCCTCCTCCGGCGTTTCCTCCCGGAAGAGCTGATGTAGGATACCATTTACCATTAAGATACACCGGAGTGTCATCGTAGTAAAAATCAATGGGAAGATCTTCATTGGTATACGGCATGAGGGCATAGGGGGAAATCACATATTGCGGTTCAGATAAAATCAGGCTCTCCCGGACCTTATTCATAAAGGAATCGAGGCGGTGATTGAACGAAGAATGGATCGGCATGGCTATTTTTTCAGGATCGGTTTCCAGTTTCAGAAGTTCCGGATTCCAATTTTTAAATAACATCATCGAATCTGATTTTAGCATCATTTGAGGTTTCATTGATTCTTTGATCATGCGCTTATGAAAATCTCCGTCTTGTGACATGACTCCGATTATTGGTAATAAAGAGACATTAAAAGTGAGTAAAAGTCTTTTAACCATAGGTGAACTTATATGTGCTGAAAAATGTGAAAATCTTGATGACACAAATGTATGGATTAAAAAACCTTTTTTAAGACTGGATTTTCCTAAAAAAAGACAATAAACTATATGAAATGTTTAACTCTCAGGCGCGAATTTATTTTGGAATACATTTTGAACTTCAAAAATAAGTTGAAAATAGATAAGCTTGAATAAAAAGAAATTCAAGGACAGGTTGAGTCCGGTTGTTGAATATTGAAATGTTAAAATTAACTTAAATTTCCAATAATTCCCCTGTTTGACCCATTTGTTAAATTAATTTACTTTTTACGTTTAATCTTTTTTCATTTTTTGAGGAAATGTTAAACAAAAAAAAACTTACTTTGTTTTAACATTTGAAGACAGAATAAAAGTATGAAGAAATCTGCTATTTGGTTGTTTGCCGGAGTGATGGTTTTTGCATTTGTAGTATTGCTCTATTTACAGGCGACTTACATTCAGATCATCATGAATAACCAGAAGACGCAGTTCAACGAGGCTGTAAAGCGTAGTTTATACCAGGTGTCGCGTAATCTGGAAATTGACCAGGCAAGTAAATTCTTGTCTGAGCAAATAGAGGTGGCCCGTAAAAACTACCGGAATAAAAATAAACCTCTCATTTCGGAACGGATTCTTATTCATGAGCAACGGCGGTTGCGCATTACAAATAATGACGGAACTTCTTCGAGTGTGGATATCGGAGTTAATTCGGAAGTAATCAGAAATCCTTTGATCGGGTTGACTCCCAGCTATGGAAAAAACGACCTGGCCAGCGCTTCGAAAGATTTACAAGAGGCTTATCAGGAACAGTATTTTTATCAGAAAGATCTGGTGGAGGAAGTCACCCGGCGCTGGATGAAAGAGTCGGAGGTAAAGCCGATCCAGGAACGGATCGATTTCCGAAGTCTGGATGTTTATGTTCGTTCGGAATTGGCTAATAATAACCTCCTGTTGCCTTATCATTTTGCAATAACCGATAAAGATAAAAATGTGGTGTACCGGTCTGCAGACTTCAAGGATGAAGAGATCGACGGAGCTTATTCTCAAGTCTTGTTCCCCAAAGACCCTCCGCAAAGGCTGTATACTCTTTTGGTTTCTTTTCCTGACCAGGACGATTATTTGTTAAAGTCGATCAGCTTTATTGTCCCTTCAATCGCTTTTACCTTGGTGTTGTTGGTAGTGTTTGTTCTGACTTTGGTTATTGTATTCAGACAGAAGCGTTTGTCTGAGATGAAGAATGATTTTATTAATAATATGACGCACGAGTTGAAGACCCCTGTTGCTACTATTTCATTAGCTTCCCAGATGCTGAAAGACGGAGGAGTGACAAAGTCTCCTCAACTTTTTGCCCACATATCAGGAGTAATCAACGATGAAACCAAACGACTCGGCTTTCTGATTGAAAAAGTATTGCAGATGTCATTGTTTGAAAGAAATCAAACAACTCTGAAAATGAAGGAATTGGATGCTAATGATCTTCTTGCTAATGTTGCGCATACTTTTGCGTTGAGAGTGGAAAAAATTGGAGGGATGCTCGATGTTAGCCTGGAAGCGCTCAGTTCTACTATATATGTAGATGAGATGCATTTCACCAATGTCCTTTTCAATCTGATGGAGAATGCCGTTAAATACCGGAGAGAGGATGTTCCTCTGCAACTCCTGGCAAAAACATGGAATGAAGACGGTAAAATTCTGATCAGCATTCAGGACAATGGAATCGGCATCAAAAAAGAAAACCTGAAAAAAATCTTTGAACGTTTCTATCGTGTTCATACCGGTAATGTGCATGATGTTAAAGGTTTCGGACTGGGATTGGCTTATGTGAGAAAAATAATTGATGATCTCAAAGGGTCGATTAAGGTCGAGAGCGAGTGGGGAGTTGGAACTAAATTTATTATTACTCTGCCTTATATAAGAAATTGAGCGCTTATATAAATTGAAAATGGAAGAGGCCGGGAATATTTATGATATGATTTTTTTTAAGAGATTTTAAATGTGTAAATAAATTTTTAATACATAAGAATTATGGAAGAAAAAGTAAAAATCTTCATGTGTGAAGATGATGAGAATCTGGGAATGTTGCTGCGTGAATATTTGCAGGCCAAGGGATATGATGTGGACTTATTCCCTGATGGAGAAGCCGGAGCCAAGGCTTTCCCGAAAGGAGAATATGATATTTGTATATTAGATGTGATGATGCCTAAGAAAGACGGATTCACTTTAGCTCAGGAAATCCGTACACAAAATACAGAAGTTCCGGTGGTGTTTCTGACAGCTAAAACGATGAAAGAAGATATTCTTGAAGGCTTCAAGATCGGGGCCGATGATTATCTTACCAAGCCGTTTAGTATGGAGGAGTTGCTGCTCCGGATCGAAGCGATCTTACGCCGCGTAAATGGTAAGAAAGCCAAAGAGGTCGCTCATTATAAAATTGGTAAATTTGGTTTCGATACGCAGAAGCAAACACTTTCTCTAGGCGAT
>JAVBRK010000097.1:0-37583 GCA_031548005.1 Bacteroidales bacterium
TTTCACCACCATTCAAAAGACTGTGGCATTGACATCTCAGATAATCATGATTGCGAGAGAATCAGGACAATGAGTGCGAATCCGAGTCCGATAATTATACAATAATTTTTGGGGAGAGTTTTTGTCATAATCCTTGAATTTTTGGGTCTTTGTTCTCATAAAGCATACAGGTACAAGGTTTTATCTTCTTTTTATTTTGTAAGTGGCTGATTTTTATGCTGTTATTTTTTAATAAATAAAAATTGGTATTAAAAAAAATGTTGTAAGATGAAGATTCACTGCCGATTTGAGCCGTTTCCATAAGCTGAATTTCAGCAAGGTAATAGTTTGAAGAAGCACTGTCTTGTTCATATTTCAGGGTGCCGAATGTATTTGATAAATTATAATTCGTGTTGTTATATTTTTCTTGGGTCAGTTCGGAGGTCTGTGGAAGCGCTTGTACCACTGACTTGATCAATACCGTGTCCGTGAGGTCTATCGTATTGATGAAATATACATAATGGTTTTTATCCGGATGTTTTGGAGTCGATCTGATAGTTAACAGATTGCCGTCTTTTTCTGTTATTTCACAGCTATAATCGAGCGGAATATCTTTCTCTATAGATCCAACAGGAAGAAACCAGAAATGAAAAGGTTTTCTTCCGACGAAAAAACTTTCATTATCGATCTGTTTTATCAGATTTAAACCGACCAGTTCAATGTCCCATTTTATGCTTCTGGTGTTCTTACTTATACCATTCATGCTGACATCCATTAAAGCATATGCTTCCCGTTCACCTCCTGTCGAGGAATGTTCTTTGTCGTGCAATATGTACTTCCGGCTTCGTTTCTTTTCCAATCGCTTCGCCAGATTAGCATAGGCAGTATTCAGCAATCGATCGGCTACATCCGGAGTCACAGTAACCTCCCCCAATCCGATTTCATGAAGTTCCAGGATGATATCACAAGATTCTTTGGATGAATCGATCCGGATTGTTGCCGGATCGTAAGCCAGGTGTATAAAATGAAGATTATCCGGTGCCGATAACTCAACACTGTAATATCCTGTGTCATCGGTTTGAGTTAATACTTTTCCGCAATTGTCGGAAATAACGACATAAGGAATGGCTTTCCCGGATTTCTGATCGGTAATCTTCCCCGATACGTTAATCTGGGAATAAACGGGTAGTAGGGTAAAGAATACAGAAATTAAAAAGATAAGATGTTTCATAAAATAACTTATAAAGAGATTATCCGGGTTTCCGAGAACAATGTCGGATCCCGGATAATTATCAATTTATAGATTTAAGATAATATTAAAATCTAAATCTTGCTCCTCCTTCAGGAGCACCTTTGTCATGTCCAGTCATAAACTCCCATACATCGTGGGCTGCTTGTCCAACCCATTCACAGGTACTATCCCATGCGCGATCTAAGGTGTCTGCTATTTTGCTGAAAATACTTCCTCCTTCAACTTTCAATAATTCGTCTTTTGTCATTTCTACTGCTCCATAAGCAGCCAAATCAAATTCTTGTTTCATAAATAAATTTTTAATTTTAAATTTTCACCACCATTCAAAAGACTGTGGCATTGACATCTCAGATAATCATGATTGTTGCTTATAATATCCGGTATTATTGTTATAACGATACAAATATAAATTTTAAAATAATATAATCAAAAATTATTTTGTAATTTTAAATAAATTTTTATTTATAAATAGCATCTTATAGTTATTTTGCATAAGATAATTGTCTCTTGTTGATTTGTTTTTTTAATGTAATTATTTGTATGTTATTGGATTATAGTTTTATATATCTGTTTGGTTATTCATTCAAGTATAGTTCCAATAATTGCAAAGTTGAGGATAGTTTATTGAATTTCTTGTATCGGTTTATCTATAAATATCGTAGTACAGTAGAAATAGGGAACCTTGCATTTGAAAAATGTCTGGTTTTTGCAAAGTCGAAAGTAATCCTCATCATAATCATTCCTCGCTTTCCTCTATTTTCGAGGTGATCCGTTCGATCTCGTCGGTTAGTTTCTGTTCCGGCAGGATGATGTTGAAATCGCCCCAGAAATGATTGTCGTAAACAAATTTTGTCTCCGAAAAGATCCGGGTGGCCGGGAGGCTTTCTTTCCCCGGAAACGGTTTTACACCGGCAGTCTCTATTTTGGAGGTGGCCATTTCGAAAAATGAATTGATGGTACTCGAACGATTCAGAAACCAGTGTTTCCTTTTTACAGAAAAACTCAGGTCGACCCGGATATAATTCAGATAGTATTTTCCGTTCAATTCCTTGTACGAAACTTTGTATACCGCCGCTTGAGGCGCAATGTCGACTCCTTTACTTTGTTTTACTACCAGTGAGTTTCTGGCTTTTTTGATGTATGCAGGATTGATTTCAAAGCGGGCTCCCAATAGTACCGGATTTTCAATGCTGATATACAGTTCTCCTTTGTACAAAGGAGCATTGATCCCTGTTTTCTGCTCAAATGCAATGATATGCGCCGGGCGTGAATCGATTACCGTCGTACTTATTTTGGCGTAGTTATATGGATTTTTTTCGTCCATTACGAGAAAATCCGGAAGGTTTTTCACGATATCCAGAAAAAGAGAGGTTTCGGGCCCTGCCTTTAATTTCAGAAGAATAGAATCATTGAAATTGTCATTTCCGATCTTTCTCATTTTAAGCAATTTGATCTGGTCTGCCCGCTCGACTTCAAAAGGCTGCTTGTATATTTTAAATACGGCTTCGGTGAGGCTTACGAATCCCTTTTTATAATCGACTCCTTCCCGGTAGAAAGTCGTCAGGTAAGCGGATTCCGGATTATAATTCAACGCCCTGTTGTCCAGCATATCCCGGATTACTTTCAGAGGATTTGTTATATTAACAATGATTTCAGGGATGGATACAACGCTAATACTCAGTAAAATATCCGTATTTTTAATGCCCGAAACCGCTTTAACCGGAATCGTCAGGTTTTCGTATCCCACATAAGAACAGACCAACGAAGCCTGCATCAACGAGTCCGGAATTTTCAGCAGAAACTCGCCGTTCTGGTTGGCGACAGTTCCAATTCCTTGTCCGGCTACCCTGATGGAGGCATAGGGGAGGGGGCTTTGTGTTTCCCGGTCCCGGATGGTTCCTCCAACCGACAGGAAGGTACGAAAGGTCGTATCCGGCGGTGTATCCGGAGTATTTATCCCCGGAACCGGTTCATTTTCGGGCTGATGCAATAATATGTGGTTTCCGATGACCTTTATTTCCAGTTGATAGTCCTGTGTTACATCGAGAATGGCTTGTTTCAGGGTTGTCTGTCCTTTTCTGATTTTCGCTTTCCGGTTGTTATCGATGGTTTTGGTATTGTATATAAACAACATGCCGGAGTTTTCGGAAATGATATTCAGCATTTCGTATAGGGTTCCCCGGGCTTTAGGCAGATCGATTACCCGGTCCAATGCCGGATCGTCTGAGGCGGCGATCCGCCCACAGCATAAAACGAAGACGGATATGCAAAGCAATATGCGTTTCATACCTTAAATAACAATCAAGGGCGATCAATGGATATTATATTTTCCTTTTTTGTGCATTTCAGATTCATGGCGACACAAATAAGATCGATCATGTGATCGACGGAATCGTTATTGAAGGTCACCGTGAGTGTTTCATCCCCCAGGGCTTTATCGGAAATACTGATTGGGATTCCGGAAACATGGTTTATAACCTTCAGGATATTATCTAACCGTTCGTCTTTAAATCGCATCCTGCCGGTAAAATCCGGTTGTGAAAGTCCTGCGGCGCTTCTTTTTAAAGTTCCGGACTCGAGGCTGACCATTTCTCCGGTCTGTACCCGGAGGGCGTTACCGCTATTTTTTTCTGTGACTTCTACTGTTCCCTGATCGACCGATAGTTGGAATGATGATTCGTTGCCGGAAGTTCTGATCCGGAAGGTGGTTCCGAGCACTTTAACCACTACAGGTCCGGTTTCGATGTAGAAAGGTCTTTGAGGTTCTTTACTGATATCGAACAGGGCGTCGCCTTCGATTCTAACCCTCCGTTCCTTGCCGGTGAAACTTTCGGGATAATACAGCGAAGTCTTGCTGTTCAGATAAACGACAGAACCATCCTGAAGGGTGGTTACAAGCGTGCTCCGGGCGTCGTTATTGGTTTTAGAAAGCAGGTTTTCCTGCCGGTTATTTGTTAATAGGTAAACAGCAACTCCCGACAGCAGGCACAGTAACACCACTGCTGCGATTTTCCGGAAGTTCATTAGATGGGAGGCCGGTTGTCGCTCCGGTAGCAGCTGTTCGTCTTTTAACCGTTCGTAAAGGTTTTCCCACGCTTTGTCTGTATTGATTAAATTCGTTTTACTCATGTTGTCATCCTGATTTTCCTGAGTTCTTTCAGGGATTTGGTAATTTCTGCTTCGATTGTTTTAACGGAGAGTCCTAACTTTCCGGCGATTTCGGTATATTTTAGTCCTTCAAAGCGACTCATGGAAAAAATTTCCCGCTGCCGGTCGGATAACCGGCCCAAAGCCAGATCTAATTGTTTGTTTAACTCTTTGATTTCCAGTTCTTCATCGGGACCAAGATATCCCGGCTGTTCCTGTTTTTTCAGTTCCTGATCGAAATAGTTTTGTTTTACCTGCTCATGTTCGAGGTGTTGTAAGGCATTGTTTTTAACCGCCCCGAAAAGGTAGGCTTTAACTGAAAAACTGATTTCGATGTTTTCCCGGTTTTTCCAGATCCTGTAAAACAATTCCTGTACGATCTCTTCCGATTCTTCGATGCTGCCGACAAACCTGACACCATACCGGCACAGGGCCTCGTAATACTGTCTGAACAATACTTCGAAAGCCCTGATGTCTCCATCCTTGATCCGTTTTAATATCAGGTTGTTGTCTGGCTGCATACAGCAAAGTAAATACAATTTTGCCTGAAACTAACCTATTTATACTCTTTTTTTAATTTGCTGACAGCCGATTCCAGCGATTCACTCGGCTCGATGATGTTGTATGAACCCCAGAAATCGTCGTCGTAGAAGTTCATGACTTTATCGCTTAAGGAGTGACTTTCCCTGAATGCTTCTTTGCCCGGGATGGAAGCAATACTTCCGGATTGCATATCGGTGACCACCATTTCGCTGATTACCGTGTAGTTGGTAGCAAACAAACGTCTTTTCCAGTCGCATTTGAATTTCACTTCATTCCGGATATAGCTCAGGTAAGTGAGGCCGTTGACTTGCTTGTAGGATACGACGAATGACAGTTCTTCGGGATTGAAACGTAGCCCGGCCGGCTTTTTACGGAGAATCATCTGAGTCGCCTTGTTCCGGTCTTTCATGTCCAAGTTGAACTCGGCCCGGGTAAAGGCTTTGGTTTGGGAGTCGATAAAAAATTTACCGTAATAAAGCGGATAAGGCAGTTCTACCTGGGGCTCGAATTTCACCACAAAATGAGGCCGGTCGTTGATGATGGTCATATCCTCCATCGTGTATTTGAAATATCCCAGGGTTTCCTTACTCAGGATAATATCCGGATTTTTAACAATATCGGCTATGACCGACATATTGGGGCCTCCCTGCAGTTTTACAGCCAGAGTATCGCTTTTTTTAGTACTTAAAAGTTTACGTCCTTTAAGTATCTGAACCCGGTCGTGGTTTATATCTTCCCCGTATCCGGTTTTGTAGATCCGGATCACGGCTTCTGCGATGTTGATATAGCTTCTTTTTTTCTTGATCGTTTCCCGGTAGAATGCCGTCAGCATATTAGGCGATTTGTTGTAATTATCGGGGATTTTGCCGATCGCTTCCTGCATCAGTTTCAATGGATCCCATTTTGTCACGACGACTTCGGGCAGGTCTTTCGACTTGGGAGTCAGATAGAATGTGGAATTTAAAAGATTTTCTCCGCTCACCGGGAACCGGCTGTTGAAAAAGCCGAGAAGTGAGAACTCGATGTTGGACACATGCTGGGCTTTACTGATTTTAAGCGAGAATTCGCCGTCTTCATTGGTCACCGTGCCGATGTTGGTTCCGGGTACCGAAACATTCACATACTCCAGCTTGTTGTTGTTATTTTTATTTTTAACTACCCCGCTGATAGTAAAATAACTTCCGTTTCCGTTTTCATCCCCGTTTTCCTGTGCGTGTGCAGCGGGCAGAATCATGCTGAAAACCAATAGAAGGATGTAAGTCTTCAAATAATGGGCTGTTGTTTTCATGATGTAATCTATTTTTGTTCGTTCTATCTATAGGATGGTCGAACAAAAAAATACCCTATGAAAATCGGCCGTTTTTTTGATGATGGAATAACTACACCATCATCGGAATATTATAGTAGGTCTGAGCATTGGGAAAATCGAGTCCGGTTCCTGTTTCCTGCCGGAAGATCCCGAAAACGGAAGATCCCGATCCCGACATGGAGGAGTAAACAGCTCCGGCATGGTACAATTCTTCTTTGATCGTTTTTATGGCCGGGAATAGAGAGAATACACTTACCTCAAAATCGTTCACCAGATTATCTTTCCAGGTATCGATCGGTTCGGGGATGATTTCCCGGATATTTTTTAACGGTTTCCGGGGACGGACGAGGGAGTAAGCCTCTTTGGTGGAAACATGAATTGCAGGTTTTACCAATACCAGGAAATAGTCTTTCAGGGAGATTTTTACCGGAGAGAAAATATTTCCGATTCCTTCGGCAAAGACCGGATTGTTCCCGATGAAAAACGGACAATCGGCCCCGATCCGGGCGGCATACCTTTCCAGTTCCTGAGGATTCAGATTCAAATCCGCAAATTCGTTCAGTAGTTTCAACATGAAAGCAGCATCGGCCGAGCCTCCACCCAGTCCCGCCCCGAACGGGATATTTTTTTGCAGGTAAATGTCGATTTCCGGAAGTTCAAATTGTTCTTTCAGCACCCTGTAGGCTTTTACAACCAGGTTCTGGTCGGGATCACCGTCTACCGGGATTCCGGATTGGACAAACCGCCCTTTTTCTTCTTTTGCGGGAACAATTTCGAGGGCATCCCTGACCCCGATGGGATAAAATACGGTTTCAATGTTGTGATAGCCGTCTTCCCGCTGGGAGACGATATTCAGTCCGAGGTTGATTTTAGCATTTGGAAAACAAATCATAGGATTTAAGCTCTAAGCTCGTTTTTGTTATTCATTACTCGCCGATCGTTTTTCTCTTGTATTTCGTCGGCTCTGGATTTACTGACCGTTACTAGGTAAACCCCCAGGAATACCAGGAAAGCCGAACCGAGTTTTTCCCAGGAGAATCGGTCCTGTCCGATAACCACTGCAACGAATGCAGTAACGATCGGTTGCAGGTAATTGTACATGCTGACTGTGGTCGGACGTATTTTTTTCAGGGCGACGGGAATCAGCAGGTAGGTGATATAGGTAGCTGCGAACAATACATAAGCCAGTAAAATCAGTGAATGCCGGTGCTCTGTTCCTCCCTGCAGAAGGGGGGCGTTGACCAGATTCGGATAATCTAAGGGTAACAGAACGATGGTCGAGAACAGGAACATCCATTTCATGATTGTTACAGCGCTGTATTTTAAGGTCAGCGGTTTGGCCAGGACTAAATAAATGGAGTAGGAGAAACCACTGGCGATGACCATCAGGTTTCCCGTGAGGGAGCTGAATCCGGTGCTTTCATGATGCCCGGAAAGAATCAGGAGTATAGCCCCGGCGGCCCCTATGACAACTCCTCCGGCTTTTTTCCAGGTAATCGGTTCTTTCAGGAGGAAAAAGGCGAATATCATGACGAACATCGGAGTGCAGGTAACCAGGATGGAGGCATCGACCGGGGAAGTCGAGTTCAGTCCGGCGATAAAAAATCCCTGGTTGATGGCTATTCCCAGCATACCGCAGAGAAAAAGCATAAGCAGGTCTTTTTTGTTAACGGACTCCTTCTTTACAAACAACGAGGTGACCCAGAATGCAATACAGGCGAACAGAACCCGTGCAAGTGTCAGTCCTTCGGGCGAAATCTCCTGAAACAACAATGATTTCGAGATGATCATGTTTATGGCAAAGAGGATATTGACAAATGCAATGATGAGATGTCCCTGAAGTTTGTCTTTGTTCATTATGAGGTGTAAATTTTGTGCAAAGGTAAAGTTAAAATCTGATTTTTAATTTAACTTTGCAAAATAAATGGAGTGCTTCCATTTTGATAGGTTTTTGTTTAATTTATTGGGAATATGTTGGATCATAATGCATCTGTTTTGCTGATTTATACCGGAGGAACTATCGGAATGATAGAAAACCCACACACCGGAATTCTTGAATCTTTCGATTTTAACCATTTAAAAGAATATGTCCCGGAGTTGAATCGTTTTCGTTTCAAAATCGATACGATTCATTTCAATCCGCCGATCGATTCGTCAGACATGGATCCGGAGCGCTGGTGTACCCTGGTCCGGATCATTGAAGATAATTATAACAATTACGACGGCTTTGTGATCCTGCATGGAACGGATACCATGGCCTATTCTGCCTCGGCTCTGAGTTTTATGCTTGAAAATCTGGATAAACCGGTGATTCTTACCGGATCTCAACTGCCTGTCGGAAAGCTTCGTACGGATGGTAAGGAAAACCTGATTACCGCTCTGGAGATTGCTGTCGATAAAGATTCCGAAGGGCGGGCATTCGTTCCCGAGGTCTGTATTTTTTTCCAGAACTACCTGATGCGTGGGAACCGGACCATTAAAATCAATGCGGAGAATTTCAAAGCATTCAACTCCTTTAACTATCCGGTACTGGCGGAAGCCGGACTGCAGATAAAATACAATCATCACCTGATCCGGAAACCGTCGCCCCAGGGTTCCCAGCGATTCCATTACTGGTTAGATCCGGATGTGATGATCCTGAAAATTTTCCCGGGAATGTCGATCGAAATTGTCCGGTCGATTTTTAATAATCCCCGGTTGAAAGGGGTTGTTCTGGAAACATATGGGGCCGGAAATGCTCCGGATCGGAAAGATTTTCTGCAGATATTGGCCGATGCCGTAAAGCGGGGGGTGATTATCGTAAATGTGAGCCAGTGCGCCTATGGCTCGGTAGAAATGAAACGTTACAAGTCGGGCAAAATTCTGGCGGATGCCGGAGTTCTTTCCGGGTATGATATGACCACCGAGGCAGCTGTTACCAAACTGATGTTTTTGCTGGGACACGACCTGAATCCGGAGCAGGTGAAGGAGCAGATGAGCCGGTCTCTGATCGGAGAACTGACCTGTCCGGAATAATGATTGATTTTTAGTCGGACTTTATTTTCTAAATAGCTTTTTATCAGTATTTTAATTAAAATATTCCTCCTGCATTTTTTTATGTATTTTTTCCTCATTTTTCTTTGTAAGATTCTATTTTAATGTCCTATCTTTGTATGGTAATTCTTGTAAAGTATTTCATTGAATCATTAAACTAATAATACTATGGGAAGGGAAATTAAATTCAGTCTGGTTTACCGGGATATGTGGCAATCTTCCGGCAAATACCAGCCCCGGGTCGATCAGCTTCGGGAGATAGCGCCTGTTATTATTGAAATGGGCTGTTTTTCGCGGGTTGAGACCAATGGTGGGGCTTTTGAACAGGTAAATCTGCTTTACGGCGAGAATCCGAATCTTGCAGTAAGGGAGTTTACAGCGCCATTTAATAAAGCTGGTATTCAAACCCATATGCTCGACCGCGGGTTGAACGGACTTCGTATGTTTCCTGTTCCGGCAGATGTCCGTAAGCTGATGTATAAAGTAAAACACGCTCAGGGTGTGGATATTACCCGGATTTTCTGCGGATTGAACGATCCACGGAACATCATCCCTTCCATCCGGTATGCCAAAGAAGGGGGGATGATTCCCCAGGCTGCCCTGTGTATCACCAATTCCCCGCTACATACCGTAGAATATTATGTGAATCTGGCCGGTCAACTGATCGAAGCGGGAGCAGAGGAGATCTGCCTCAAAGATATGGCCGGAATCGGTCGTCCGTATAACATCGGACAGATCATCAAGCACATAAAAGAGCGTTATCCCGAGGTTATTGTTCAGTATCACGGACATACGGGACCCGGATTTTCAGTGGCGTCCATGATGGAAGCTGCAGAAAACGGAGTGGATATTCTCGATGTAGCCATGGAACCGCTTTCCTGGGGAATGGTGCATCCCGACGTCATAACCATTCAGGCCATGCTGAAAAATGCAGGATACTCGGTTCCGGAAATCAATATGGAGGCTTATATGGAAGCCCGCCGCTTGTCTGAAAGCTTTATGGACGATTTCTTAGGGTATTTCATCGATCCGAGCAATAAAATCATGACTTCCCTGTTAGTCGGATGCGGTTTGCCCGGAGGTATGATGGGATCGATGATGGCCGACCTGAAAGGAATGCACAATGCGATTAATCTGGCTCTGCGCCAACAAGGAAAGAAAGAAGTATCCCTGAATAACTTAGTGGTGCAACTGTTCCGGGAAGTGGAAGATATCTGGCCTATGCTGGGGTATCCGCCTTTGGTAACGCCTTTTAGCCAGTATGTCAAGAATATCGCCCTGATGAATATTTTTGCTGCTGCAAAAGGAGAGCCCCGTTTCTCCATGATCGATAAAGACAGTTGGAACATGATTCTTGGAAAAACCGGAAAATTACCGGGTAAACTGGCTCCTGAAATTATCGAGTTGGCAAAAGCCAATGATTATGAATTCTATGAAGGCGATCCGCAGGATGCTTTTCCCGACGAATTGGATAAGTATAAAGCGGAAATGTCCGAACTGGGCTGGCCTGAAGGTCCGGATCAGGAAGAACTGTTTGAATTTGCCATGCACGATCGTCAATACCGGGATTTCAAGTCGGGAGCGGCGAAGAACCGCTTTAACCAGGAATTGGAACAGGCCAAAGAAAAAGCAGGGACTCCGATTGTCGTGAAACGCCCTGTGATGGAAATTCCGATGTTCAGTTTCGATGAAATCAAGGCGAATTATCCGAATGCCAAACCGGTACATGCCCCTTGTAAAGGGCAGATTATCTGGCAGTACGATATGATGGATGCTTCGACCGCCCCGTTCGAGGGGGCTACCATCGAGGCCAATACCAACCTCTGCTATATCCAGAATTATTATGGAATAGAACCTGTGAAAATGGGGTATGGAGGTACGATCCTCGGTACTTACGTGAAGCAGGGAGCTCAGGTTCAAAAAGGGCAGATATTAGCATTTGTCAGTTGATTTTTCTGAAAAATAACGGCAAAGTATTTGTATTCAATAAAATAAGGATCAGAAAGGCAATTGCCAACTTTCTGATCCTTTATTTTTCTGATTATTTAATCATTACTTATTAAATCGGGGGTTCGGCAAGCGCCGGATTCCGCTGCATTTCCTGAGAACAGATCGGAAACAGCAGGTCTTTTTCTTCGAATGTTTTGCCCCAGGGATTTTTTGCCCCGACCACATTGACAAAAGAAAATTTACCGCCTACGATGGCCGGATACATGCGGGTTCTGGTGATGTCGTTCCAGATCTTGTTTTCGAAGATCAGTTCGCGGATTTTTTCCGCCCAGACTTCCCGGATGAAATTTTCTTTCGATAAGGCCAGAAGCTCTGCTTTGATCTGGCTTTTGGTTTTGTTCAATGAAGCCCGGCCTTCAATTTCGGCCAGGTATCCGGCCGCTTCGTCCGTCACGCCCGATGTTTGGGCGATGGCTTCTGCAGCGATCAGATAGATCTCGGCCAAACGGTAGTGTACCTGGTCTTTTTCCGATTTGTTCGAACTCAACAGGGCTTCTTCCTCAAACCAGAAATACGGGCACCATCCGCCCAGATCACGTACCAGGCCTGCATTCGCTCCTTTTGTCTGGGTGTATTTCGAATGAAAATATTGTTCTTCCTGGTGACGAAGGTCGTTCTGCATATCGTAAGCGGCATGCAGGACTGTGTCGGGGTTGTAGGCATTATTTGTGATGCTGTAAGTAAATTCTCCCCAGGTTGCGGCCTGATTCGGGAAACAATAAGTCGGCCTCCATCCGCCGTTTTCGATCACCGGGTCGAACTCTACCGTATACAGGTATTCGTCTTCCACTTCCGAAGTCCGGAGGATGCTGTAAGCGCTGTGAGCGCCTTTATCCTGATTCTGAATCAGGCGGTAATTGGAATTGCCGATCAGCAATTTAGCCACCCGGGCCGCTTCGGCGTATTTGGAATTATCGTTCAGAGGGTAGCCGGCCATATTCAGATAAACATCGGCCAATAGTGCAAGTACACTGCCTTTGGAAATCCGGAATCCGTTTTTAGGCATCGGGAGATCAGCCAACTGACCATCGCTTAGCGCTTCTTCCAGGTCTTTAACAATAAAGTCATAAACTTTGGCCTCAGTCGATCTCGGGATATACAGATTATCCAGCGATTCGTACGGTTGGTCGATCAGTGGAATGGGACCGAACATTTTTACTAAATAGAAATAGTTCAGTGCCCTGAAAAATTTTGCCTGGGCCATCAACTGGCTTTTTTCCGTATCGCTCAGTCCCGGGCATCCCGGAATGTATTTGATGGCGTAATTTGCATTGCGTACGATTGCATGGTAGGTGGGTTCCCACATGGATTGCAGTTGTGCATTGCTCACATTACCGTCGAGATCCAGATTCTGGCAGTATTGGACAAATACTTCCTGGCCTTTGTACTGGTTGTCGAACAGTCCGGACAAGTATCCTCCATACATGATATTCGGTCCCATGTAGGCGCTTCCTGCATCGTAAAATGCAGGTAATCCACTGCGGTACAATATATTTACAGAGGCATAACCATCTGCTGCAGATGCGAAAAAAGAACTGGTGGAAATCTGGCTCTTCGGTTTCTCTTCCAGGAAACTCTCGCAGGAAGTTAATCCGAGAGCGACTGCTATTATTGTCAGAAAAAATATTTTTTTCATAAGTGCGTAATTTTTTTTTCTTGGGTTAATATAAAAAGCCGGTAGTTTAGAAACTGAGATTCAAGCCCAGAGAGTAACTTCGTGAAGAAGGATACTGGAAGAAGAATATATTCTGTCCGAACCGGTCGGTATTGGACGACGCCTCCGGGTCATAGCCTTTGAAATCTTTCGAGTGCGCCAGGAAGAAGTTATTGACGCTCAGATTCAGCCGGAGGTTCTTCATATTCCATTTACTCAGCAATTTGCTATTAAAAGTATATCCCAATTGAAGCAGGTTACCACGGATATAAGAACCGTCGGACACCCAATGAGAGTCGGAGTTACTGTTTTGCCCCGAATAGTTTTGTTGCCTGATTTGCTGAACCATGGTATTCTGATGATCCGGAGTCCAGGCATCGTATAAAGCGCTTGAAAGGATATTGGCGATCCCTGTACGGTCTTCTGTCGAGTGCATGAATAATTGCCAGGTATCGACTCCGCCGACGAATTGCAGGTCGACGATCAGATCCAGGTTCTTGTAATAGAATTTATTAATGAAACTGCCGGTAAATTTCGGAAGCCCGTTACCGATAATCTCCCGGTCGGCCGAGCGTTTTGCCTCGCCTGGAACGGCGCCGACTTTAGCTGCTTCGGCTGCTTCGCTGGTTCCCCAGGTACCCAACCTTTTGTATCCATAAAAGGAGGACAAGGGTTCTCCCACTCTCAGAATCACATTACCCCCTACAAAACCGGGGCTGGTAATGATATCCTCGTTGTTTTCCCCTAATTTCTTGATCTCATTCTTGTTGTAATTGAGGTTGACTGTTGTTTCCCAACTGAAATCTTTCGATTCGACATTGATTGTACTGATTAACAGGTCGACCCCCTGGTTGTCTACCCGGCCGATATTATCCATTACATTGGAAAATCCGGAACTGAAAGGCAGGGGTCTACTTAACAGCAAATCTGTCGTTTTCTTGTAGTAGTAATCCAGTTCTAAGTTTACCCGGCTCCGGAACATATTCAGATTGATCCCGATATCGAACTGGTCTGTTTTTTCCCATTCGAGGTCGGGGTTGGGCATACGCGACATCTCACTGGAAGGAACGCGAACGCCATTCAGCAGCGCTGTGCCGGATGTAATCGTAGCCAGCGTAGAGTATTCATCGATTTCCGAGTTCCCCGTACGCCCGTAACTGCTGTGAATTTTCAGGTTATCCAACCAGGAAGAAGTACTTTTCATAAACGGTTCTTTTGAGATCACCCATCCCACACCGGCAGAAGGAAACATCCCGTACCGGTTGTTTGCACCGAAGCGGGAAGACCCATCAATCCGCAGGGTCGCCGTCAGCAGGTATTTATCCATGAATCCATAGCTGGCTCGTCCGAAATAGGAATTCATCGCCCAGCGTTTCCAGTCGGAAGTCGGATTGGTCGGCGTGGTACCTGCAGCTAAGTTGTCGTATCCGTAAAAGTTAGTCGGGAAATCCGAAACCTCTCCTGTATCCGATTCCCGCCGGGTATTCTCAGACCAGCTCATCCCCAGGGTTGCATTGATCCGGTGGGTATCGAATACTTTATTGTAGCTCAGGAATGTTTCTTCCTGCCAGTACAGGAATTCCCCGTGATAGATACTGGCCCTTCCTTTAGGCGCCGAAATATTGATCAGATCGTTCGGATCGTAATTTTTATTACTCCGGAAGTTCGCATCGACTCCCACCTGTGTACGCAGGTCCAAACCGTCTGCCAGATGGAATACCAGCGCCAGGTTTCCGAATATTTTGGTGCGGTAACGATTTCTTTTACGGGTAGTCAGTTCATGCACTGGATTGGTCATCGCTTCCAGACCGTAATTTAACTGATTGCCTGTAAACTGGGAATTAGCCCAGGAGCCGTCGGGGAACTTAACCGGAATGATCGGCGGCATTTCCCAGATCGTGCGGCGGGCCACCTGGCCGCCTCCGGTATCGTCCACCCCATTCGCCCACATATGATTCACTTCCATATTAGAATAGATACTCAGCCATTTGGTCGGATCGGAATCATATACAAACTTTCCGTTCAAACGTTTAGAGTAGTTATTGAGTACAATACCCTCTTCGTCGGTATAATTGAAGAAAGCTCCCACCGAAGAGGTTTCATTTTGTTGCTGAATGCTCAACTGGTGGCTTTGGGAGAAAGCGTCGCGGGTAGCTTTCTCCTGCCAGTCGGTGTCGTACAGCGGATTTCCATTCGAATCAAAAAGCATAGGGTCTGAACGGTTGGGCTTCAGTCCCGCATATTTCTTACTTTGTTCGTATTTGTCGAGGTTTGCAAAACCGATTTCTTCGACTTGCATGAATTCCTCAGCATTGAGCAGATCGATCTTCTTGGCCAGAGTACTTACTTTGATCCAGCCGTCGTACGAAACTGTAACGCCTTTTCCCGCCCGTCCTCTTTTAGTAGTGACTAAGATTACCCCATTGGCTCCTCTCGCACCGTAGATAGCCGTAGCCGAAGCATCTTTCAATACTTCCATCCGTTCGATATCGTTCGGATTAAGGTATTGGATTTCATTCATTTGAACTCCATCTACCACATATAAAGGGTCGGTACTGGTATTGATGGAGTTGATTCCGCGGATAATGACACGGGGACCGGTTTCGCTGATTCCCAATGGGTTGCCCGTATTCGTGAAGATATTGACTCCGGCCGCTTTTCCTTTCAGTCCCTGTAAGGCGTTGAACGTCGGGGAGGCGAGGATATCGGCTGCTGTGGCGACGCTGATAGATCCGGTCACATCCGACTTACGCTGTACCCCGTATCCAACTACTACGATTTCGTCTAATTGTTTGACGTCTTCGGCCATCTGCACATTGATTTCCTGTTGATTCCCAACGGTTACTTCCTGAGGAAGATAACCAAGATAATTAAACATCAGGACTGAACCTGCTCCAGGCGCCTGGAGTGAATACCGCCCGGCAGCATCTGTTACCGTTCCGGCAGAACTTCCCTTCACAGATACACTGACTCCCGGCAACGGATCGAGTTGCTCGTCGGTGACCAGTCCACTGATTTGGATCGTTTGTTGATGAATCCCGTTATCTGCCATTACTGCCGGCCTATTACCTGTTAAAAAAATGGCAATAAAAATAAAGACGGGCATTGATTTCTGAAAGTTTTTCCAGAAAAATTTTTCAATAAGTCTGTTTCTTTTCATAACATTTTTTACTCATTTGATTTAATAATTAATCGTTTATTTCTCTTTAGGCCCGAGCCAGGGCGATCCTTCGATCTACAGTTTAATTTTTCGTATTTACCATAGGCAATTGTATTTTTATTCTTGTTTGTCAATCATCCGGATGGCTTTCCAGAGTACTCCGGCCTCTCCTCTGAACTGGCCGGAGCCTTTGGGCTCTCCCTGTGGAGTATACCATTCGAAAAAACCGTTATTTTTAATGACCCGGTCCAGCATGGGAGAAAGCGCTTCACAGGCTTCCTGATAATAACCGTACCGGATTAACTGTTGTACCATGCGTCCCCCGAACCAGGTCCAATCGCCTCCGTTCTGATAACCATACTCATACATTCCGGGATTTTTGAAATATCCGTTCGGATAAACTGGATAAATCGTTAGTCCGATGCTTTGGGCTCCGGCAGCCTTCTGGTTTTCCTGCATTTTCCGGTAGGAGTCCAGTACCTCTTCTCTGCTTAGCAGGCCGGCCTCGATTGCGACAGCTGTTCCTCCTTGGTAGTAAATTCTGTTTTCGTCGAATGTGGCGGGAAACGGGGAATCGTCGAGGTAAAGATGCGGAATAAATTTCCGGTTAGCGCTGTCCCATAAATGTTTTCTGGAATTATCTGCAATTTTTTTTTCGATTTTTTCCCAGTAGTTTTTTTCTTTTTTATCCGTAATCAGAGCTATATAATCGTTAATTGCAATGATAAACATCGCATTGTCGTAAATATCGATACACAAATGCGAAGATTCGTCAAGCCGTACGCCCCAGTCGTGCTCCGGCTGTACATCGCCCCAGTCGACTGTTGTCGCTCCCCACAGTAAGCCATACCGCTCATTATAGCGGTGGGTCATCAGGAACTGCAGGGCATCGGACATTCGTTGCAGGACGGTTTTTTCGTCGATCACCGCCTGTAAAAACGCATTGTCTCCGGTTGCCTGAATGTATTTGTAAATTGCCTGGATCAACGAGGTTTCCTGATCAGTCTCGACTGTATTTTTGTGGGCGGATATTCCGGGGGCCAGGTCACTGAAGATAAAATCGTAAGCGGTATGTGCATTGGTACGGGGAACATATCCGTCTGCAATATTTCCGTCTTTTCCCTGAAATTTTAAAAAGGTGAGCAATGCTTCCCTGATTTTCGTTTGGTCGCTGACTTTGCAAGCCGTTTCGATGAATGTATTTAAATCCCGTATCCACACTTCAGCATACCCGTCGCCGGCATTCAGTCCTGTCTGAATGAGCTGTTCGGCTATGTTTGCCACTTCTACCGCCCGGGGATCAGTACGACACGGAATATTACTTTCTTCCGAATAGCTACAGAATGAAGAAAAAGTACTAAATTGAAATACAATAACAAAGAGGAATTTTAGATTTTTCATAATAATTAGTATAAAATTATCAATATACAGAGCTTTATAAAATGAATCTAAAAAACAGATTTCTTAACTACATATACTGGCACACTATGACCGGTTGAAATCGTTTCAGAATGTAGTAATAAATCTGATTTTCAGTAAATTGACCTTGTATTTTAAAAAGATGTTTTTACAACGATTTTTGTTCTTTTTACTTAAAATAAGGATAAAGGATTGGTGATTCTAAAAAAATATTAAATTTAGTTAATATTCTTCAAATATAAATAAATGAAAATACAATGGAAAGTTTTAGTCGTTTTTTTAACTTTATATTATATTGATTGTTTATAATAAAAAGTAATCATATGATATAAAAAATGAGTTCTTATTAATATTTTTATTTGTTTTGTATTCAGCGGTATCCATAAAGATAACAGGACTTTTTGAATAAGAATTTTTTTAATAGAGCATGAATAAAATAAATCTACATCAACTGTTTGTCAAGATATTTGCTGGATTGAAAAAAAAGCCATACGTTTGTGACTAATTGTTTTAAAATTATGATTTTTATTTACTCTCCGCATATTACTCCCCGGTTGGAGTATGTAGTGGAACATCTATTTGAAAACGTCCTGGGGGTTGAATTTGTTCTGAGCAGTGATAGAAAAGCATTTTTTGGTCATTCCGGAACTTGTATAAACTATTCGACCAATAGTATGGGAAGGGGGATCTGGATAAAGCCTCACGGATTACTTGAAAAAAGAGGAGTGATGGGGCCTTTGAGTTTTGAAGAAGGTCAATGGGAAGATCTGTACTGCTTTTTTGCCAATGACGGTTATCAGGTTCCGTTCGATATTTTTTCAGCATCTTTTTATCTGTTGACTTTATACGAAGAATATATGTCGAAGGATCTGGACGACCATGGACGTTTCGATGCTAAAACTTCATTGGCTTTCAGGAAAAACTTCCTGGAGACTCCCCTGGTCGACCGTTGGGCTTACAAACTAAAAGATATCATGATTCGCCGTTATGGAGAAGCGGAATCGTATGTTCCCCGTCCGTACCGGTTTATCAGTACTTTCGATATTGATCATCCATATCAGTACAGGAACAAAGGAGTCCTTAAAACAATAGTATGCCTGCTACGCGATCTGGCGCGCGGAAAGAGAAACGATTTCTTCGAACGGCTCCGGGTGGTTTTCCGGATTCAGGAAGACCCTTTTATGAGTGCGTTGTATTGGATCGATTCGTTTCACCAGAAATATAAAAAAAATTTCTATCTGTTTGTGCTGCTTTCTAAAAACAGTAAATACGGATCTAAAATAATCTATCCTCCACGGGGATATTTCCGGTATCTGAGATCGTTGCTGAATGCGCAAATCGGATTACATTCTTCCTATGAGTCTTTTTTAAATAAAAGAAAGGTTTCTAAAGAAAAAAGGCAACTGGAGCAAGTAACCGGAAAGAAAGTAACCGTAAACCGGCAACATTTTCTTAAACTGCAAACTCCGGGTACTTTTCGGATATTGAGTGAGTTACGGTTTTCGGAAGATTTTTCGTTGGCCTACTCCAGACATCCCGGGTTTCGTTCCGGAACTTCTATCCCTCACCGGTTTTATAATGTAGAGTTCGATTCGGTCGCCCGGATGTGGATCCACCCGACAGTGGTAATGGATACCAGTCTGATGATTCATCTGAAACTGACTCCGGAAGAAGCATTGAAAAAAATGCAGGACCTTGCCGGTGAATGTAAGCGGGTAGGGGGAGACTTTGTAATGATCTGGCATAATAACAATCTGGCGGGGCATCCGGCAAAAAATCCATGGATAAAAATATTTATTCAATCATTTGAGTATGCAATTTCGTTGGAAAATGGTAACTTTGGGGCCGAAAATAAAATAAACTTAAATTGATTGAATGAAAGTCTATAATTTATCGGATGCCAATAGTATTCTTAATCATTTTATAGCAGAGATCAGGGATGTAAATATTCATTTGGATAGCCTTCGTTTCCGGAAAAACATTGAACGTATCGGAGAAATCCTGTCGTATGAAATCAGTAAAACACTGGATTATTCCGTTCATCAGGTAAAAACTCCGCTGGGGGTTGCTGAGGTTCCGTTATATTCCGAAAAGGTGGTGCTTGCACCCATATTACGCGCCGGTTTACCGCTTCACCAGGGTTTTCTGCAATTTTTCGACCAAGCTGAGAATGCCTTTGTTTCTGCTTCCCGCCAGTACAATGCCGACCATACCAGTTTTGAAATTGTGGTGGAGTATCTGTCGGCGCCCAGTATTGAAGAAAAAACTCTGATCATTATCGACCCGATGCTGGCTACCGGATCTTCTTTAGATTTGGCGTATAAAACGCTTCTCAAAAGGGGAGAGCCTTCCAAAATACATATTGCATGTGCGATTGCCAGCCGTGTAGGAATCAATGAAATTAAGAAAATATTCCCCAAAGGTAAAACTTCTTTGTGGGTTGGAGCCATTGACCCGGAATTGGACGACCGTTCCTATATTGTTCCCGGGCTTGGCGATGCAGGTGATCTGGCTTATGGTAGTAAGATATGAGCGATTTCGACATACGTAACCATCAGCTATCGGACAAGGAGCAGGAGTACGAAAATGCACTTCGTCCACTGTCTTTCCGGGGTTTCAGTGGACAGGATAAAGTCGTTGAGAACCTGAAAGTGTTCGTGATGGCGGCGCGTATGCGTTCTGAAGCGCTCGATCATGTGTTGTTACATGGTCCTCCGGGATTGGGAAAGACCACACTTTCCAATATCATTGCCAACGAGTTGGGAGTTGGCTTCAAGGTCACTTCTGGTCCGGTGTTGGACAAGCCAGGAGATCTGGCCGGAGTGCTGACTTCTCTCGAGAAAAACGATGTCCTTTTTATCGATGAAATACACCGCTTGAGTCCGGTGGTGGAGGAGTACCTGTATTCGGCGATGGAGGATTACCGGATCGATATCCTGATCGACAAAGGGCCAAGCGCCCGCTCCATCCAGATCGAGCTGGAGCCGTTTACCCTGGTTGGCGCAACCACCCGCAGCGGATTGTTGACATCGCCTCTGCGTGCACGTTTCGGAATCAATCTGCACCTAGAATACTACGATACAGATACTCTGGCTTTCATTGTGAAGCGCTCGTCCGGGATTTTGGATGTGGACTGTACAGACAGTGCTGCGAAGGAAATCGCTTCCCGGAGCCGGGGGACTCCCCGTATTTGTAACGCCTTGTTGAGGCGAGTGCGTGATTTTGCCCAGGTGAAAGGAACCGGAAGTATCGATAAAGAGATTGCCTGCTATGCCTTGGAGGCATTGAATATCGACAAGTACGGCCTGGACGAAATAGACAATAAAATATTGTCCATCATCATTGATAAGTTTAATGGTGGACCGGTCGGGCTTACAACCATTGCAACTGCTTTGGGCGAAGATCCGGGTACTATCGAGGAGGTGTATGAGCCGTTTCTGATTAAAGAGGGCTTTTTGAAGCGGACTCCCCGCGGACGGGAGGCTACCATGCTGGCTTACCAGCATCTGGGACGGACACAGACCGGACAACAGGGATTCCTGTTTTAGTTGAGTGCTAAGAAAATAATCGAATTATGAGTGTCATGAAGTCGTTGGCGAAAGATACCGCTCTTTATGGTATCAGCAGTATCCTGGGCAGGATGCTGAACTGGTTGTTGACCCCTCTTTTCGCCTATACCCTGACAACTACCGGCGAATACGGAATTGTCGTTAACCTGTACTCGTATGTAGCCATGATTATTGTTGTTCTGACTTTCGGAATGGAAACCGGCTTGTTTCGTTTTGCCAACCAGAAAGATAAGTACGATCCTGCCACAGTCTATTCGACTACTCTAACTGCTGTAGGTGTCGTTGTTTTGGTATTTTTGGCTCTGGTACTGGCTTTTATTCATCCGGTAACCGATTGGATCGGAGAGGGAGAGATTCCAATTTCATTTGTGTGCATGATGCTGTGGGTATTGTGCTTAGATGCATTCAGTTGCATTCCTTTCGCCTACCTGAGATATCAACAGCGTCCGGTGAGATTTTCAATGCTGAAGATGCTGTTTGTGGTCTTGAATATCACGTTCTGCCTTTTTTTCCTGGTTGTTTGCCCTTCCCTTTATAAAACCTGGCCGGAATTGATTTCTTGGTTTTATGATCCTGATTACCAGGTCGGATATATCCTTGTTTCCAATTTACTGGCTACCTTAATTCAGACCTGCTTTCTTATGCCAGAACTGATGGGCTTTAAATTTCACTTTGATCCGTCGCTTTTAAAGAAAATGTTGAAATACTCACTCCCCTTATTAATACTCGGGGTGGCCGGAATGATGAACCAGACCATCGACAAGATCATTTTTCCAAAAATGTATGCCGGGGCAGGCGATGCATTCGACGAACTCGGCATTTATGGAGCGTGTTTCAAAATCGCTGTGATTATGGTAATGTTTACCCAAGCTTTCCGCTATGCGATCGAACCATTTATATTTTCGAGGAACTCTCAATCCGGCAGCAGGCAGTCGTATGCCGATGCGACCAAATATTTTATTATCCTGGGCTTGCTGGTGTTTCTGGGAGTATCCTTCTATTTGGATGTGTTGAAATACTTTATTCCTTCGAGTTATTGGGAAGGATTGTTTGTTGTTCCCATTGTGATGCTGGGAGAACTGTTTTTCGGAATTTATTTTAACCTGTCGTTGTGGTATAAACTTACGGATCGCACTCATTGGGGTGCTATCTTGTCGGTTATCGGGTGTGTAATCATTGTTCTTATCAATATTCTGTTTATTCCTGTTTATGGTTATGCAGCATGTGCCTGGGCTTCGTTTACCGGAAATCTGGTCATTATGGTGATTTCCTACTTCTTGGGACAGAAAAATTTCCCGGTGCCTTATGATCTGAAATCCATCGGAATTTATTTTTTGCTGGCGGCTGTACTATTTATTATCGGGATTTTGGTTCCCGTATCGAATCAATGGCTACGCTGGTTGTTCCATGCCGCCCTAATTGCTGTTTATCTTTCTGTTGTTGTACGGAGAGACTTGCCTTTGAGCAAAATTCCCTATTTGAATAAATTTGTTTAGCGGTCTGGAAAAGAGTAGTCTGTTTTCCACTTAAGAGTCGTTAAAAATGAATTGGTTTACGAAACTTTTCACTACCTTTGCTCCCTTACTTTTTAGACCAGTATCGATTGTATATTAATCATTAATTTTTTTATGAGAAAAACTCTCTGTTTGTTCCTCTGTCTGATTTTGACAGCTTCTCTTTGGGCCGATGAAGGTATGTGGATGTTGAATATCCTGAAAGCGGACAATTGGACACAGATGCGTAAACTTGGCTTTACAATGCCCGAGCAACAATTGTATAATCCTGATGGTACATCGCTGAAAGATGCAGTCGTGCATTTTGATGGGGGATGTACTGGTGTTACGGTATCCGACCGCGGATTGATCTTTACAAACCATCACTGTGGATATGGGGCAATTCAGTCGCAGAGTTCGGTTGAACATGATTATCTGAAAGATGGTTTTGTTGCTCAGACACAAGAAGAAGAACTCCCTATTCCGGACATGTTTGTCCGTTATCTGATCCGGACAGATGATGTAACAGACCAGATTGTTTCTCAGATAAGTGGAATTTCAGAAGAATCCGAGCGGCTCCGTAAGATCGAGCAATTGTCTACTCTGATTGAAGATTCGCTTTCCGATGCCAGCCGGTTTATCCGGGCTTCTGTTTCTTCCTATTTTGCGAATAATCATTATTATGTAAATATATACCAGACATTCAACGATGTCAGACTGGTATTCGCTCCGCCATCTTCAGTCGGAAAATTCGGTGGCGATACCGATAACTGGATGTGGCCCCGCCACACCGGTGATTTCAGTGTGTTCCGCGTTTATGCTGGCTCCGGTAACAATCCGGCAGAATACAGTAAGAGCAATACACCCTACAAACCTAAATACGTGGCTCCGGTTTCATTGAAAGGCTATCAACCCGAAAGCTATTGTATGACTATTGGTTTTCCGGGCCGGACCAATCGCTATCTTTCATCCTGGGGAGTGTATCAGCGTATACACAGTAGCAACGAGCCCCGTATTGAAGTGCGTGGAATCAAGCAGGATATCTGGAAAGAAGCCATGTTGACCAGCGACGCGACCCGGATTAAATATTCATCCAAATATGCAGGAAGCTCCAATTATTGGAAAAATTCCATTGGCATGAACCGTGGAATCGAACGGATGCAGGTGATCGAAAGAAAACAGGCTTTGGAGCAACAATTTGAGAATTGGATTAACGGGAATCAGGAACGAAAAGATTTTTACGGAGAGGCAATCGGCTTGATAAAAACGGGTTATCTTTCGACTGATGATCTGCAAAGAAGTCTGACCTATCTGGTAGAGACGCTGTTGGCAGGCACAGAACTGACGTTTCTTTCTTCGATGGTGATGTCATTTGATATGACTGAACCGCAGGACGAAATGAACCGGAAATTCAAAGAGCAGATTTTACCGGAATATAAAGATTATGATCCTGTGTTGGATTGTAAAGTTTTTGCAGCGATGCTGAAGATATTGAAACAACGTTTACCGGCAGATCAACTGCCTTCAATCTATAAAGAAATCGATAAAAAATTCAAAGGTGATTGCAACCGGTATGCAACATATGTGTTCGAAAAATCGGTGGTTCCCTATCCCGACAAGCTGGAGCAGACGATTCTGAATCCGAAAAATATAAAAAAAATGGATAAAGATCCGGCCTATACTCTTGCAAAATCGGTTCGCGAAGCCATTTCTGCCCTTCGCGCCGAATTGATGATTCCCCGGTTCGAGATCCTGAAAGGGGAGCGTCTTTTCTTCGCCGGGTTACAACAAATGATCCCCGACCGGAATTTTGCTTCAGATGCCAACTCTACCATGCGTTTAAGCTATGGAAGTATTGGCGGCTATGTTCCGTACGACGGGGCGTGGTATAATTACAGTACGACTACTGCCGGTGTTTTTGAGAAATATAAAAAAGACGATCCCGAATTCGATGTGCAACCGGAAATTCTGGATTTGTTTCGTAGTGGAGATTTTGGTCCGTATGGAAATGGAAATAACGACATGAATCTTTGTTTTCTTTCCAATAACGATATTACCGGAGGTAATTCGGGAAGCCCGATGTTTAACGGTAAAGGAGAAGTAATCGGTTTGGCTTTCGACGGAAACTGGGAAGCCATGAGCGGAGATATTACATTTGAGCCGGAGGTTCAGAGAACCATCGGAGTCGATATCCGTTACGTGATGTATATGATCGACAAATGGGGGAAATGTTCCCGTCTTTTAGAAGAAATTGATGTGAAATAATGGCGAAAAAGCACACGAAGAGGTCGGAACTCTGGAAAAAGATATGCTTCAGGTATAAGCTGTCTTTTGTAAATGAAAATACCCTGGAAGAGGTATTTGCATTACGGATTTCCCGTTTATCCGGTTTTCTGGCTTTTGCTGTTGTTGCATTCTTGCTGATAGCCCTGACTTCCATTGTTATTATTAAAACGCCGATACGTAATTATTTGCCGGGTTATATGGATAACGAAATCAGGCAGTTGGTTACAGAATACGCCCTCCGGGCAGACTCTTTGGAGGAGGTTCTTTCCAAGCAATCTCTATACCTGAAAAATATTGGGGGAGTACTCCGTGGGGATCTGCAGATCGATTCGGTACAAAAGATCGACTCGCTCAAAGAAAAAATAGAACCGGAACTTGAAAAAACAAAATTGACTGAAAAATTTGTCCGGAAGTTCGAAGAGGAGGAGAAGTACAACCTGGGGGTTCTCAATTCTTCGGTTTCTATTCCAGATAATATCCTATTTTATCGTCCGGTGAGAGGCGTTATATCCTCTCATTTTAGTTCCCGGGAAAAGCATTATGGTACAGACATTGCTGCAAGTCCGAACGAAAGTATCCTTTCTACCCTGAAAGGCACCGTATTTTTTGCAGGATTTGACGTCAATGCCGGATATATGATACAGATCCAACATAAGAACGGATTTATATCTGTTTATAAACACTGTGCCAAAATCCTGAAAAATACGGGAGATGAAGTCAATGCCGGAGAAGTGATCGCACTAGTAGGAAATACGGGACAATTGACTACAGGCCCTCATTTGCATTTCGAGTTGTGGTACAAAGGATCGCCGGTAGATCCTGAAGAATTTATAGCATTCTAAATGAAAAAGCAGATAGCAATATTAGGATCGACAGGATCGATCGGAACGCAGGCGCTGGAAGTGATACGCGAACATCCCGACCGTTTTGAAGTGTATGCGCTTGCCGCCAACAATCAGGTTGAATTGCTTGCCGCGCAGGCCCGGGAGTTTATGCCCGAAATGGCGGTGATAGCGAATGAACAGAAATATGAAGAATTGAAGAGGGCATTGAGTGACCTTCCGATCAAGGTGTGGGCCGGGGCAGATGCTATAGCTCAGGTGGTTCAGGCAGAGCCGGTCCGGATTGTCCTGACGGCTATGGTAGGTTATTCCGGGTTAAAGCCTACGATCGAAGCTGTGAAAGCAGGGAAAACAATTGCTTTGGCGAATAAGGAAACATTGGTCGTTGCAGGAGAATTAATCACCCGTCTGGCCTTGGAGAATAAAGCTCCGGTCTTACCGGTCGATTCCGAGCATTCGGCTATTTTTCAATGCCTGGTAGGAGAAGGAGATAATCCGGTCGATAAAATTATACTCACGGCTTCCGGTGGACCGTTCCGGAAGTTCAGCCTGAAGGAGTTAGAAACGGTAACGAAAGAACAGGCCCTGAAACATCCCAACTGGAATATGGGGGCAAAAGTAACGATCGATTCGGCATCCCTGATGAATAAAGGATTTGAAATGATCGAAGCCCGGTGGCTGTTTGATGTTCCTCCCGGTCGCATTCAGGTGTTGGTACATCCTCAATCCATCATTCATTCGATGGTGCAATTTGCCGATACATCGGTCAAAGCCCAGTTAGGATTACCGGATATGCGACTGCCCATTCAATATGCGCTGGCCTATCCCGACCGTCTCCGGTCGTCATTCGAACCGCTGGATTTTGCCAAATACCCGTCCCTGACTTTTGAAGAGCCGGACAGGACTAAATTCCGCAACTTAGATTTTGCTTTTGAAGCTGTTCGCCGGGGAGGAAATATGCCGTGTATCCTGAATGCAGCCAATGAAATAGCTGTCGCAGCATTCTTACACGATAAAACAGGCTTTTTACAGATGAGCGATGTGATTGAAAAAACGATGCAACGTGCTGCATTTACAGCCTCGCCCGATTACGAAGATTATGTTCAAACCGATGCAGAGGCGAGAGCCATAGCATGGGAGATTGTTGAAAATAAGAAGAGATAAAAACTCTAAACTCAATTTATGGAAGCAGTATTAGTAAAAACATTACAATTAATTTTAAGTTTATCAATCCTGGTTATTGTCCACGAATTCGGACATTTTATTTTTGCAAAGATCTTTGGCGTCCGGGTCGAGAAATTCTATTTATTTTTTAATCCCTGGTTTACTCCTTTTAAATATAAGCCTCAGAACAGTGAAACCGAATATGGTATCGGATGGTTGCCGCTCGGTGGCTATGTAAAACTTTCAGGAATGATGGATGAGAGCATGGATAAGGATCAGCTCGCCCAGCCCGAACAACCCTGGGAATTTCGCTCCAAGCCGGCCTGGCAACGCCTGATGATCATGGTCGGGGGAGTTTTTATGAATTTTATACTGGCATTTTTTATTTATGCCATGATTATGTTTGCCTGGGGAAAGAAGTACATTCCGATCCCCAATTATACCCTGGGATTTTCATTTAATGAGCAGGCCGAACAGGCCGGATTCCGTGACGGCGATATTCTTCTGAAAGCAGATGGTGTAGATCTGGAAGTGCAGGATATGAAAACCATCATGGATATTGTGGATGCAAAACAGGTGCTCGTATTGCGTGATGGTCAGGAGGTCGTTATCGACTTGCCCAAAGGATTTAACAAGGTTTTGCTCGACGAAAAGGATCCGTTTATGGCTCCCCGGTATCCGTTTGTTATCAATGCTGTAAGCAATGGAAGCCCTGCTCTGAAAGCTGGTATACAACCTAACGATAGCCTGGTCGGAACACCTGTAAATCCTAAAATGGCATTCGATCAACTATCCGCCTTGTTTGCTGAGTACAAAGAAAAACCGCTGGTGATCAGCTATTACCGGCAGGGAGTCTTGTCTGAAGCCACTATAACACCTGATGAAAATGGTAAAATAGGAGTCCAGCCCAGAAGTCCGCTGAATATTTACAAAACAGTTTATAAACATTATAACTTTTTTACATCATTTCCGGCAGGAATTACCGAGGGAATTACAACGATCAAGGGTTACCTCAGCTCGCTTAAACTGGTATTTACTAAAGAAGGAGCCGGAAGCCTGGGCGGATTCGGTACGATAGCCAATATTTTCCCGTCTTTGTGGGATTGGGAGATTTTCTGGAATATGACGGCAATCTTATCGATTATGCTTGGGGTGATGAATCTCCTGCCGATCCCGGCTTTGGATGGAGGGCATGTGATGTTTCTGCTTTATGAGGTAATTACAGGTCGGAAACCCAATGAGAAGTTTATGGAATACGCTCAGATCGCCGGAATGATATTCCTGTTAGGGCTGCTCCTTTTTGCCAATGGGAACGATATTTTCCGGTTTTTAATCAAATAGTGACGGAAATTGTTAACGAATGAAATTTACGGTCCGGCAATATTTATTCTTGATGCTGCTTGCATGTGGAGTGCTTTCATGTAACTCCACAAAGTATGTGCCGGACGGGGAATACCTCCTGGATAAAATTCATATTAAATCAGATAATCCGGATTACCGGGCGCTTGAACTCCGCTCTTATGTCCGGCAGGCGCCCAATTACAAAATGTTTGCGCTGAATAAAACCCAGTTACAACTCTATAACCTCTCGGGACGCGATAGCAGTAAGTGGCTCAACCGGCTATTGAAAGATGTGGGCGAGCCTCCTGTTATTTACGATTCGACCCTGGTTTGGAAAACGACGACAGAATTAGAGAAGTTCTTTGTAAATAAAGGATACATGAACGTAGATGTTTCATCCGAAGTCGGGAAAAACAAGAAAAAAGCGGAAGTGACCTATACGATCCGGTCGAATGAACCTTACCGGGTCCGGGATTATACAGAAGAGATTCTGGATACTGCCGTTTACAACGTGCTTCATGAAAAAGGGGGTGATCCGTTGCCGGTCAGAGGGGAACCCGTGTCCCTCCGTCGCAGTCTGGCAAGTAAAGGGATGCTTTTTGACCGCGATTTACTCGATAAGGAGCGGGAAAGGGTGACGAACCTGCTTCGCAACAGGGGCTATTATGCATTTGAGAAAGACTTTATTTCGTATTCTGCTGATACAGCCCTGTCTGATAATGCTGTAGATTTAAAGATGCAGCTCTATATGTTTCCTGAAATTCTTCCTTCGGGAACTTATATCGAGTCTCCTCATCAAAGGTACTATTTCGATAAAGTGTATATTTATCTGGATTACGATCCCCTGTGGATGAACGGATTGTCGGATTATGTCGCCCGGGATAGTGTAATTCAGGGAAATAACGTAATTTATTATCAGGGAAGCTCTCCCTCGTTGAGGCCTTCTGTCCTGATCAACAATAGTTTCCTTACGCCCGGGCGGATGTATTCGCAGATGAGGGAAGAAGAAACTTATTCGGCCTATGCTTCGCTTCAGGCGTTAAATAATGCCAATCTGTATTTCGAGGAGTCTTTCAGGAATGATTCGGCATTTCTGACTTCCCGGATTTTTACGATCCCGGCCAAAAAACAATCAGTAACATTTTCTGTTGAAGGAACCAATACTGCCGGAGATTTGGGCGTTGCTGCGTCGACAAGTCTGATACACCGGAATCTTTTTAAAGGATCGGAGACCTTTAATTTTAAGTTGCGCGGCGCTTATGAAGCCATTACGGTTTCATCTTCCGGTATGGATGATGCCTACCTGGAGTTGGGCGCCGATGCCTCGATCAGAGTTCCCAAGTTTATGTTTCCTTTTCTCGATAGTTCCTTCAAGCGGAGGATACGTACATCGACCGAGTTTTCATTGAGTTATAATTATCAAACCCGTCCGGAGTTTGTGCGTACATTGTTATCGGGCGGAGTCCGGTATCTTTGGGAAGGGCGCGGAACCATGTCCTCAAAACATCAGATCGATTTGCTGGATATTAATTATATTTATTTGCCGAGAATCGATCCTGATTTTGAAAACCAGCTACCGTCCAGTGCACGTTATTTCGGATATGAAAATCAATTTGTGGTAGGGATGGGCTATTCCTATTCTTATTCGACTTTCGATCCGGCTCACAAAAACCGGAATGTTTATTCGTTGCGTACCTCAGTCGAATCGGCCGGAAATCTGCTGTATGCAGTTAGTAAGCCTTTGAATTTTAAAAAGAATAACGACGGAGAGTACCTCTTGTTCAATACCGATTACGCTCAGTATATTAAGGGGGATGCCGACTATTCGCGGACTTTGTATATCGATAAGAATAACTCCATTGCTTGGCGGATTGGAGGGGGGATTGGAATTCCATACGGAAATTCGGAGGGGCTTCCATTTGAAAAACGTTATTATTCCGGTGGGGCTAACAGCGTGCGGGCCTGGTCTGTGAGGGAATTGGGCCCCGGATCGTACCAGATTACCGATAGTACGAACTTTTTCTATCAGTCGGGAGATATCCGGTTGGATCTGAATCTCGAATACCGTACCCGGTTTTTCTGGAAACTGGAAGCCGCTGCTTTTGTCGATGCCGGAAATATCTGGACGATTAGAAGTTATGAAGGCCAGGAGAATGGAGAATTTAAGCTTAACAAATTTTATAAAGAATTGGCAGTAGGTTATGGGTTAGGATTGCGGCTCGATTATGATTTTTTCCTGTTACGCTTCGATTTTGGCTGGAAAGCTTACAATCCAGCTAACAGGGGAAAAGACCGGTGGACTGTCCTTCATCCTAATTTTACCGATAATTTTGCCTGGCATATTGCAGTCGGTTATCCATTTTAAAATTCATTATAGAATCTTATTTTTTTTGATGGATTTTGCATAAATTTGTCGGGTTTTTTGAAGAATTAATATTAAATTAAAAGTAAATAAAATGGCGAAAGTTACAAAAGAAGCAGCCTTGTTATACCATTCCCAGGGCAAACCAGGGAAAATTGAAGTCGTTCCAACCAAGCCGCACAGTACACAAGCCGATTTGTCGTTGGCGTATTCTCCGGGAGTTGCAGAGCCTTGTTTAGAGATCGAAAAAAATCCTGAAACGGCATATGATTACACATCGAAAGGAAACTTAGTCGCTGTTATTTCAAATGGGACCGCAGTATTGGGTCTGGGAGATATCGGAACCCTTGCCGGTAAGCCTGTGATGGAAGGTAAAGGGTTATTATTTAAGATTTTTGCCGGAATCGATGTGTTCGACATCGAGGTGGACGAAAAAGATCCGGAGAAGTTTATTCAGGCCGTCAAAGCGATTGCTCCGACATTCGGAGGGATTAACCTGGAAGATATCAAAGCCCCCGAGTGTTTTGAAATTGAAGCCCGGCTGAAAGAGGAGCTCGACATTCCGGTGATGCACGATGACCAGCATGGTACTGCCATTATTTCTTCAGCAGGCTTGCTCAATGCCCTGGAACTTGCCGGCAAAAAGATTGGAGAAGTGAAGATTGTTGTGAATGGAGCCGGAGCTTCGGCCAATTCCTGTACTAAACTGTATATTTCGCTTGGAGCGAAAAAAGAAAATATTGTGATGTGCGACAGTAAGGGCGTGATCTCCGTACGTCGTACCGATTTGAACGAATCCAAGAAGTTTTTTGCAACCGAACGTAATATCAACACGTTGTCAGAGGCCATTGCCGGAGCCGATGTATTCCTCGGATTGTCTGTTGCAGATGTACTGACTGAAGACATGGTGCGTACGATGAACGATAATCCGATTGTATTTGCATTGGCTAATCCGAATCCGGAGATTTCGTACGAAAAAGCGAAAGCAGCCCGTGAGGATCTGATTTTTGCAACCGGCCGGTCGGATTATCCGAACCAGATCAACAATGTACTCGGATTCCCATATATTTTCCGGGGGGCATTGGATGTGAGAGCAAAGACCATCAATGAAGAAATGAAACTTGCTGCTGTGAGGGCAATTGCCCGTTTAGCGAAAGAGTCTGTGCCTGATGTGGTCAATGCTGCATACGGACTGAAACAATTGTCGTTCGGACGGGAGTATCTGATTCCGAAGCCGTTGGATCCACGCTTGCTTACCTGGGTATCGGCTGCTGTTGCCAAAGCGGCGATCGAATCAGGGGTGGCCCGTAAAACGATTATTGACTGGAATACCTACGAAGACCACCTGCGCGATTTAATGGGGCATGGCAACAAACTGATCCGTCAGTTTACCGACATGGCGAAACAGAACCCCAAGCGGGTCGTTTTTGCAGAAGGAAGTCATGAAAATATGCTGAAAGCTGCTGCTCAGGTACGGGATGAGGGGATCTGCCATCCGATCCTGTTGGGAAATGACGAACGGATCGAGAAACTGGCCGCCCAGTTGAAAGTAGATCTGGAAGGAATTGAAATTGTGAACTTACGCCACGACCGCGAAGAAGCCCGCCGGGAGCGTTACGCCGCCATTCTGGCTGAAAAACGGGCCCGTGAAGGAGCGACATTCGACGAAGCCAAAGATAAAATGTTCGAACGGAATTATTTTGGTATGATGATGGTGGAAACCGGAGACGCTGATGCTTTTATTACCGGTGTTTATACCAAATATTCCAATACGATCAAGGTTGCCAAGGAAGTGATCGGAATTCGCAACGGCTACAAAACATTTGCTGCAGTGCACATATTTACCGGGAAAAAAGGAACTTTTTTCCTTTCGGACACTCTGATTAACCGGAATCCGCCGACAGAAGCCCTGATCGATGTAGCGAACCTGACCCGGGAAGCCGTGAAGTTTTTTGCTTATGAGCCGGTAACAGCCATGTTGTCGTATTCGAACTTCGGAGCTGATCAGGAGGGTAATCCGGCCAGTGTTCACGAAGTGGTACGTGTCATTCAGGAGCAACACCCGGACTGGGCGATCGATGGCGAGATGCAGGCCAATTTTGCATTGAACCGCGAATTGCGCGACAGAAAGTATCCTTTCAGCCGTTTGAACGGGAAAGATGTCAATACTTTGATATTCCCGAATCTGACTTCAGCAAATATTGCCCAGAAAATGCTTCAGGAAATGGAAGCGGAAGGGGAAATGATTGGCCCGATCCAGGTTGGTCTGAATAAGCCCATCCACTTTACAGATATTGAAAGTTCTGTGCGTGACATTGTTAATATTACTACTGTGGCAGTAATCGATGCAATTGTTCTGGAACATGCTACGGTTCAGAAACCGAAGAAAAATTAAAAATTATTACATCATTCGACAGGTGCGGAGTCAAAAAGTGACTTTGCACTTGTCTTTTGACAAGTTTTCTTAATCTTTCTCATACTTTATACTTCCTTCAATTTATTGTAATATTCCGGTTTACCGAACAATACGAGTACATCGTTTTCTTCAAATACACTGTCTTGAGTGATATCTTTCAATACCGAAAACCGTTTGGTGCTCATTCCTACCAGATTCTTTTTCTCTTTGAGTCGTAAGATCGAGATCAGTTTGAGATTGAACGTACTCTTGAAATCAAGGTTCTGGATACTGTTCCCGACCAAAGATGCCGGTACCCGGATATTGACCACATGATAATTCGGAGTGATTTTATACCAGTGCTCCAGCCTGTTTCCCAATTCGAGGGATGCTACATATTCGACCGAAAAATCTCTTTCAGGAGTGATAATTTCAGCCACTCCGATACTTTGCAGGATTGTTTCGTGTAGTGGCGACATTGATCGCACAATCAGCCTTCTGACTCCTAATTGCTTCAGAATAGCAACAGAGTGCACGGAGATCCCGATATCTTCCCCGAAGGTAACATAAACAGCATCAGCTTCTTTCAACGGCAGGGTTTTAACGGCATTTTCATCCCGTGTATCCAGGCAGATTGCCGAAGATATTTTATTCTTAATCCCTTCCACCTGGTGCATTTCGTGGTCGACCCCGATTACATCATGGCCCGCTTCAGCTAAGCTTTGGGCGAGTGCACTGCCTAATTTTCCCAGTCCGACAATAATGTATTTCATAAATAAGCTATTTTAATTGATGATGATTCCTCCTTCGGGATATTGGTAATTTTTCTCCTGATACCGTTTTAAAAGACCGGAGAGAAAGGTCAGAACTCCGATCCGGCCGATGAACATGGAGGAAATAATCACATATTTTCCCGGCTCACTTAAACCGGGCGAATAGTTCAGGCTCGATCCCACGGTACTCAATGCAGATACCACTTCAAATAAGATGGAAAACAGATGATTGTTTTTTTCCGTATACATCAGAATCCCGGTTGCTGTGAACATACAGATAATATAAAGGATGATCACGGAAAAAGCTTTGGAGATGTTCCGGGAGCGTATTTCCCGGTGTCTGATTTCCAAATGCTGTTTTCCTCTGGCAACATTGAACGCAGCCAGGGTGGCGATCGCTACCGTGTTGACTTTCATTCCTCCTCCGGTCGACATGGGGGCTGCACCGATCATCATCAGTATCAGGATAATAAACAGAGTCGGTGGGGCAAATGTCGTGATATCTATAGATACGAACCCGGCGGTACGGGGAATAGTAGCATTGAAAAATGCAGTGACGATTTTCCCAGTTTCGCTCAGATTCCTGAATGAGGCATCCTCTTCAGTGAAATAGATAAATGTTGTGCCTACAACCAGAAGAGCCAAAGTGGAGGCAATGACGATCCGGGTATGTACATGGATGATCCAGGGCTTATGTTGGTAATATTGTTGTTTTCCTGTCAGCATTTTAAACCAATTAACTACATAGTGACGGAACAATCGCATATAATTGAAAACGATCGGAAATCCTAATCCTCCGAGGATAACCAGGATGGAAATACAGAATAAAAAAGAGTAATTGTGAATTGTTAACGGATTGCCGAGATTTCCGTGCAGAATGGATATTCCTGCATTGCAGAATGCTGATACAGAGTGGAAAATGCAGATAAATAATTTCCCTCCGAAATCGCGGTGCGGGATATCTCCGAGATTCATGAAAAGCAGCCAGGTTCCTGTTCCTTCGATAATGAAAGTGACGATCATGGTATTTACCAGGGTTTTAAACATATTTCCTAAATTATCTTCATTCAGAAAATCTTTCAGTAAGATCGAAGAGCCAAAGCTGGATTTCCCCATAAACGACATGGCGAAAAAGCTGGTGAAAGTCATTACCCCGAGTCCCCCGATCTGAATCAGGAGCAGAATAAAAATCTGGCCGGTGAACGTAAAAGTGGTCGGTACGTCTACTGTCGTCAGTCCGGTTACACAAACACTTGTCGTTGCAGTAAACAAGGCATCTGTGAAACTCAGCTCTGTCCGGTACGAGTTCGGGAGCAGCAGCAGTCCGGTGCCAGTCAGAATAATAAATAAGAAACTGTATATAAATAGCAGGGACGGATTGATTTTTGCATTGAGCGACCGGAAGATAATTTTGGAAATATTGATGACGGAGAATACGATTAATAAAATGAACATAGTCCATCGGCTACTTAAGAAGTGAAGGAAAGGGAGGTCGTTTTTCATGTCTTCCGGAAAGAAAGTGGTTGCACATAATGCTCCGAATGAAAAGATGTAGATCAGAATATCTATAAAGAACAATTGTTCTTTTAGCACTTCCTTGAAGTTCAGTACGAACCTGACTGTTGAAATAATAAAGAAAAAGAACAGCATCAGCGTACCGGCTTGCTTTATATTTTCTTTCCGGCCGGGATCCAGATCATACCCGAAGTTGATAATTAACAGAAAAACAGATGCCAGACTGAAGACGAGAAGAAGCAATCCCGTCAGGATCATCAGATGGTCTTTAAACTTAAATAAGAGTAACCTGAGTTTTAGCCGGTTATTTTTGTGCCCTGGACTCATACATTTTACAGAATAAGAGATGGAAATTATTTTTTCTGATATAAATTTTTCAGCAGGTCGGGCCGTTTTAATCGGTTAAGAGATTGGGCAATATCCGCCTTGTACTGATGATCGTACCAGAAAAAATATTTTATCTGGTTTAATTTTTCATCTTTGCTATGCGCCGTATATACAGGTTTCATGGAGTACGGATGATATCCGGTGTAATAAATTTCTGTCGACAAGGTCATCGGGGTCGGAGTAAAATCCTGTACTTGTTCCGGATGGAAATCCAAAGATTTGGAGATCACGGCGAGTTCAGCCATATCGACTTCGCTACAGGCCGGATGCGAGCTCATGAAATACGGAATTAGTTGTAGCTTGAGCCCTTGCTCCCGGTTTATTTTATCAAATAATTTTTTGAATTGATGAAAATACCAGAAAGAAGGCTTCCGGATGCAATTTAAAACCTCGTCGGCAGTATGTTCCGGAGCGACTTTCAAACGTCCCGAAACATGCTTTGAGATCAACTCAGTGCTGTAATCCCGGGCGGATTTATTCAACTCTCCATTATCATATAAGTTTAAGAGTAAATCATAACGTACCCCGCTTCCAATGAAGGATTTTTTGATACCCGGAATTTTGTCTACTTTCTGATATAGATTCAATAATGGCTTGTGATCGGCATTCAGGTTAGGACATACCCCCGGAAATACACAGGAGGGCTTTTTGCATTTTTTGCAGATGTTCAGATCCTTTCCCTGCATTTTGTACATATTGGCCGAAGGACCGCCCAAATCACTGATGTATCCTTTGAAGTCGGGCATCCCGGTGATTATTTTTACCTCTTTCAATACTGATTCTTCAGAACGGGACGCGATAAATTTTCCCTGATGGGCCGAAATAGTACAGAAAGCGCAGCCACCGAAGCATCCCCGGTGGATATTGACCGAATGGCGTATCATCTCATAGGCCGGGATCCGTTTATCCTTGTACTTCGGATGTGGCAACCGGGTATAGGGCAGGTCGTATATCGCATCGAGCTCGGTTGAAGTCATCAAAGGGTAGGGTGGGTTGACCACAATGGTTTCATTTCCGGTTTTTTGTAATATCCGGCTTGGATTCATCCGGTTCGATTCTTCCTCGATGTGCCGGAAATTCTGCGCCTGCTTTTTCTTATCTCCCAGGCATTCTTCATACGAATAAAGCCGGATGTCGTCTTTATTTTCCGGAAGAGAGTTATTTGCGAGGTAAGCAACCTGGGGGATGTCTTCTATTTTTTTTCCGGTTTCCAGAGCTTCGACAATATCCCGGATGGGCTTTTCTCCCATTCCGTATACTAAATAATCGATCTTCGACTCTGCCAGAATCCCCGGACGTAACCGGTCCTGCCAGTAATCGTAATGTGACAGGCGGCGTAAGGATGCTTCAATACCCCCGGCAATGATCGGAGTATCAGGAAATAGCTCTTTCAGGATGCCGGAATATACAATAGTCGGATATTCGGGACGCATATCGGGCCGGGCGTCCGGAGTGAATGCATCATCCGAACGGAGGCGCTTGTTGGCCGTATATTTGTTGACCATCGAATCCATCACTCCGGCCGAAATACCAAAAAACAGCCGGGGTTTACCTAACTTTTTGAAATCCCGCAAATCGTCTCGCCAGTTGGGCTGCGGTACAATAGCAACCCTCAATCCCATCGATTCCAGTACCCGGCCGATAACGGCCGATCCGAATGACGGATGGTCTACATAGGCGTCGCCTGAGAAGAAAATGACATCCAATTCATCCCAACCTCTGATCTCGGCTTCCTTTTTTGTTGTCGGCAGCCAGTCTGTTAATTTTAGTTCTTTCATCCGGATTTATATTCTGCTACAAATGTATGAAAAAACTTTTTCCCTGATCCTGATTTTCAAAAAAAATATTTGATTAATTCAGAGGTATTTGGTATATTTGGCATAAAAAAATATTGGGATAAGTTTGGATAATAAAATAAAAGGTCTACCTTTGCATCCGCTTTGAGGGTTT
>JAVBRK010000043.1:0-19082 GCA_031548005.1 Bacteroidales bacterium
GATAACAAAAGACAAACGCTATCTGGAATTGGGGATGCCTTATGCCGATACCCAATGGGAAGTCCCCGAAAATGCCCAGCCGGAAGAAAAAGAATGGGACGAAAAAGGATATTCCTGGCAAACACGCCTGTGGATCGATGATATGTATATGATCACCATTGTACAAACCCAAGCCTATAAAGTAACCAAAGACCGGAAATACATCGACCGGGCAGCCAAAGAAATGGTAATGTACTTAGATGAGCTACAACGTCCGAACGGACTTTTTTATCATGCACCGGATGTCCCGTACTATTGGGGACGAGGAAACGGGTGGATGGCAGCCGGGATGGCCGAGTTGCTCCGGTATTTGCCGAAAGACAATAAAGACCGTCCCCGGATCCTGGAAGGGTACCGGACGATGATGAAAAGTCTGAAGAACTATCAGACCCCAAGCGGTTTATGGAATCAATTGATCGATGAGCCGGATTATTGGGCCGAAACATCCGGATCGGCCATGTTCACTTTTGCTTTCATCATGGGTGTTAAAAACGGATGGTTAGATGCAAAAGAATATGCACCTGCCGCCCGGAAAGCCTGGATGGCTTTAGTTTCCTATATCGATGAAAATGGCGCTGTAAAAGAAATTTGTGTCGGAACAAATAAAAAGAACGACAAACAATATTACTACGATCGCCCGCGGCGTACCGGTGATTATCACGGGCAGGCTCCATATCTCTGGTGTACTGTCGCTCTTTTAGAAAAATAATATAATCGATTGATTATCAATAAATATACAAATAAAAACAAAAATGCACCTTTTATTCTGAGACAATTTTGTTAGTTTTAGACAAAATATTTGTATCGATATCGGATGAATTTGACTATCATTGTAAGTTAAAAAAATTATCGGAAAAGCATTATCTGAAATAATTCAACAAAAATAAACTATTCATCCATGAAAAAACGACATCTTTTGCTCAGTCTTTTATGCCTGATTATAATTATCGGTTCATCCTCCGCCTCAACACCTCCGAATTATCCGAACAACCGGTATCCACTCGTTCAGAAACCATATATGGAACTTCCGTTGGGTAGTATTAAAGCCAAAGGATGGCTTCTGGAAATGCTGGAACGGCAGAAAAAGGGAGCTACAGGACAAATGGACCAGTTATACCCGTCTGTTATGGGTAACCGGAATGGCTGGTTAGGTGGAGATGGAGACCAGTGGGAACGTGGGCCTTACTGGATCGACGGATTGCTTCCATTGGCTTATATATTAGACGATAAGCAATTGAAAGACAAAGTACAACCCTGGGTCGAATGGGCTCTGAACAGCCAACAGGAAACCGGCTATTTTGGTCCTGCCAAAGACTATCCGGGAGAATCAGGGCTTCAACGCGATAATTCGGCCGACTGGTGGCCAAGAATGGTGGTGCTGAAAATCCTGCAACAGTATTATTCTGCAACAAAAGACCAGCGGGTAATCGGTTTTATGACGAAATATTTTCAGTACCAACTGAAAACACTCCCCGAAAAACCGTTAGGAAACTGGACCTTCTGGGCGGAATACCGCGCTTGCGACAACCTCCAGGTGGTATACTGGCTATACAATATCACGGGCGATTCGTTTCTACTGGACCTCGGGAACCTGCTGCACAAACAAAGCTACGATTTTACGGATATGTTCCTTTATCGCGACGACCTGACCCGTTTTAATTCCATCCATTGTGTGAATCTGGCACAGGGATTGAAAGAACCGGTAATATACTTCCAGCAGTCGCATGACAAAAAGCACCTGGAAGCGGTAAAAAAAGGCTTGGCTGATATCAAAAAATTCAACGGGCAACCGCAGGGAATGTATGGAGGCGATGAAGGTATTCATGGTAAAAATCCGACCCAGGGATCGGAATTATGCGCAGCTGTGGAGCTCATGTACTCACTTGAAAAGATGATGGAGATCACCGGGAATCCGGCTTTGGCTGAACACCTGGAGCGAGTCGCATTCAATGCTTTACCGACCCAGGTAACAGACGATTTCATGTATAAACAATATTTCCAGCAAGCGAATCAGGTCATGGCCACACGCCATACTCATAATTTTTTTGAAGAACACAGCCATGCAGGAACGGATATCTGCTACGGGCTGCTGACCGGATTCCCCTGCTGTATATCCAACATGCACCAGGGATGGCCCAAATTCACCCAAAGCCTGTGGTATGCGACCCCCGACAACGGATTAGCTACACTGGTCTATTCTCCGTCGGAGGTAACAGCTAAAGTGGGGAGCGGAATCACAGTAAGGCTGACGGAAACAACGGCTTATCCGATGGATGATGCCATCCTGTTCTCGTTATCGATACAAGATAAAAAGGTTAGATCCGTAGACTTTCCACTTCACCTGAACATCCCGGGATGGTGTAAAAAGGCTTCGGTGACTGTGAATGGAAAAGAAGAGCAAACTTTCGATGGGGGAACAGTTGCTATTGTAAAGCGGAACTGGCAAAACGGCGACCGGATAGAATTAAAACTGCCCATGAAGGTGACCACCAATTTCTGGTATGAAAACTCCATTGCCGTTGAACGCGGACCGCTGGTCTATGGATTGGAGATGGAGGAAAACTGGAACCGTAAAGAGGTGGCGGATAATGAAAAAGTCCGCTATGGTGATTTTTATTATGAGGTCACCTCTCCTTCCAAATGGAATTACGGAATCGTAGCTTTCGACCGGAACAAGACCGCCGATGCTTTCCGGGTAACTGTCGACCAACAGAAACAGAAAAGCATTTATCCGTGGAACATCGAAAATGCTCCGATAAAAATTAAAGTAAAAGCAAAGCAAATTCCGTCCTGGCATTTATACAACGAGATGAGCGGGCCACTGCCCTACTCTACCGGGGTAACCAATATGCCGGAAGAGGAGATTACCCTGATTCCTTATGGTTGTACCAGTTTGAGGATATCGGAATTTCCGTTGGTATGGTAAATAAATTGAAACAATATATATTCAAAACATTATGAGAAAAGTATTAATTGCGATTGCCGGACTGGTATCGATAGGAAGTGTTGCCTTAGCGCAGAAAACAAGCGGAAATCCGATCTTTCCGGGATGGTATGCCGACCCGGAAGGAGTCGTTTTTGGAAACGAATACTGGATTTATCCCACAACATCGGCGGAGTATGAAGATCAGACTTTTATGGACGCCTTTTCATCGAAAGACCTGGTGCATTGGACTAAACATCCGAAAGTACTCTCCAAGGAAAATATTTCCTGGTTCAAAATGGCTTTGTGGGCTCCTGCCCTAATCCAGGCAAATGGAAAATATTATTTATTTTTCGGCGCCAACGACATCCAAAACAATGACGAATACGGAGGAATCGGTGTTGCTGTCGCAGATAAACCCGAAGGTCCTTTTAAAGACGCTTTGGGAAAGCCTCTGATCGATAGTTTCCACAATGGAGCGCAACCCATCGACCAATTCGTTTTTAAGGACGACGATGGAAGTTATTATATGTATTATGGCGGCTGGAGGCATTGCAATATGGTTAAGCTGAGCCCCGATTTATTGAGCCTGGTTCCCTTCGAGGATGGTGAAATGTACAAAGAAGTTACTCCTGAAAATTACGTAGAAGGTCCTTTTATGTTGAAAAAGGATGGAAAATATTATTTCATGTGGTCGGAAGGCGGCTGGGGAGGCCCGAATTATAGTGTAGCCTATGCCATTGCAGATTCGCCTTTCGGGCCATTCAAACGTATCGGTAAAATCCTGCAACAAGATCCGGAAGTCGCTACAAGCGCCGGACATCACTCCGTGATCCAGGTTCCTGGAAAAGACCAATGGTATGCTATTTACCACCGCAGACCCCTTGGAGATAACGGACGTGACCATCGTGTGACCTGTATCGACCGGATGGAGTTTAACCCGGACGGTACCATCAAGCCCATAAAAATTACAAAAGAAGGAGTTGCTCCACAGAAAATAAAGAAAAAAGCAGCAAAGAAAAATAACGGATCAGGGCAAAAGTAATCCGGATTTACTGATGCGGATAGAAGCTCCTATGTTATTCCCATACATTGTTCCTTTATCTCCGGCAAGTTGAAGTCCAAGCTTCCAGCCTTTCCATTTGGATGGTCCGTACTGGCATTCGGCTAATCCGGAGAAGGAATTTTGTTTATCTAATAAAGGACGGTTCATCGTTCCCCAGGAATTCGTCCAGGTAGCCAATAAACGGTAAGTCAAGCCGTCGACAATATTTCCCGAAAGGCCCAGATGATGGGCCTTTACTCTGTTATTAAGAAAGCCTAATTTACCTTTTTCATTATATTCCGGCGAAGGAATCAACGGATTTCCGATGGCTCGTCCCCAATAAGCCCAACCATTAGTATAAATACCGTTATTAAAATAATTGTCAGCGCCTCCGCCTCTGGCTGGTTGTGCTTCTTGCAACCAATGCATCGTACCGCTCTGATTAGTCGTGTTAATGTATTCAAAAACAATCTTATTCAGATAAAAACTTTTTAAAAGAGAACATTCCAATCCCCAGTTACCATCTGCCCAGTTAGCAAACTCAAGGCCGGAATTATCTTCAAAATAATGCTGCTTGTAAGCTGCCAGATTGAATAATGGGTGCTTATAACCAATTTTGAAATTATAAGTTCCGAGGTGATTTCCCAGCCGGTTAATCATTTCAGAATCCGGAGCATCCTCTCCACCCGAACTTCCGAATACCACTTTCCAGAAGTCCTTGAATGAATGCGGTAATTCTCCATAATTATGGTAATTGGTCCATCCCCCCCACTGAGCACAATCTTCCAGTCCTAATAAGAGATAAACCGGGAACTTTTCTTCCGGATCCTCCAGCAGAAAGAAAGCAGACTTATGGTGCAGTAAAACATCAACAGCATAAATAGCCTGAGGAGATGGAGATTTCTGACCCATTGTATAATCGTTGTCCAGAAACTTGCCTACTGCAAAATCGCCTTTGAATTGCAGTATGTTTTTAGTAAGAGGTACATATACAAAATCAGGGATGCTGATGTTGATCTCAGGGATGGGGCGGGCGTTGGTCGAAAATGAAAAATCGCCCGAACTCAGGTACTTATCAAGCATCGAATGGTAATTCTCTTTCGATCCAACGGTCAGGTTCAGCGCCTTGAACGAAATACCGGCATAAAGCTGCTGAGCCAGAAATGCCGGAGAGCGTCCGCTGACCAGCGCCAGATCGATTCCGGCATCCAACCGGAAGTCGGAATTGAAATGATGCTTCCAGAAAGCGCCTCCCCGAAGATATGCATTGTTGGCCTCAAGAGGAACCAAGCCATAATTTCCATTCACGATCCAGGTAGGAGTCCGGTCCTGATAAGCAACAGATGCAAATATTTCTGCATTATAACGGAGACTGTCGTTCGAGGCAAAAGCCTGTACTGTAAGTAAAAGTCCGACAAAAAGTAAAATTTTCCTGTTCAGTTTTAACATGATCATATCAATAATATATGGTACAAACTTAGTTAAAAATCATAAATTACAATCCACTTGAATAAAATAAATTACCAAAATATCTTTAACCTTTCTTCTGCTTGACAAATTCAGACGGTTTCATTCCAAATTGTTTCAAAAAACTCGAGGAAAAATAAGACGGGGCTGAAAAACCTGTCAGATAGGCCACTTCTTTAACAGAAAGCTTATCGTTGAGTAGTAATTCGGCGGCTTTTTTAAGACGTGTCAGGCGGATAAACTCATTGGGGTTCATATCGCATACGCCCTTCATTTTCCGGTAGAGGCTAGACACGCTTATTCCTGCGGCGCTTGCTAAGTATTCCACATTCAAACCGGGATCGGATATTTTTTCCATAATCACATCGTTCAGCATTTTCAGAAAATCCTCATCGGCTTTCGTAGATGCAATGGTGTTGGAATAAACCAATGGAGTTTGTGTAAATACCTTCAGCAATTTCTCCCTGCTTGAAAGCAGATTGGAAATCTGAGCCAATAAATGATCAGTAGAGAAAGGCTTACTGATATAAGCATCCGCTCCGGTTTCCAATCCTTCAATCCGGCTCTGGATATTTTGCCTGGCTGTAAGCAGGATAAACGGGATATGGCTGTAATTCACATCGGATTTCACCATCCGGCAAAATTCAAGGCCATCCATCACCGGCATGCTGATATCTGAAATGATAAGATTTATTATATTTTTCGTCAGTTTCTCCATAGCCTCTTTTCCGTTAACAGCTTTCAGTACCCGGTAGTTTCCCGATAATTCTTTTGTAACATAATCGAGCATTTCTTTTTCGTCCTCAACGAGTAAAACTACCGGCAGAGTATGTGTATTTTCCGGAGCAGGAAACAGATTCTCATCCACTTCTTCTCCGGAACTGGACGGCATGGCTTTCAGACTAACCGATACCTCCTGGCGTTTAGGCAATCTCAGCACAAAAGAATTGAAAGCCCTCTCTGTAACATCCAAATAAAGGACACCATTATGCAATTCGGCCAGCAATCGTCCGAGGTACAATCCGATTCCGGTACCTTTAGGCGTTGTTACCAAACCATACCGGTAGTCTTCGGCACGGAAAAACAACTCGAATATTTTCTCTTTTATTTCGGCAGGAACCAGGGGGCCATCACTATTCACACGGATTTCAAAAAAGTCGGTTTCCCCGGCATGGAGCGATACGGTGATCTCCTTTTCTGCAAATTTAAGGGCATTGGTAAACAAATTACTCAATATTTTGGTGAGGGCTTCCCGGTCTACAATCGCCTCGTACTCTTCCGGTTCCGACTTCAGATTAAAAGACAATCTTTTTTCTGTCGCTACCGGGGTAAAGCGGATGTAGGTTTCTTTCAGCAGCCCGGCAACATCGACCGGAGTAAAGTTCAGTTTCATACCTTCCATTTCAGCTTTCCTGAAATCCAAAAGCTGGTTGGTCAGATCGAGTAACCGGTTGGTATTTTTCTGCATGATCTCTAAGCTTTCTTTATCGGAAGCATCCCTTTCTGATTTCATAATCCGGTCGAGAGGCCCTTTAATTAAAGTCAATGGTGTCCGGATCTCGTGGGCAATATGCGTAAAAAAGCTGATCTTAGCATTCAGGAGCTCCTGTTGCTTCAGATCCTCCATCTTTTCGAGCTTGAGTTTATTCTGCAGTTTAATCCGCTGAGTGTAAAACTTCAATACAGTATAAACAGCAAATCCGGCTAAAATAAAATATAACAAGTATGCCCAGCCTGTGCGCCAGACAGGAGGATGAATAATGATCCGCAATGTTTTCTCCTGCTCCATCCACTCTCCGTTTCCGTTTGTCGCCTTCAGACGAAAAAGATATTCTCCGGGAGGTAAATTGGTATAATAGGCTTTGCGGTGAGTCTTCAGGTATGTCCACTGCTTGTCGATTCCATCCAGAATATACCGGAATTCATTCATATCCGGCGACGTAAAACTAAGCGCTGCAAAATCGATGGTGAATGTCGATTTATCGTACGGAAGTTCGATCTTATCAGCATACAATATCGATTGTCTGGACCCTTTTTCATCTTTCGGCACCAATTCTTCATTGAAAACCTCAAATCCGGTAATGTATACCGGAGGATTAAAATCGCTTTTACGAAAACTTTCAGGTACAAAAGCGATCATCCCATTGATAGTCCCGAAATACATCTTTCCAAACTTGTCTTTATATCCGGAATTATAATTGAACTGATTATTCGTTAACCCATCGGCAGTAGAGTAACGTTTTATAGTTTCTGTTTCGGGGTTGAAACACAACAACCCGTTGGACGTCGTTATCCACAGGTCGCCTTTGGAATCCTCCAGTATCTTATAAACGAAATTGCTGGGCAAGCCATTTTTTGTCGTATACCATTTAAACTGACCGGTTTCTGTATCCAGGCGGCCAAAACCCTCCCCCCGGGTCGTGATCCAGAGGCGATATTGGCTGTCTTCAAAAACGTTACTTACAGCATTAGACGAGATGGAGCCCGGATCGCTTTCATTGTGCTTATAATTTCCCGTTGTTCCGTCCTTCTTTTTGTAAAACAGGCCATTATTAAGAGTGGAAATCCAGAAAGTTCCATTATGATCTTCACAAAAGTTATATACGAACGAATTCGGCGCCATATCGGACAGATAGCTGAATAATCCTGTTTCCGGATTGTATTGATAAACTCCGGATATGGTTCCCAAAAGTACCTTTCCATCCGGCATTCTGAAGATTGTAATGACAAAATTTGTTTTCAGATCTCCGGGTTTGTAGCCAGCTTCAAAACGCTTTATAATTTTGTCCGACTGTGTATCGAAAACATCCACTCCATGATCGAAATACCCGATCCACAAGCGGTTACCATCCACCATCAATCCATGCAAATTAAGTCCGGAGACATTTCCGGAAGTACTGTTTGGAGAAAAATGGGTAAATTTTCCTGTTTGCGGGTTGAATTTATTCAATCCGGCATCTTCCATTCCGATCCAGATATTTCCGGACTTATCTCCTACAATTTCCCTTACAACATTACCTTTCAGACAGTTATCATTTCCTCTATCAAAATATTTCTCGAAGGGAGTGTATTCGTTCGGCAAGTAGCTCAAGCCCTGAAAATACGTACCGATCCACACACCGCCTTCCATATCTTTGGTTAAAGAGTAGATTGCATTATCTCTGATCGCATAAGGATCGTTCAGCGACTTCCTGAAGTTTTGAACTTCTTTGGTCCGGATATTGAAAATATACAATCCGGATTCCGTTCCGATATAAAACTCGTCCTCAGAAAACGGGAGGATGGTTCTTACCAGTATCGGCCGGTTGTCGGAGCCGGTTTCTTCCAGAAAAGTTTCCACAGTCTCCGTATTGGGATTAAAACGTTTCAGTCCGAAAATTTCTGTTCCGATCAGTAATCCATGTTCTTTGGCGTCGACAATACTCAGGATTCCGGAGAAACTACTCTTTTCCCGGGGTGTTAGTACTTCATATTTAGAGAAAGTATCATTCTTATAATTGTACCTGTAAATGCTTTTCTCTGCAGAGGTAAACCAGGTCTCGCATGATGAGCCGACACAGATCCGCAAAGGAGTAAAATAAATCTGCGACGGATAAAATTTCAATAGGTTTTCTTCTTTATTATACCGGTACAGGCCGCTATAAGTTTGTATCCAAAGATTACCCCTCGAGTCGGTTTTCAGATCTCCGATTTCTTCCCTGTGATTAAAAAGACTATCTAAGTTTGTAAAATCGTCCGTATTGGGATCGTAGCAACATAACCCCGTATTCGTTCCCACCCAGATCAACCCGTCGGCATCTTCATGTAAGGAGGTAATGTAGTTGGAGCGAACCGATTTTTCATCATTTTTTTCATGTTTATAACATTTGAATGTATGTCCGTCGAAGCGATTCAATCCATCCTTCGTTCCAAACCACATAAATCCTCTTTTATCCTGTATACTGCAGTATACGGTATTATGAGACAGTCCCTCTTCATTCGTATAATGACGAAAATAATAATTTCTTCCCTGGGCTGTTAGTGAAATAAAAAAGAAACCTAAAAAAAGACATGCGATTTTCAACTTCATGTGTGCAAATTTATGCAATTATTATGTTTAACTCTTATCGGAGTCATAAAATATTCTCCTGTGAAATAAAAATATAAGCTTTTGACAAAATTTTGATTGGTTGTTTGCATAATAATTACTAAAATTGTACAATTTATGATTAAAATACAATCCATGAGAATTCTCTATTTACTCTGTCTTTTCGTATTCGTGTCTTTCCAGGGAGTATCCCAGGAGACGACGTACCGTAATCCGGTAATTCCGGGTGATTTCCCCGACCCTTCGGTTATCCGGGTCGCCGGCGCTTACTACATGGCATCGTCATCATCGGAATGGGGCCCCCCCTACCGTTTCTACCGCTCGAAAGACCTGATCAACTGGGAAAATTTAGGTTCTATTTTCAGAGACAAACCGCAGTGGACCATGGGTAGCTACTGGGCTCCCGAGTTATTTTACCGGAACGGAACTTTTTATGTTTACTATACCGCCCGCCGTGCAAGCGATCGCAAATCGTTCATCGGAGTTGCCACGACCAAAGATCCGGAACAGGGATTTACCGACCACGGATTACTGATCGAATGGACAAACGAAGCGATCGACGCCTACGTTATCGAATGGAATGGAAAACTTTATATTACCTGGAAAGCCTACGGGCTCGACCAGGGACGGTTGATCGAAATCCTCGGCTCGGAGCTTTCCGACGACGGCTTGAAATTGCAGGGAAAAGAATTTTCTCTGCTAAAAGCCGATCCCGACAACTGGGAGGCCGGAGGAATCGAAGGGCAGTGTATCGTGGAACAAAACGGATACCTGTATATGTTCTATGCCGGAAATGCCTGCTGTGGAAGAAACTGTAATTACCAAACGGGAGTTGCCCGGGCAAAATCAATCAATGGTCCCTGGGAAAAATATTCCGGAAACCCCATTTTAGTCGGAGATGACCACTGGCGCTGCCCGGGACACGGCACACTCGTGGAAACTCCGGATCGCCGCTACTTTTACTTATATCACGCATACAATGCCAACACACACGTTTTCACCGGACGAGAGGGTATGATGGACGAAATTATATGGAACCCAACAACAGGTTGGCCTTCATTTCGTTATGGAAAAACGCCCTCTCTTCAGGCGCTTACTCCCTATCCCGGAACTTTTCAGGAAATCAAAACAAGATTTACAGCCCCGGCTATTCCCTGGATCTGGGATATATCGGCTCCACGCCCGGATTTCCGTATTTCCGGAGAAACTTTAGTCATAGAAAATAAAACCGATACAAAAACATTCTTAGGCTTCCGCACTGCCGGAGGAAATTACCGGTTAAAAGCCCGGGTCGAACCAGGATCTACTTCATCCGGAATATGCCTGTATGGCTCAGCAAATCATTGCACAGGGCTATCCCTGCATGGCAAGCAAATTGAACTCTGGCAAATAACAGATGGGAACTATACGGTTTTAGCATCCGAAACGGTCGGAACAACAGAAGCCATAAGCATCTGCGCCAACACACAATGCGGTCAGTACTACCAGCTCGGCTACCTCTCCCCGGAAGGTCAATTTCATAAAATCGGCAATAATTTAGATATCAATGGGTTAGTCAATTGGGACCGGCCTCCTATGATCGGAATTCACGTCAACGGAAAAGGGACCTCGACATTCCGGGAAGTAGAAATAATATACGGACAATAAATCACAACAATTAATAAATCAACACAATAATGAGAAACAGCTTGGTTATCCTGCTCTTGTGTGTCCTCCTGCCAGGATGCCGGAATACAGACGAAAAAGTACAAGTAATCAACAACAGCCTTCGCGCACCGGCTTATCCGCTGATCACGATTGATCCTTACACTTGCGGCTGGTCGTTCTCCGACAAACTCTATGATAGTTCGGTAAAGCACTGGACCGGAGAGGACTTTCCGATGATCGGGGCCATCCGGGTAGACGGGCAGGTTTACCGGTTTATGGGAGAAGAGATCATTTCTCCTATTCCCATTGTCAAGACAGCAGAACAAGGAGACTGGAACGCCAAATATACACTATCTTCACCGGCTGCAGGCTGGGAAAAACCCGACTTTAACGATTCGCAATGGGGTACCGGTCAGGGAGCCTTCGGAAGTATCGAAGAAGTCGCCATAAGCACGCTGGAAGTATGTCGCCTCTCTACGCCAATTCCGGCAAAAATACCCAAACAGATTGTCAATACCGCCTGGGATAAAGAAGGTAGCGACATCTGGGTGCGTAGAGAAGTCGTGCTGGATGAAGACCTGGCCGGAAAGAAAGTATTTTTGCAATATTCTCACGATGATGATTTCGAATTGTATGTCAACGGAATTGAAGTCGTCAATACGGGTTACTGCTGGAGAAAAAATGTGGTGGCAGAATTACCTGAGAATGCAGTTCAAACTCTGAAAAAAGGGAAAAATATTCTTGCTGCTCATTGCCGGAACCGCACAAACGGAGCTTTAGTCGATTTCGGACTGAGTGTAGAACCTCCTCTGAAGCGGCATCTGAATCAGACTGCAGAACAAAAATCGGTCGAAGTACAGGCTACACAAACGCATTATACTTTCGCCTGTGGCCCGGTCGACCTGAAACTAACATTCACAGCGCCTTTATTATTGAACGACCTGGAACTGATATCCCGGCCGGTTAACTATATCTCCTACCAGGTAACTCCCAACGATAATCAGTCGCATGAAATCGAGGTTTATTTTGAGGCTGCTCCCAATTGGGCATTAAACAAACCATATCAGCAAAGCGCCTCGGAAGTCATCGAGAAAAACCAGCAGGTATTCCTGAAAACAGGAAGTGTCGACCAGTTGGTTTTATGCCGGAAAGGAGACGATGTACGCATCGACTGGGGCTACTTTTATATGTGCGGAGAAAAACAAAACTCTACTTATGCAGCAGGTGAAAGCTATAGCCTGCGCCAGAGTTTCGGAAAAAACGGAAAAATCGATCCGGCTCAAATAATCCAATCGAACGATCACAACAATCTGGCTATTGTGCAGTCATTAGGCAAGGTCGATAAACGTACAACAGGAAATGTAATGATCGGTTACGACGATCTTTATTCGATCCAGTATTTCGGAGAAAATCTTCGTCCCTACTGGAATGCAGACGGAAAAAAAGATATATTCCAGGCTTTCTCACAAGCCGGTACGGATTATAACAAGCTGATCAAGGCTTGTAACGAGTTCGATTACAAAATGATGAGTGAAGCAACTGAAGCCGGAGGGAAAGATTATGCCGAACTGTGCGCCCTGGCGTATCGGCAGTCTATTGCTGCACATAAATTAGTCAAATCGCCCAACGGGGACTTGCTTTTCTTATCGAAAGAAAATTTCAGCAATGGCTCGATCGGAACAGTCGATATCACCTACCCTTCAGCTCCTTTGTTCCTGCTTTACAATCCCGAATTAGCTAAAGGTTTACTCAACCATATCTTTTATTACAGCGAAAGCGGAAAATGGGAAAAACCGTTTGCCGCACATGATGTGGGTACTTACCCTTTGGCCAACGGTCAGACCTACGGCGGTGATATGCCGGTCGAAGAAAGCGGTAATATGCTGATAATAACCGCCGCGATTGCACAGATGGAAGGAAATGCCGATTATGCCGCCAAACATTGGGATGTTCTGACTACCTGGACAGAATACCTGACCGAAAAAGGACTCGACCCCGAAAATCAACTGTGTACCGATGATTTTGCAGGACATTTTGCACACAATGCCAATCTATCGATCAAGGCCATTCTGGGAATTGCCTCCTATGGAAAATTAGCCGGAATGCTCGGGAAGAAAGATGTAGCGGAAAAATATACGCAAACAGCGAAAAAAATGGCCGAAGAATGGGTCCGGATGGCTGACGACGGCGATCATTACCGGCTCACATTCGACCAGGCCGGTACCTGGAGCCAAAAATATAACTTAGTCTGGAATAAGCTGATGAATATGAATATTTTCCCGCAAACAATTGCAGAGAAAGAAATTCCGTTCTATCTTTCCAAGCAGAATATTTACGGTCTTCCTTTAGATAACCGGGAGGCTTACACTAAATCGGACTGGATCATCTGGACTGCAACACTGGCCGACGACAAAGCCATATTCGAACAATTCGTCTCGCCGGTTCATAAATTCATGAACGAAACCACCGACCGGGTGCCCATGAGCGACTGGTATTGGACGGATAAGCCCAAACAACGCGGATTCCAGGCCCGTTCAGTAGTCGGGGGATATTTTATTAAAATGCTGGAAAATAAAATCAAAAAATGAAATCAATAAAACTATTTACTGCAAATAAAACTTTTTTTATATTTATGAACATTCATCGGGCTATTGCTTTTCCCGGAATAAATATCCGGTTCCGCCACTTTTTATTATTGACTGCTGTTTTATTATTCAATTCTTGTGCTTCAGATATCAATACCGATCCACCTGTCAGTGACGAAACGTTGATCCCGGTTCCATTCCAGGAAGTAACCCTGCAAGATAATTTCTGGCTTCCCCGCCTGAAAACACAAAAACAAACCCTGGTTCCATTTGCATTGGATAAAACCCGGCCGGCTGTCGAAAATCTGAAAAAGACAGCCGACTACCTGAAGGGAATCAAAGGCGAATTACCTTTCCATCACCGTTTTATCGCTTCCGACCTGTACAAAGTAATGGAAGGAGCCGCCTACCTCCTAACCCTCGAACAGGATACAGCGCTCGAACGCCAGATGGATGAAATTATCGACATCATTGCCGCCGCCCAGCAGGACGACGGCTACCATTACGAGTCCCACATCACCGGAGTATCGAAAGACGCTGAACACTGGGGAGGCGCCGGAATGGGAGACAAACCCTATTCCTGGGTCGTTCACAGCCATGAATTATACAACATGGGACATATGTACGAGGGGGCGGTAGCTTACTACCAGGCTACAGGCAAGGATAAATGGTTGCAGGTAGCCACTAAAAATGCAAAACATATCTTCCACGTATTTTTTGAAGGCGATCCGGCCTACAATGGTGGGAAACCGGTGAATCAGGCGCCTGGCCATGAGGAAATCGAACTGGCACTGGTGAAACTTTACCGGGTCACCGGAGATACATTATATCTCAGTATGGCGAAACGGTTCATTGACATCCGCGGAGTAACTTACAAACCCGAAGGCGAGGGCGTTATGGCTCCGGAATATGCTCAACAGCACCTGCCTGTGAGAGAGCAGACAAAAGCGGTAGGACACTCGGTAAGGGCAACCTACCTGTATTCCGGGATGGCCGATGTAAGCGCCCAGACAGGAGATAAAACCCTTGAACCCGCATTAGACAGTATCTGGCACAATATTGTCGATACCCGGATGCACATTACCGGCGGACTTGGCGCTGTTCACGGGATCGAGGGATTCGGTCCCGAGTATGTTCTCCCGAATAAGGAAGCCTTTGACGAAACCTGCGCCGCAGTGGGAAATGTATTCTTCAATCACCGGATGTTCCTGATGAAAAAAGACGGGAAATACATGGACGTGGCGGAAGTCGCCCTGCTCAACAATGTTCTGGCTGGAGTGAACCTCGAAGGAAATAAATTTTTCTACATCAATCCGCTGGAAGCCGACGGCAAGACCCCTTTCAACCACGGACGAAAAGGGCGCTCCCCCTGGTTCGGGACAGCCTGTTGCCCGTCGAACATCGCCCGCCTGATTCCTCAGGTGCCGGGACTGATTTATGCTTATACTAGCGATGAAATATATTGTTCATTTTATGCCAGCAATACTGCGAATATTCCATTGAAGAATGGGAAAATAAAACTAACCCAGAAAAGCGACTACCCTTTCGACGAGCAGGTAACGCTACAGGTCGAGCCGGAACAGGATAAACAGGAATTCACCGTACGTTTGAGAATCCCCACCTGGACAGGAGACCAATTCGTACCCGGGGAACTCTACCGGTACGAAAATAGCTCCTCTGCTTCCTGGGGAGTCCGGGTCAATGGCAAAAAGCTGAAAGCTCCGGTAAAGAACGGCTACGTTTCCCTTCGCCGTCAGTGGCAACGAGGCGACAAAGTGGAACTGCTCCTCCCGATGCCGGTACGGTACAATCAGGCTATCGAACAGGTAGAAGCCGACCGCGGATGCGTCTGCATTACCCGGGGACCGTTGGTTTACTGTGCTGAAGCTGCCGACAATAGTTTTCCGGTACAATCCGCCTACATCGACCAGGCATCGAATCCGGGAATAATTGAAAAAGCTTCTGAAGGCATTCTTTCCGGAATCGATTATGTACGGATACCGGCTAAAGCTGCCGGAGATAAGGATACCGATCCCAGTCAGGACATGACCCTAAGCCTGATACCATATTATGCCTGGGATAACCGCAGCGATAGTACCATGATTGTCTGGATACCCGAATCCGATAGTCTGGCAAGAGCAAAAACAGTGAAACTAAGCAACAACATCAAGGAAGTGAAAGCATCTTACACTTACAACGAAGACGATGTCGAAGCCATTGCCGACGACCGGCTTCCCTCCCGCTCCGACGACACGTCGATCAGCCGCTGGACCAGTTGGCCGCAAAAAGGAAAATCACAGCAAATCGAAATTACATTGGAAAAATCTCTTCCTATTCAAAGTATTTCCGTATATTGGTACGATGATAACGGAGGGGTACAAATACCTCAATCATGGAGTCTCAAATATTTCGAAAATAACTCCTGGAAACCATTTCCGATTTACGTAACCGATAGTTATTCTGTATTTAAAGATCAGTTCAATATGGTTCACCCTGGAAAGGATATCACAACCGACCGGCTACAAATTCATATAAATGCCAAAAAAGATGCTGCCGTTGGAGTGTTGGAAGTTAAAATCGAAGAGGTAAAATAGTGGACTTCTAAGTAGAAGGAAAGTTTCAAAAGCCAAACGGAATAAAGCCGAAACGGAAACCCGAAATGGGTAGAAAGAAAGATTTTAGGATATAATTCATGATATTCCTAAAACCTTTCTTATTTTTGTGATTTACAACCACTCTAAAGTGAGAAAATTAATTTACATATTACCTTTTATATTTTTCTCTCAGTTGAGTGCTCAATCGTATGATTTGGAGCAAGGAAAAATTGACTTCCAGAGAAGCAGAAATGCTTTAACTCAAGCTGTCCCTGTTGATATTCAAAAACATTTTGATATTGCAATCGATGAAATAAGTCAAATGCTGAAAGGAGAAAAAACTTTGAGTTTCAAAAGAGCCGTTTACCTTGTGGAAAATGCCTATTACGAAGGGAAAATTAGTTGGGAGGATTATAATAATGAGATACTAAGCATTAAACCTATTCTCAATAAAATGATTGACGAGCGCAACCTGCGACAATATAAAACAGCAGGGAATTGGGCAGTATTTACTTATATGTCTGACAGTATTCCCGAAAACAAATTCAATCCATACCAGTATGACTTTGAGAGTTTCATGAGTGATTCGGATAAAGAAAGTTATATGGTATCGCGTCTTCTGAAAACCAGAAAAGGAAATTGTAGGGCATTGCCCTATTTTTATAAGATTTTAGCCGATGAGGTTGGTGTGGAAGCATTTATTGCGATCGCTCCAATGCATTGTTATGTAAAACACCGGGATGAACAAGGAAATTGGTGGAACCTGGAAATGACAACAGGCTCTTTTTCCCGCTCCAGTTTCATAATGGAAACATTTAATGTCTCAGAAACCGCCATAAAAAGTGGGTTGTTTATGAAAGGATTGTCGGATGTTGAGTCTGTTGCATATTGTATATACGACTTGTTGTCTTATTACGAAGACAAAACAGGAAGATATTCCGATGATTTTGTAAAAAAGTGTTATGAGATCGGCTTGCAATACTATCCCAACAGTCAATTACAAATTAACAAAGCGAATGATTTGCAATTCCGCTTAAGTAGTAAAATAATAGAAAAAGGATTGGAAAGTTATAATGAAATCGTCAATTACCCGGAATTAATGAGTGAATTTGAAATCATGAATGATGCTTTTAGATATCTTTCAGAAATTGGCTATAGCACCATGAAAAATGAAGATTATGAGAAAATAGTTCATGACGTAAAAGATAAACAGACAAAATTAAATGCTGAGAAATAGTATAATAAATAGATGGAAATGAATATGAAAAAGCTAATTCTGTTTTTGAGTACAGGGATGTTTGGTGTATTCAATATTTTTGCACAGACACCTTACGACAACTTTGCTCCTGAACAAAGTGTGAAATCAATAATTGAATTGCCACAAACGCAATTTAGACTGGAAAATACTAACACTAACAGCGAGGTACGCTACGCGGAATTTGATAAAAACACATTATCGTTAATCCTGTTGGACGACAGTGCGAACGTGATTAAAACACTGGTGTTTAGTCCGAATGAAAAGAAATTTTTAACGATGGATCCGTTGGCTGAGAAATATTATTCCATAAGCCCGTATGCATATTGTGCAAATAATCCCATCCGATATGTAGATTTGAGAGGAGATAGCATTTCATTAGCGGGGATGCAACAATTAGATCAAGTTCTTAATACAAGTTACACTCAAACAATTGTAAGCGATTTACAAGCACAGACTGGGTTAGCTATTGCTGTTGCAACAGATGGAAAAATGTCATATACAAAAGATGCAAATGGAAAACCGGTAATAGCAACAACGACTGATGCAAATGGAAATACAGTGCTGGTTGGTAGTGCAGCAGCAAGAACTTTGATGACAGGAGCAATTGATCATCAAGATTGGGTTACTTTAGCTCCTGGAAAATCAGGAGTCCTTCCTGGAACTAATAATATAGGATTAAATTTTAAGCAAATAAATGGTTTTATGAGTGGAACTGTTGGGATGGATAGTCGAACTTTAGGTTGGGGAATGACTTTTATGCATGAGCTTCATCACACGCAGGTAGGAGGTGGTTTGCATGATACTCCGGGAAATCCAGGCCCGGTAGTAACACAGATGAATATTATCCGTTCAGAATTAAATACTTTAGGAGGGAACTATGGGCAAAGACTGAATTACAATGCTACTCCTATAGGTTCATTTAACTATATTCCGTTTAATGCCGGTGCTCAAGGTTTAATAAATGCAAGATTGATTCCGGGGGCAATGCCTAATGATAAGTTCATAAGATATAAATAATTACTTATTATGAAATATATTTTGATCTTTTGTTCATTTTTTCATTATGTTGTAATTAATGCTCAATCAAATTGTGATCAAGATTCTATCAAATATTTGATAGCTTACAATTATGTTATGAATGATTCCATAAATCAAAGGAAATCAATTTCAGTATCAGACTCCATTGTTGATTTGGATCGGTTTTGGTTTTCAAGAGATCTTATAACATTACCTGTGGAGAAGGAAAAATTGGATAAATATCGTACAGATAAAAAATATATTTGGTTTGATCCTTTTTACTCATCGTGTATTGACTCTTTATTCTGCAAAAACCATAAACAATCAGGTAGTGTATTATTCTTTTCAATGATAGAGGATAACATGCTTCGAGCAGATTTATTACCTTATAAAAGACATTTTGACAAGTTTAATTATGAA
>JAVBRK010000100.1:0-11623 GCA_031548005.1 Bacteroidales bacterium
CACTCGCAGTAACAGTAAGGAACTTAAACATATAAAACATTACTCAAAATGGAAAAGCAAGTCTCAATACCGCTTTCGCAGTAACAGGAAGGATCAACGGCGGTTCAGGTCTCGGCGATGCCAACGGAGTCTCAATACCGCTTTCGCAGTAACAGGAAGGATCATGCAAGCCAAATTGGTGCTCGCTTAGTAGTGAATGTCTCAATACCGCTTTCGCAGTAACAGGAAGGATCAACTTATTCGTCTTCGCAACCTGTGCTTAGCACCGTCTCAATACCGCTTTCGCAGTAACAGGAAAGATCGCAGTATGAAAGTCGCGTGCTTGTTCCTACTGTGTCTCAATACCGCTTTCGCAGTAACAGGAAGGATCGGAACAGAATATGAACATAAACACGCTTTAAGCCCAAAAGGTCTCAATACCGCTTTCGCAGTAACAGGAAGGATCAAAGAAGATGATGAAGAGAGAAAGCAAGACAAAGAGGTCTCAATACCGCTTTCGCAGTAACAGGAAGGATCGAAAGATAGCCCCTCCTGAAATTCCCATAATCATGTCTCAATACCGCTTTCGCAGTAACAGGAAGGATCAAAAACAGAGATACCGGAAAAATCTCTACAAAAGAAAGTCTCAATACCGCTTTCGCAGTAACAGGAAGGATCATTTTTATAAAGGAACAAATTTTCCATAAGAACAGAGGTCTCAATACCGCTTTCGCAGTAACAGGAAGGATCCTCCTCATTATCAATTAAATAATCAATCAGATAAACTTCCATTTTTTCACTCATTCCTTATACCATCGGCCTTACAGATCCTTCCTGGTGAATTTTCGCAAATATACATCTTTTTTTCATTCAAACGATACAAAATTCAAATTTTATTTGAATAAACATATAATAATCAACCGATTGATCACTAAAAATTTTTCGCAAACCTCAATCACTTCTCCAAACCCAGCAGGATTTGCGAAAACACAACCGTTCAATTGGTTCAGATACTGCTAATTATCAGCCCAATACGTCAAAGATCGATTTACAGGTTCCGGACTGTTTTCGCAAGTCTCCGCTCAAAAACCGGATCTCTAAAGTTTCGCGAAAATAAGACCTGAAAATTAAAGTTGTCATAAGATCACAATCTACTGATTATCAGGATTTTATTCAACATTCTGACTTTCGCAACTGTTTTACGCATAACACCCTGTAATATAAAAAGATAGATTATTTCAAAAAATCAAGCGGTAAAACCGGTTTTCCGAAATCGTCTCCGTCCACCAAACCATCCAATTGCAGAATTTTCATACGCCGGTACACCGCCTGCATCTGGGCCGGAGGATTTTTTGCAAACCGGTGCAATGTAAAAATATACTGGCGAACATTGAATCCGAAATCCAGTGAAATAGCCGCCAGCTTATACATACATTGCTCCAGGAATTTCATTCCCCGATTTCCGGGAGGCCCGTTCAACGACATTTTACACTCGCCGACATACAATTCATTACCGATCGTATACACGACATCGATTTCGTTATCATTCATTTCGTCCGAGCCGGAACGGAAAATTTTCACTCCATGAAAGATGTAATCGTCTGTCAGGTTCTTCTCTTCTTTGATCCGGTGATAAGTATACTCTTCGAACCAGATTCCGGAATAATACCGGCGGTCGCAGTCGCACATCCGGTCGAGATTCATCATTTCCGGGATTTTATACCGGTTGTAGCGAGCCTTTTTGAAACGCTCAAAAAAAGCGTAAGTATGCTCCCTCGGGTAATGGAGCCCTTCTCCGCATTCGAACCGCAGGCCGTGCACCGTCAGATACTCCCGGACATTCGCCCGGTAATGCAAAGGGGCGTTATCCGATGTCTGCACGTTTTCGATCACATTTTTTCCCGGGGGAATAAAGAAAAAAGACGAAATATACTGTGAAAAATATTCGAATGCGCCGATAACCGGAATAACCTCATCACAAGACAGGTTTACGATAAAATGGTCGGTCGGGGAAAAGTCCTGCCTTTTCAGTTCGGCCAAGGTATCGTTCAGGTCTTCGTCCGATACCGTAATACGGCGCACCGAATTTTCAGGGATCTGCAACGCCCGTTCGATCCGCTTTCCCCTGCCCGCCCCCGCCATTTTATGACCCGAAATAAACAGCAACCGGTCGTACCTCCCTTCCATCTCACGGATAAAAAGGAAAGCCGGAAGCAAATGATCGCTGATCAAAGAAACCAGGTAAGTCATATCCGATCTACTTCTGAGAACTGCCCGTAACCGACGTTGGTCTTGGCGCCAATGCCGAAATCGAGAAGGATTTGGCGGAATAAATTCCGTTTCTGTTCTACCGATACAATCGTACTCCCCGATTTGTCCTTATAATCTCTCAAATCAAAGAAAAATGCGAATGTAACCTTAGGCATTACTTTCATAAATTTTATAGGGAGCGGATTCTTAAATTTGCCTTTATTATGCGGAGTAATATAATCAATACCCAACACATTCTCCTGAGACTTTACAAGAATTGCATCTTTAAAAATATCCCGTTCATAAATCCTAATTGATTTTCCATTTCGAAAACCTTCAAAAATTTCCTGCTCTAACTCATCTACATCTAAATCTTGCATATTTAATTTTTCTCGAATATATATTCTTCGAGGTTCTCTATAATGTAAATTTACAAATTCTTCATGCTGATCTTTTTTCTTTTTGACAGAGTTCGGGAAAGCGCTTCTTAACAATCCTTTTACCGAAGAACCTGGAATTATTGGTAATCCGGTCGAATAATCAAAACTGAATCCCAATTTGAATTCATCATCCGAGCTCTTAGTTTTATGGTTATTTCCTGTCCCAATAGCCAACCCTGGATATTCAGTAATTAATTGAAAAGTTTCACCGGAAATTTCTCTCTCACAACGAAATCCTATTAATCTACCATTTTTACTTTCAAAAAAATCCTTGTTGTCTTTCAATCCCGAATAATAATCTTTATAAAACAACCATCCCAGATTTGCTTTTGTACTTTCACGGCTCACATTATCATCCAGGTGAGATGATTTATACCCCATCGAATTGCCAACTTTTTCATACTCAGCAACAATATACGGATTCACCTCTTTTTTAATTAAAGAAAGCCTTCTTACAGCTTGTTTTCCATCCTCATTCATAACACCCCCCTTTTTAATCATTATCTTCAGATTTAAAAGTCATTAAAGCTAATTTCAAAGCCATAGCAGCATGACTAACATCCTTTAATAGCTTTTCCTCATTGTGGAATACTCTTACAAATTGAGAGAAATTCTGCTGAGCATCAATCTTATATTCCCCAACCTCATTCAAAACAACAACAATAGCTTTAATCAGCAAACCCTTATCCTGATTTCCTTCGCTATTTTCATAAAAAATAACTGCCGGAAGCAAACCTGATTGAATAACAGAAGCCCCAAAGGCAGAAATATAACCTTTGTATTCGCTCGCATGTATCCCTTTTTCATCTGCAATACGGGTAAGTGTAATGGCTTGTATAGCAGACTCTATCCAACGATCTTTAATTTTCATGGAAATTTCAATTTATAGGTTTGTAACTTTCTTGATTCTCGTAAAACCATAACCAATGGTCGCATTCGCTCCGATCTGGACCAGATCGGATTGTAATAACTTGTCAAATTCTGTATTATTTATTCCATCTTTGATTAAAACGAAATAAAATTTGCTATAACGCGGTAACACCTGCTCATACCAAAGATTTTTACTCCTTCCGTCTTCCAGATTATTGCGGGCAATGACCGGTAAATGATTATTATCGCAAATCTTAGAAAAATCATGATGACTCATCAATACCAAAGATGAACCAAACAATGCTTGTAATTCAGCAATATGGACATTGGGTTTATAAGTAGCCGTCAAATCAGAATCTTCAACAGTACACTCTGATAAATCATTATCAAATACACAAGGTTTCCCTTTTTCCAATTTTATCTTTAAAAGAGATTCCAGACTTTTCTTTAATTCTTTTAAATCAATATTGAAATTTTCCGCCTTACGGATAAATTCCTTAACAACATCAGGAGATGTTGCCATTAAATAAGGTTTCTCATTGCTTCTTACCGGAATTGAAAGTAGATTGGCCTCAAAGAAACGGAAAGAACCTTGTTTGAGTTTTAATACATCTTTTTCTATTGGTTCAGAACCAAATATCGTAGTTATCAAGGGGTTTTTTTTCTCACACTTATGTTCAAAAAATTCACGGACAGCCCCTTTCAGACCCGATGAATTAATACTGGGCAAACCAGTTACCAGATCCCGTTGAATCAAGTTATCAATCACTCCGAAATTGACATCTCCACTACCGACATGCATATTACTTTCTGTCGTAATTACATATAAATCTTTATTTTTCATGGTATTTAATTATTGAATTGTTACATACTGATTATATCCAAATGACTGCAAATACGGATTGTCTATTAATTTGAGAATATTTTTCTTATTCTTTTCCGTACAAAAAATTACACTGCCTCTCCGAACAAGATTAAAACGCTTGCTCTTTTCGGTGTCCTTATTCAGGGCGGCGTAATTGGTATGTTTTGTTGTTGTTGTAATATTTTTAAACGGCACTGTATCCAACCATGCAAACCGACACAATTCAAAAATCTTTTCCGGAATAAAAGCATCACTGACAAAATAAATTTCTTCCTGCTTGGCTATAGGACTCGAATTGAGTTTTTGCTTGTAATCGTAATCTCTTTCACTGACATCAACCACTTCCATTTTGAATAACGAACGTTCAGCACCCAGAAATACCTCCGATTGCTCCGGAAAGGAAATACCCTCAGATAATGAAAGATAAAACGCAAAACTAAATCCCGGTTTTAGCCTGAAAGTATCCATTTTGAAAAAGCCATTCTTATTCTTACCTCCATTCTCATCGCCCCGGTTTTCTTCTTTTTTTGTAATACCAATTCTTGTTCTTTTAGAAAAAATATTCTCTTCATTCATTTTTTCAACCAACATTCCCGTTTCTAAATCAAGCCACTGGTCATATCCAGCCTGGTTGAAATAATCTTTCGATCTAAATCCCTCAATCACTGGAATTTCGGAAAATACACTTTCTCTACTATAGAAAACAGTTTTTGATCTTTCTTTAAATTCCACTTTTTGTCCATAGTGAAAAGGAGCTTTACAAAACAGTTTTTGATCTTTTCCAATAAAAACAGGCGAAACAAATTGAATAGTTCCAAAATTTGCACCGGCATTATTTTTATGATGATAATTGAAGCTGGCCTGCCCGATCAACTTATTAGCTTCAGCCCGGTTATTCTCATTCAGTGGGAGCAGGTTATATTGTTTTAATAACTTAAAACGAACCATGCCCAACAATGTGGTTTCCTGTGGGTATTTATTGGATTTTGCATAATACCTTGCTCCATCCCCTTCTCCAAATGTGTTCTCTCCTCCAAAGAAATACCAGTCCAGAGGAGTCAGTGTTACCAGATATGTTTTATTATTCATCTCTTTTGTTATTTATAAAGTGAATAAATCGAAGAGCTGTGTATAGCTTTGAAATTGCATCGACCGACTTTTCTTCATGCGATTTTGTCTCTTCCGTTTGTTCGCTACGGAAATCATCGTACGCTTGTATGAGAAGTTCTTGTACTTTTATAAAAAAAGATCGGATCGGATTATGAACATCTTCATTGAATGAATTTTCAAAATAATTCTTAAGTCGTTGTTCCCGTTCTGCTCCTTGCAATTTCAGAATAATTTTCAGAATCGCTTCATTATTTCTCAGCCAGTGCATTACAGAATTCACAAGGTCTTCATCATTAACCGTATATGCATCAATTAATTCCAGAAATTTCCGATAAGTATCCGTATTTTTCTCTAAATGAGTCCCAAACGATTGTCCACTATGTTTTTGAACATTGAATGCAAGGGTATTTTTCTGTGGATGTAATTTCTCCTTTTTGGCTTCATTCAAAAGACATTCCGCCAATTCCAATGCCTCTCCCATCGGGAATTTAAAATAAGTAACAGATAATCCAAAAGATAAAGTAGGCTTAAAATCCAATTCCTCCATCGAATTGTCAAATACCTGATTTAAATTTTTGATCAAAGAAAAAACAGATTTCTTATATTTTATAGGTGCGAAAATCAGCAGATCATCTCCTCCTAAAAAAATAAGTCGTGCCTCATATTGATGAATAATTGGAATTGCTTTCTCACCAAAATCCAATAATATTCTACTTAAATCCAAAACCGTTTTCCCTTTTTCAAGTAACTCTTTGATTGTTTTACCCAGATTATCCCCATCTGCCTTTATTATAGCAATGTAGTTATGATAAGGCTTCTTTGTATCTGCAATTTTATTCAAACATTCCCTTTCTGCAATTTCATCCAATGAATCGAATAATTGTCTTTGATTTGTTTTCATAAAAGCTGCTTGAGCCAAAAATGATCGAAAGAGCTGCTTGCTGTCAAACATTAGGGAAAGATAATTAGCGGATTCTTCCAGATTGAATGTGTCCTGCATTTCCATCAAGTCCAAAACAGATTCACATTCCACAGCGATATTACTAGTTGTGCACTCCTTCTCAAAAGCATAAATTTTGATATAATGATCAATAAATGTTTCAATATTATCTTTTTCATATTCCCCATCAAAAAAATCAAAAATATTTAGACTGATCTGTTTTCTAATCTCATTTGCCTGTTTCTTTAACCTCTCAAAATCACCTTCCTCCGATTGGAAGATATAGCGGTCGGGAAAACGACCGATCCCCAGATCGGTTTGCCATAACAAATCGTCATCAACTATCGGCAAAACAAACCGGCGTTTTCGGAATGGAGCTATAATACTTTTTGCCAAATAAGAAAAAAAGTAGCTAGAGGCCCAAAGCCCTTTGGTGCTCTGCACTGAAGAGGACAGGCGGGATATCGGACCAAATGTTAGCGCGATGTATTTCATGGTCTTGTAATTTTTGCGTTAATTGTCTGATGATTCCTGCACTTCACATCAAATGTATATTTCAATTCTTTTTCATGGTAATCATCTAATAAAGAAGAAACTGATATCTTAATTATAGGCAATCTCAGACACATTTTATCCTGGGAATAATTCTTTTTATTTAAAAATGTCTTTAATCGCTCAATCTGAGAGGGATCAAGCGAATTCTTTTTCATAGACTCAGTTATCTGATCTTCAAATCGACTTCCCAAGGGGATTAATTTATTCGTCTTACGAAGCCTTCCATTCTTGCCAAGTTCGTTATACTCGAACTTAAACTTTAATTGAAAACGAAAATCAACATTTTTAATAGAATCATAAGTTTCGTCTTCTAATTCACTAACATGAATGAATATAGATGTACTCTTATCTTTTTTTAAAGGTTTAAACAATATCGGTGACGAAATTCTATCAATAACAGCGCTTATTATTTCAACTTCTATCTGATCTTTAAATTGCTCTCTTCCATCCTTATTGATATTTCCTTTTTTAAAAGTATAACTCCCTGGCAACCCTAAAACAGTTCTAAGAAAAACATATTCATTTTCCAACTCTTTCATATCTTCTCTTAGGTATATGCTTTTGATGAATTTCTTCTCCCATTCCATTTTTTCATGCGATTTTTTCAAATATGATTTTTCATACTGATATTGCTTTTCTTCTCCGTTTATTCTTGGGATGCCCGATTTTAACCGCTTATAGTAATAACTGATTGTTTCCCAGATTACTTTATCATTGGTTGTTGGGATCTCAATACAGGATACTTTTTCTAAAGACTCAGGCTCTCTATATAATGTATCCTCATGACTCAAGTAAAAAGAGCCGAAACCTTTATTATTTCGAGAACCGAAGTTTGTTCTATAAAAGAACTCACAAATATGGTTTTTTATAAATTTTTTCAATGATAAATTAAAAACAAAAAATTTTAGATGCACAATATTATTATAAACGAAAAGTAGTTTCTCACAATCTGTCTTTCCCATATTTGCAAAATACAAAGGATTAGAGATCGTTCCTTTTTGTCCATTATTCTTCTGATAAATTTCTTCTATTGGTGTAACAACTTTCTTTTCTGCTTTTAATGACAACTTATAATTTAATGCCCTAAAATTCTCTTTCTCAAATTTCTCCTGAAGTTTTCCTTCTTCTTTTTCACTGTAACCGACAAGATATTTTTTACATTTCTCAAATTTATTACAAAATGCTTTTTCTATTATAAACCTATCTAATTTCGGCTTCACCTCCGAAGCCCGCAGCGTTGCCCCTTCCTGATCGTGCTGAAAATGAATCAGCGGCGTATGCTGTTTAAGCGTTATTATCAGTGGTTCCATTTTCTATTTTTTTAATGTTAATATTTTTAGTAAATTCAACAATAAATGTATTCTCTTTTTTGGCATTCAAATCGCACAAAGATTCTTTAAAAGATTTAATTTCCACATCCTTTGGATCCACTTTAGAATCGAGATTATTTATAATCTCCTGCAATCTGTTATGATCTTTCTTTTCATCCCGCTCTTTCCGGTACAGTTCATATTGAAACTTCTCCCAGTCTTTCTTTTGTTCCATCTCCTGTTGCTTCAACCTCAGATTGGATTCATTTTTAATTTCCTGCTTTTTTTGAAGATGAGAGGTCACAATTGACAAAACAGATAAGATAAGAAATACAGTAAATGGCAATAACAGAAACGAATGCTCATTCAGATCAGATTTTGCCAGTCCGTAAGTCATAAGAAAACTCAAAATGAAACCGATTATTAATATTCTCATGAGCCATTTTTCCATAATTTACCTCCTTTTTTTATTGATTCGTTTTATTCCCCAATACATGACGATGGTAGCAACGACTACCATTCCGATCTGGATCCAGAATTGCGGTTTAGAAAAGGTACAGCAGATAGATTCGTCGCTGATACTGTTCATTCCGAAGATTCCCGCAAAAAGTGTTGCCGGTAAAAATATCGCCGCAATCAGGTTCAGAGTCCCGGCTTTCCGGTTTTGTTCTTTGTCTTCCAGGAACGAAACATACTGATGCAACTCTTCGATCTCATTGTCCAGATCTTCCACATGCTCTTTAATCTTTAAGGTCCTGGACATCAGCTCATACAATTCGATTCCCTGATCCTGGGCGCTGACTTCCCGGAAGTAAATCTGGTTGACAAACCGGATGTATTCTTTATACAGCGAACTGATTTTATCGACTACGATGCTATCATTCGTATCCGATTTAGACAGCCGGCTGACTTCGGTTACTTCACTCGAGAATTTAAGGATCGATGCCCGTTGAATCAAGACCAGTTCGACCATCCGGGAGTAAACAGTCCGCATATGAACCGCGATCAGATTTCGCGACTCCCAGGAATCTGAATCGGTCAGAGACACGAAAGAATACCGCGATACGCCATACATCGTTCCATATTTCTGCCAACGCGCATAGGTGGCGTTTTCAATGAATTCCGAGATCATTTTGTCATTCTGGCAGGTCGGCCAGCCTTTGTCTATAAAGACGTACCGGTACCACCAGTAACCGTCTTTCTTCATAAACAGCTCAGGCATATTTTTCATCCCTCTGCTCAGATCGTTATCCGGATACCAGCAGTTAACGAACATCCGGTCGTCGATTACCGGGGAGATACTCAATTCCGGAGATAAATCCCGGATCAGGTTCCGGATAAATGAAGCGGACTCCCAGGAACTTTGATGCTGGGTGTCGTTTTTTTCTTTCCGGCTCACATAATTGGAAAAATCCTCTTTATACGAGTTCGGATCTCCATTCAGCCCTTCGATAGCAATGTATCCCGCTATTTCGTTCCGGTCTTTCACATCGGCGATAAACGGAGGAAATATCCGCCGGCCGTGTTGATTGATATTCAGGATATCTTCCAGGTTTTTCTGGTCTTCGCGGTCATTTTCAAGAAAAAAAGTCAGCATACCGACCCCCGTTGCATAAAAATTAAGATTCAGGGCATCGACCTTCAGGCGGTAGGTCTTTCCTCCTTTCATCGAAATAACATATACAACAGAAGAGGCGTTATCCTGAAACCGGGTTTCTTTCCGTTCGTAGTGGTGCATAATGGAATCCGGCTTATTATCGTCGTACAACACCGGATGCACAAACGGATAGTAGTAGTTTTTCTCGTTATACAATTCATCGGCTTCCCGATCGTCGGTTATTTCCGGATTGCGTATCCAACCCGAATAAGGATCGATTTTTATCCGGTTCAGATCCGTCTGTTCTGAAAAAAGTTCCGACGAGTTTCCCGGATTTTCCCACTTGAAAGGAAAATAAAAGATGTGATAACTGTACATGGCATTATTTTTAAAGGTTAAGAAACTTACAGATGATGTCGTTCTTTATATTTTTTATTTCTTCCTGCGAATACACAGCCCGCGCAGTCCCGATAAACCCTTCGCCTCCCCCGCCGTGAAACATCTTCCCCACTTTTACTTCCTCTGCAAATTTTCCGGCAAGCAATTCTTTTCCTTCTCCGTAGTACATCAGTTCATCGTCCGTATATATGAGCAATTTTTTATACGGATAAAGCCTGTCGCAAATGGGAGAGAAACGAGGCGAATACGCCTTGATTACCAGGATATGATTCTGTATGGACTTTTCATCGATCGCTTTCTCCGCCAACCGCTCGTCTTCTCCGGTTACCCCCTGTTCAGCCCGGTCATTTCTCCGGATCGTTTCTATTTCTTCCGGTGTCGCCCCCAAAGCCAGCATGGCCGGAATGTATCCGGAATCGTTGGCGGCAACCAACCGGCGATACCGGGTCAGGTCGGCATGGAGTAACCGGGCCACCTGAACAATGGATGCCGGGCGACCGGAAAACTGATTGTGATGATCGATCAGCACATAATTTTCAGGCAAAACAACCCGGACGGACGGATGAAGTTCGATCCCGAAAATACAGGTATCTTGCTGTCGTCCGTATCGCTTCAATTCTTCCTGATAGGCTTCGATACCGGCATTATACCAGGATAATTCCTTATCAAAGAATTGCACCCGGTTTTCTTCCAGCATTTTCTTTATCTCAAGCATTTCCAGATCATGCCCGCCTAAAAAGAATATCTTTTCTTTCATCCTGCTTTACATCATTCCAATTCAGTCATTTTCTGCGACTATAGTATAGCTTCCCAATCCGTAATTGGTATCTTTTCCGGCTCCCAGACTCTGGGAGAAGTGCAGGAGGGGAATATATTCTTCAAAATCCCCTTCAAATACCGTTTCTCCGATATAACCCGGAAGGCTGATCCGTTCGTCTATTCCCTTTTTCCGGCTGCTTTGCACAACATAACGTTGAATATTTGCGGAAAGGAGTATTGCTTCGGCAGCTTTCTCCAGAAACGAATCGACCTCATTGTATGCTGCAAGGTACCCGTCGACATCCTCCGGACGGGAATACAAGGCGGTTAACTTCAACAGCCGGAAAGCAACCGACCTCATCAATTGATAAAAGCTCGGAAATCCGTTCAGTTTATTCTGATAACTGAGAGAATGATCCTTTTTCCTCCCCCTCTGGTACAGCAATACAGGTTGTTCATAACGGATCCTCAGAACCGGTTCCGTCCTGGAAATTCCATCAAATCCGGACAAAAAAACCGGAGAAGGGTCTTTTATGAATGTATTGGAGG
>JAVBRK010000003.1:0-76822 GCA_031548005.1 Bacteroidales bacterium
AATAAAGCCCAGCTGGTCGTTGATGCGGCAATCCTGTCCTTCCCGGGCATAAGTCACGATTCGTTTGGCCATGGCTCCGGCTACTTGCCGTACCAGAATCCGGTCTCCGTTCGCCCGTTCGACGACAACGGTCGACCGCTCATTCTCCCTGCTCGATTTGGGGAGGTAAGCAGCCATAAACCGGCCATTCTGATGGGAGCTGTGAATAATTTTTCCATTGGAGGGTATCCAGTTTACATGGGCATCGAATAAACTCATGAAAATAGAAACCTGCATCCGTTTTTCGTGCAGCCATTCATCTTCGAACATCTCTTCGATAACAACAATGGTTCCGTCTGCGGGGGCAACAAGCAGATCGTCCGAAGCAGGAGAAAAGGAATGTTGGGAGTATCTGAAAAAGTTGACTAACAGGGCCGTCAAAGTAAGTGATACAATAAAAAAGGTGTAAAAAAACAGGGAACGCCCCGCCCAACAATACAGGGAAACATTAAGCAAAGCCAATGTTAAAAGGGAAACTATCAGTATTTTGTAACCTTCGGGGTGGATTCTCATAAGAAAACCGGAATATTTTTGCACAGCAAAGATAGAATATTTTAATCAGTTACCAAAACGAAAGTGTTAAAAGACCCGGCTTTTCGAGTACCCTTCTTTTTGAAGCAATTCCAATACTTTTTTCCTGAAATCACCTTGTATAATGATCTCTCCGTCTTTAGCCGATCCGCCCACTCCGCATTTCACTTTCAGCATTTTTCCCAAAGTTTGCAAATCGTCATCGTTCCCGGTAAAGCCTGTGATAAGCGTCACCATTTTTCCACCACGATTTCGTTTGTCGAGGGAGATCCGTAGTAATTGCTTTTCATTCGGGAGAGTTTCGGCTTCCTCCTCTTCCGATGTTTCATATTGAAAGTCGGGATTCGTGGAGTAAACCACATTCAGTCGCTCTTTCCAGTCATTCTGTTTCATTGATGGTAGTCATAAATTAGAACAAAATTATAAAAAATCCTGATAATAGTATTTAAACTGCTTATCAGGATTCTTTGTTTACAGAAAAACTAATTTATTGGATCTGATTTCCTCCATGGATTTATCATTTTATTCTATTTTCAGAGGAGAGGTCGAATCTAATCTTTGGCAGATTTTACATCGGAGGTATATTCTTTAATGTAGTAGATCGGTCGCTTTTTTGTTTCATTAAAGATAACGCCTAAATACTCTCCGATAATACCTAATGCCAGGAGAACAAATCCACCTAGGAATAATATAACGCTCATTAATGAAGGATAGCCTTCGACCGGGTCTCCCCACAACAATGCCCTCAGGATTACGGTAATCAGGTAAATAAATGCGACGATCGAGGTCAGCAGTCCTGCAACCGAAACAATCCTCAGCGGAACAACCGAAAAAGAGGTTAATCCCTTGATGGCTAATTCAGTTAGCTTGATATAATTCCACTTGGTTGTTCCTGCAATTCGTGGATCCCGGTCGTAGTAAATCGGTTTTTTACGGAAGCCGATAAAGGAAAAGAGCCCTTTCATATTCCGCTCTCTTTCTTTGAGATCCTGTAATGCCTCGATGGCTTGTTTGCTGAACATCCGGAAATCTCCGGTATCTACCTGTACCGGAATATCGGAAAGACGGTCCAGGAGTTTGTAATATTGCTTGGAAGACCATTTTTTTAGCCAGGTTTCACCATCACGCTTTTTGCGTTGGGCATAAACATCATCGTATCCGTTTTCAATTTCTTCGAGCATTTGGGGGATGAGTTCCGGAGGATCTTGCAGGTCTGCATCGATGATCACCAGTGCATCTCCTTTTATGTAATCGATTCCGGCGCACATGGCCGTTTCTTTTCCGAAATTACGGGATAAATCGATGAACGAAATACGTTCGTCTTTTTGTTGGAGTTCACGTATCTGAAAAAGGGTATCGTCGGTGCTTCCGTCATTCACAAACAGAATTTCATACCGACAGGGCAATGAAGTTAACACTTTTGTCAACCGTTCATATAATAAAGATATGCATTCACTTTCGTTGTACATCGGAACCAGGACGCTCAGGAGTGTTGTTTTCATAGGCAAATGTATTTTGTCGGTTTATTTTTTTACTCTTTTATTTTGTATAACTCTATAATACTCAAGCTATTTTCGTCAATTGTGCTGAGTATGGTATCTTTCTGTATCAGGGTATAGTTTTCCTGCAGGGCCGGAAGGGACCTGAAATAGGCATATTTATTGGTTTCCCTTTCCTCCGGTCTCGTCCCGCTCGAGGACACCACATTCGAGATCAAGTCACGTTTATATACGGTCGGGCTGTTCATAACAATGAATTTTACTTTCTTTTCTTCAATGTATTTCGTTTGCTCGTCTCTCATCTGCGGATAAGATTCATGGGTCAGATTCGGACTGATAAAATAACGGACATTCGGAACAATATTACAAGCCGTGAAAAGACCGTTTTCCATACCGTATGTGAGTGCCAGCAAGGTCGGGTCTTTTTCCTTGTTGATTGTTTTAGCCAGGTCTCCCATAACGATGCCGGGGCCTTTAACCAACAGGCCGGCAGTCCTTGTTTCCATCATCTTTGTCCGACTGAAGCCGGTATAAATCAGAACGATTGCAAGTACCATGACGAATACCGGAGAAAGCCTGGCTGTTCTGACATATTTTCTGATAAACAGAAACAGGCAAACAATTCCCAGGAAACTCAGGGATAAGAGTGTAACCGGGTAATAATACTGGTAAACGAGAGGGGCATATACTACGAAGAACAGTGAGAGACCTGTCAGGAAAAAGGCCCATTTACCGATTGTGTTCCCAATACATTTGAATGAGAAACAGAAAACGCCTACAGGCGCCAGGATGCAAAGCGACAAAGGTTCCAGGTATAAATAGAGTAATTTATAAAACATGGGAAGCAGGGATTTGATCGCCCCATACCTGCTGTTCAATAAAATATACACATCATAGGCTTCTGCCAGGGCATTGTTTACATAAAAATAAATGCAGATCGGTGCAGCTATGATTGAGACGCCTCCTACAAATGCCAATGCATTCCACCCGAAATTTTTAAATTCTTTTTTAAGTAACAGGTTCAGGAAAATTCCAGCCAACGGGAAAAACCAGAAAATGCACAGGTTTATTTTAGAAAAAAGAACTGCCGACCACAGCGCTCCATGCAAAAGCATCACATAAGGGTTGTGCCGGGAGGCCTCTTTGTCCTTAAAATACTTGACAAAGAAATAGAGGCTGATGCACTGGAATGTCAGGATAAATTCTTCTGCCGATCCTCCGGCTTTCATAGGTCCGATCAGCAGAACCGGAAGGATAAACGAAGCAAGACAGGCCGCTGCTTTTCCCAAGTAAAGGTTTGCCAGGCGGTACAGGGAATAAACCATCAGAAACCAGCAGGCAAATTCGATCAGGAACATTCCGAAAAACGAATGATTGGATATCAGGTATCCAAAGCCATACAGGAAAAATATAAACGGACCTTTATGGTCGAAAACTTCGGTATAGGGTACTTTTCCATTGAAAATGGATTTTCCGATTGTAAAATAGACGTTGACGTCCGACCACTCGTTCGAAAAATACATCGGAGACATATGGGTCGTGAATAGAAGTAGAAAAAATAAATATAGAAAGATATATGCAATTACTTTTTTGTCTGTTACTTCACCTGAGAATAATTTTTTAATCATTTCTGATACATTAAATGGTTTGTGAAAAAAACGTTCTTACTTGCAGATAGATTCCAATAATCCCGCCGCTCTTGTATTTCCACCGGCTTCGATGAAAGATTGCTGTATTTCTTTTGCCGCATGCTTGTAGCGCAGATTATTCAATAACTCATCGATGGCGTTGGCTACATCCTGTGCCCGCATTCTGGTATATTTGATCCTGATTCCGCATCCGTAAGTGTCGATCAGCAGGGCGGTATGCGATTGGTCGAAAGCCATCGGGATAATCAACATCGGAATGCCATTCATGTAGGTATCACAAACGGTGTTGAGTCCTCCGTGCCCGATCACCACATCGACATGCTTTAATAATTCAGACTGGGGAACGTAGCTTTGTACAATGAAATTTTCCGGCCATTCTTCCAGTATTTTAGGATCGGCTGCCGCGACCACTGTCAGCGGTTTATCTTTCAGAGCTTCCACCATTTTACTGAAAAATTCTTTCCTGCTGTCGACCAGAACAGTTCCGATGGATATATACACTTTCGGATTATTGCTCCGGTGTAAGCGATCCCAGTCGAAAGGAGTATTGTCGGGGCGTCCGGATAGCGATCCGATGAATTTCATGTAAGGAGGAATCGACGCTTCGTCATAACCGCAGAAAAGCGGGGAAGTATAGTACATATTCAGTTCTTTGGACTGGATATATTCTTCGTCTCCCATGATTCCTAACTCTTTTTGCATTCCGATAATGGAATCGTGCACCCAGTTGGTTACTTTGGGGGCCACCTGGTTGTCTTTTATGGCATTGGGCGTGATTGGAGTCAGCGTAGCGCAGGGAATTTGCTTCAGGTGGGCCGATAACGTTCCGGCAAAAGTAATGCAATCGTTCACGATAACATCCGGTTTGTACAGGTCGATAACCCGGTTAAATTCTTCAAACATCATCTTTGCAAACGGAATGTAGGTATCTTCTAATCCCAGCTTCAATGCAGCCAGAGCCGGCATATTAGCTCCCTTATTTTGCAGTTGAATGATACGTTCGATCTCCTCCTTATTTTTTTCTGCTGTTTCCTGCAGATAAAAGAATTGTCCTCCTTTAGGAATAAGATCGGGTTTTAAAAGCGACATGCCACACCAGGCTACATCATGCCCCCGTGCCAGCAGGGTTTGCCCTAAGCTTAAAGTAGGGTTAATATGCCCCCAGAAAGGAGGTATTGCAAATATAAATTTCATTACTTATTCTTTGTTAATAAAGATTCTAAAAGACTGACCGCCTTGGGTAATCCTCCGGCTTCAATGAAAGACTCCTGTATAATCTTTGCATTTCGGACATACTCTTTATCCTCCAGTACCGTAAATACGGCCTCTTCCAGATGATTGGCCCTGAACCTGTTGAAATTAAGTCTGATGCCGCAATGCTGATTGGTAACACAACTGGCGACATACGACTGATCGTAAGCGATTGGTATGATTACCAATGGCTTAGCATTTGATAATGTTTCACAAACAGTATTGTTCCCTCCATGGCAAACCACAGCATCCATGTAGGGAAGCAACTCCAATTGAGGAATCCGGCTGAATATATGAAAATTTTCCGGGATTTCATCAAAGATACCGGGATCGGATACGATAATGACTAAGATATTTTTATCCCTGAAAGCTTCAGTTACCTTATGAAAGAACTGTTTTTTTTGTTCATGATCAAAAGTAGTACCGATACTCACAAGAATTTTAGGCTGGTCTGTTTTTATTTTAAATTGCTCCCAGTTAAAATCGTTACAAACATCGGTGCGGTTAATTACCGGTCCCACAAATTGAAAATAATCCGGTAATTCCGAGTTTCCGAAAAAAGCTTTGGAGGTATAGATTAAAGACAACCGTCGGGAGCAGTCCAGACGTGTTTCTTCCGGAATTCCCAGGCTTTTCTGAAATCGAATAATCTGATCGCTTTCCCATTTGTGTACGCCCGGAAGCGCATTTTCTGCCTGTATGGCTGCGGGAGCAGTTACAGATGTAGCATAAGGTATCTTATTCTGTACAGCCACGGCAGCTGCAGAAAACATTTGCTGATCATTGAGAATAATATCCGGATGGTAGGTATCGACGATATTCCGGAGTCCTTCGACTATTCCTGTATTAATAGGTACCAGTACGTCTTCATAGAGAAATTTGAGGCTTTCCAGTCCATACACAGCCTTCTTGCTTAATTCCCGAAGCTTAAATTCTATAGCATTTTTTTCAGCCTCACTTATATTAATCTCGATCAGTAGAAATTCACCTTTGTCCGGAATACGCTCCTTCAGGGCCGGGTCAAAACTTACCCACGCGACCTGATGTCCGTTTTTTATTAATCCGGCTCCTAATCCAAGGGTAGGGTTGATGTGCCCTGTGAAAGGAGGAACGACAAATAGAAATTTACTCATTTCTTTAAAATATTAATTATCTTAAAAAACTATTAATTTGATTGGTAATCCATTGCGGCTCCTGAACGGGCAGATTATGATTTCCCGGAGTAGTTTGTAACACGCTGCCGGGTATCATCTGATGCAGAAGTTCTCCGGCTTGCAGGCAATCGGAAGACTCTCCATACAAGAGTAATGTTTTATGACCGACCGGATTTTTTTCAATCTGATCAAAGAAATCGTTGTCTTTGTTGAAATCTTCTTTTATGCTCGTATGATTGAACAGATAATCGAAAAGCTGTCTGTTTTTTTCTATTTGCCTTCGCCCGGGCTTCAAGGCTGTCGTCGACTCATAATTATTTAAATACTGGTCAATGAATTCGTTCCCGAATTTCTGGATCATTTCCGGAGAATCACCCTGGTCTGGTCTCGGAGATTCGATCACGATCAGTTTTTCTACCCTGCCGGGATAAAGCAGGGCCGTTTTCAAAGCGATCAGGCCACCGTAACTATATCCGATCAGATGGACTTTATTTAACTGCAATGTATCCATCAGGGCGATCAGATCGTTCGACATGGACTCCAGATCGTATCCGTGATCGGATCGTTCACTCATGCCATGCCCTTTCAGATCGTACATGACCACCCGAAACCGATCCGATAAGTTGGGGGAGATATTGAAGTAAAAAACAGACAAATTGGTAAACATACCATGAATCATCACAATGGCCTGTGATGACTCATGATTCATTTCCAATAGATGGATATTCTTATTATTTACCTGAACGATTGGCATTGATGATAAATTCAATGATATCATTTAAACTGAGATCGACTAACTGGTCCAGATCCATGCCTGATAACCAGGAAGTAAAGTCGATTTCTTTACCGTATTTCAGCTTTACCTTCTCTGCAAAAGATACGATTTCGATGCTGTCCATTTCCAGATCTTTCGTGAATACACTATTTTCCGTAATGTTCAATTCTTCTGCTATGTCGGCGCCAATGATTTCAGCTATAAATTGTTTCAGATTCTCCAGAATCTCTTGTTTTTCTTTTTTTATTTCGTCCATCCTATTATAAAATTTTTAAATTTCATCATTTCCACTTCGCAATCCTCGATCATTAAATGATTATCGTCAATAATCGATTTTACTTCATATCGTTTCGGATTTCCCCGTAGTCCCGTACCGGTCATTTTGCTGTAAGCTTCTTTGGCTACCCAGAAACGGGTAGTCCATTCGGCCTGGTCACGGCCTTTTAATAAACTTTGCTCATGCTCTGTGTAAGAGAGTTCGATGAATCCGTTGGTACGTTCTTCGATCGTCTCGATATCGATACCGACCGGTTTATCCGATACAATGCTCACAGCATCCGATCCCTTGTGCGCAATGGAAATTTCGAGCCCTTTTGTTTCGTCTATTCCATATACAGATGGTTTATGATTCGGGTCGTATTGTATGAAATACTCGATCGGATAGCTCGTTTTATCGAATTTATTCTGTACATAAGCGCGTAAGCTGTCTTTCAATGCAATGCGGCTGATCAGGTAATTTTTTTGCATATTCGGCAGCAGGGAGAAGTAATGTTTCTTTTCCGGCTGGTTCAGGTAGCGCCTGTATAGGAAATTCCAGCTATGAGACTTTTCATAGGCATTGAAATAATAGAATACTCCCGGGGCAATTTCGTGGGCTACCATGTTTTTCCGGGGTTTGAGCATCATTTGCCAGACTAAATCGTCGAATTCGAAGCGACGGTTCTGCCAGCCTTTGATGATACACCAGACTTTTCCGTCTCTTCTTAAAACGATATCACTGATTACAAACGATTCATTGATTTCCTTGGTCAGGCAGATACATTCGAATTCACCGTCCTGATCGTGCATATCCTGGTAAAAATTAATCTCCTGTATTTTCACAGGGAAAGAGATAAAGTTTTTTTCAAGAGTCATGTGCAGGTATAAACCGAATGTTTGTCCGACGTTATCTAATAACGAACCTTTTCCAGCCTGTTTTTTCAGGATGGTGCGGATTCCTTTTTCTGTCAGATTCGTAACCTTTTCAATCCCCTGATAGGCTGGTCCATGAAACATATAGCTTTCATAGATCTCGGGCTTGGAAGGAAATTTACGGATATCTTTCCCTAAGTCGATATCGCCTGCAAAGAATGGGTCGGGCGTTGAAAAAGAATCTTTCAATGTAACATCGGCCGATACGAATCCTTTGATTCCTAACGAGACTGTGTCTTCAGACTTCCAGACTCCATGTATTGTTTGTTTGAAAGGATTGTGTACTTCCATCCATTGAAATACGCTGATCGGCCCGATTTTGGCGACTTTTTTCGACGGATCCTGCCTGTTGGCGACTTCTCCCATCAATTCGACAGTCATGGTCATCGGAATAACCGGATTCAGATCTTCAAGGTATTTCCAGGATGGTGGTTGCTTCACCAGGGAGTGGTCTATGATTGTAGGATGTGTTTCCAACGATACATACAACTCTTCATCAAAGCTTTGTCCTTCTTTCTTTTGATTCTGTAGAACAGCTTGTACCGGCACGGCGGCGGGGGCTGGAACAGGTTGCTGCATGGATACGGAAATATTCGGACGGACAGAGCTTCCTTTGGATCGGAATAAATCCGACAGTTCAGTCTGCATCTGTATCATATCTTTCATATTCTGGTTCAATGCCGTTAGGACGGGATTTCCGGTATCGATAGACAACGTCGCCATGTCGATAGACGAGAATGCTTTGTTTTTCTCAGATAATTTAGACAGTAACGGAAATTGAAGCGCTAAATGCATCCCCATCGGGAACCGCATCCCTTTTTCCGGATTTTCCTGGGAAGATGCTTTGTTATCGGCATTCAGGAAGTTCAGATCGATACTTTTTCCTTCAATATACAACAGGGCCAGTACCCGTCTGAATTGCTCCAAGGTCGACCGGGAATTGGAAGTAGTCGACACGGCTCCGTATTTCCTGGTGGTGAGGGTATCATCCACAAAACCGACCAGGCTGCCGGTCCCTACCTGTACAAAAACCCGCACATTTTCTTTCTCATACAATTTCTCGATCAGTTCCCGGAAGCGTACGGTTTCCAGGAGGTGCTTCACCGAAAGTTCTTTGATTTCCTGCTGAGTCTGGGGATACGGGCTCAAAGAATTGGCCGACCACATCGGAGTGTTATATCCGGAAAATTCCAGCACCTGGAATGCTTCTTCCAGCAAGTGCATCTTGTCTTTGATGAACGGCGAGTGAAATCCGGACTGGAAAGAAAGCTGTTGGAAAAAGATCTGTTCTTTTTGCAATTCCGGGATCAGCTTATTGATCGTATCGTTTCCTTTGCAGCAAACGAGAAGCTGGTTCGGACAGTTATCGTTTGAAAGGTATGTATTGGGTATCTGGTCGATGATCGGCATCAACTGTTCTTTTTTACATCCGGCTGCAATAAAGTATAATTCGTTGACATGGTATTCATCCGGATCGATGGATTTGATCATTTGCTTTTCACTATCCTCGGAAAGCATTCCGGAAGCTCTCATTCCTAACCATTCTCCCATACTGTGCCCCAGGTTCAGATCGGATGTTATCCCTAATTGATTCAATGAGGCATTCATGACCTCATTGGAACGGTACAGTTTTAATGTATGGTTGATTAAAAGGTGATCCCTGTCGATTTTTTCTTCCGGGATATCCAGTTGAAAATAATCGGAAAGACTGTCTGTCTCGGGATCGGACGACGGATCGAATCCGGGATACATGAATGCCACTTTACCTCCGTTTTTTAGTAGAGGCTCGTTGGAGAACCAGATATCCTGGCGCCCTTTCCAGATCACATCCTTTTCGATCAGTTTAATCGCTTTCTCAATGCGATCGGGTGTCGGATCGAAAAGGATCAGGCGGTAGTTACCCTCCGTATGGGCAGTGATCGAATGATTTTTTCCTCGTAAGGCATCGATCAGCGCCTCTTTTGTCGGGGCAGATAAAGCCAAAACCTGGTCTCTGAAAGGGGAGACTAAGCTCTCGCTTTTTTCATTGCTTTGGTAAGCTTCCAGGATCACGTGAGCGTTGATCCCTCCGAAACCGAAAGCATTGACTCCGGCAACTAACGGGTATTTCGATTCGTCCCAGATTTCTAATTTCTGCACCGGACGAAAACGACTCTTTTCCATTTCTTTGAGCGGTTTTTCGCAGTGCAGCGTGGCTGGGATCTTTTTGTGATACAGCGCCAAGGCTGTTTTTATCAGTCCGAATGCACCTGCTGCAGGCATGGCATGACCAATATTGGATTTTACAGAACCGATCAGAATTTTATTTGCGCCTTCTTCATTGGGGAATACGGTAGATAAGGAGCTTAATTCAGCTTTATCTCCCACTACTGTAGCCGTACCATGCGCTTCAATGTATCCTAAACGGCTGGGATTCATTCCTGATTTTTTCCAGGCTTCTTTTATAGCCAGCTCCTGACCTTTTGCTGCCGGGGCCATAACACTTACCCCGGAGCCGTCGCTACTAACTCCGACACCTTTGATTACAGCATAGATCCGGTCCTTATCGGCCAATGCTTTTTCTAAAGATTTCAATACGACAAAACCACCGCCTTCTCCAATCAGAAGTCCATCAGCATCTTCGCTGAAAGGAGCGATTTTCTGTTTGTGGGATAATGCTCCCAATTGGGTAAAAATACTCCAGAATGTAGCATTCTGGCTTGCGTGCACTCCTCCGGCAATCGCAATGTCGCATCTTCCGCTTACAATCTCATTTACGCAGTGTTCTACGGCGATCAATGAACTGGCGCAGGCAGCGTCGATTGTGTAAGCAGGTCCGTGCATATCTAATTTGTTCGATATCAGAGAAGCGATCAGATTGGGAATAAGTCCCGGCATGGAATCAGCCTGATACCGTCCTCTGGATGTCTGGTATTCCCGCTTGATCTTCGTTACTTCTTCTTGAGTCAGAGAGGGCAGGGCTGTTTTTACCACTTCAGCGATTTGTTCCCCTACATGCACAATGTCGATGGCCCGCCAGATCGCAGATCCCACATAGTTGCCTTTCCCGATAATAAGGGCGGCATTTTTCAGGGAGATATTTTTTTCAAAAACTGCCGCATCCTCCAACGCCTTGTATACTAATTTGATGGCCAAAAGGTGAACCGTATCCATTCCTTCTACAGCTAACGGTAAAATGGAATAGGGAAGAGGATTGAATATAAACTCAGGAGCAAAGCCCCCTTTTTTGCAATAAAAACGATCGATAGCATTTTCTCCCTCAAAATACCGGGGATCGATCCTGTCGGGTGGGGCATCGGTTATGGAATCAACCCCATGAATGAGGTTGTTCCAATACTGATGAATATCATTCGCCCCGGGAGCAAAACAGGACATTCCGACGATCGCTATGTCTTTGTTTTTCATACTTTCATTTAACCTTTTAGAAAGTTTTTAACATCTCCAGCGCCTCCCATAACTAATACTTGTCCTTCATTTCCATATTTCAATTCTTCGACAAAGTATTTGGCTCCGGCTTTCAGCGAAATAAGAGAAACTCCACGTTTTTTGAATTCCGCTTCCAAAGAGTCGGACACCATTCCGGATCCTTTCCAGGGGCCCCAGTTGATTGTCAGCACCCGGACTTTCGTTTTATCGTTCAACACCGGCGTAACCAGATCAAAAACACTGTTTCCGGAAGCATAATCGATTTGTCCTTTGTTTCCGTAGGCCGATGCCACGCTACTGAATAAAACCAGTAATTTGATGTCGGTGCCAATCTCATCTAAGATGACATGAAGCGGGGTGACTTTTGTTGTGTATACTTTTTCAAAAGAGTCGATAGTCTTCTGTGTAAATAACTTATCTTCGAGAAGTCCGGCTGCATGGAATATACCGTCGATTTTTCCATATTGCTTACGGACATTTTTCAACAGTTGTTTCAGGGCTTTTGTATCCCGGATATCCAGCGATTCATAAGTTACCTTTGCTCCGGTTTTCTCTATTTTGGTGATGTTTGCATTAATCTGGTTGACTTTGAATATTTTCTGCACCTTTTTCTCTATTTCCGCCGGATTTTTCATCTTTTCCTCGGTGAGCAGGTATTTCCGGATCTCGTCTTTTGTTTCCAGTGATTGGTATCGATCGAATTCGGCCGACGGTTTTTCGGAACGCCCTACTAAAACGTAGTTGCAGGGATATTCTTTCGATAGTTCCGTTACCAGATCAGGCGTAATTCCCTGTGCTCCTCCGAAGACAACGATGACGGAGTCTTTATCTAATGAAAGATTATTAAGATCTTTTGATTGCAGTTCTTTCATCTTAGGAACGATACAATACCGTTTGCCGTTTTTGTATACGATTTCGCGGTGTGAAGTATCGTCTGAAGTCAACTCATCGACTACCAACTGAGCGAACGACTTTTTATCGAAAAGAGAAAAAGAAGTAACAACCCGGAAATTGGTTTCCGGAAACTCATGAGCCAATGTTTTGATCATTCCTGGAAAGCCTTGTACTTTCTTCAACGGAGCAACTGCTTCACCTGTCTCCATGACACCTAAGGAATCACTGAATGTGTAAATCCACTTGATTTTCGTTAAGTCGGCACTTTTGATCAGATCAAAAGCTTTCAGGATATCGCATTTTTCTTTTGATTGCGAAGCATCCAGAATGATTAAGCCGTCATAAGCGGAAAGATCTTCTCCTGCATCGACTAAATCAACAGAAACTCCCTTTTTTTCTAACTCGGATTTTACTTTAGTAACATAAGTTCCACCATCATTCGTTAATGCAAACCGTTTTCCTTCAAGGGATACCGATTGCGATTTAATGGCTTGTTCTTCCAGTTCGAAAGCCATCCGTGCAGGTTTTTCGTCAGCTGTTTCCGGATTTGCTTTTGCTGGCGTTTCTGACACCGCTTTTTGCCCGTCCGATTGTACTGGGGCGCTTTCCGGATTGTTACCGGAGTTCGCTAAGTCGGCCATCCAGTCGATCAGTCCGTTGAGGGTTTTGACCGCCGCCATTTTTTCGATCGCGTCCTCCGAATCTTCCAGGCTTCCGGAGATATTGAGTTTATCGCGTAATGCGCCGATAATCTCCATCCGTTTGATAGAATCGATACTTAAATCGGCTTCCAGGTCCAGGTCCAATCCCAACATATCTTCCGGATATCCGGTTTTTTCACTGACCGTCTCTAAAAGCAATGCTTTGATATCTTCAATCGATACACCTGCCGGTTGCGAGGCCGGAGCTGTAACTGCAGCCGGAGTCGCTGCGACTGCCGGAGCTGGATTTTGGGGAGCTTGCCCCGGGCTGCTGCTCTGAGCCAGATCTTTAATCCAGTCGATCAGTCCGTTGAGGGTTTTGACCGCCGCCATTTTTTCGATCGCGTCCTCCGAATCTTCCAGGCTTCCGGAGATATTGAGTTTATCGCGCAATGCGCCGATGATTTCCATCCGTTTGATAGAGTCGATACTTAAATCGGCTTCCAGGTCCAGGTCCAATCCCAGCATATCTTCCGGATAACCGGTTTTTTCGCTCACGATTTCCAGGAGGACTGCTTTCACATTTTCCAGTGAGGGCGCCGGGGCTGCACTGGAAACCGGGGCCGATGGCCGGGTTCCGACCACCACTGCTTGTTGTACAGGGGCCGTTTGTGCGACCTGAGCAACCGGAATTTGTTGTACCGGTTGATAAACCGTTTGAGAGATCGGAATACTTCCGTTTTGCGGGTTATAGCCCATATAACGCATCATGACATCATGCTGGCTTTGCAGCATGGTCCGCATACTGTGAAGGTATTCTAAAACGACTTGATCGGAAGGATTATTATTGTTATTTTGATTATTTACACTCATGTTATTCAAGTTCATTAATGGTTGAGTAATCGGATAAGCGCCATTGGCCGGCATTTTTCCATTAGTAGGAACGGCATTGTGACCGTTGATATGCCAGACAGTCGATTTCTTCTGGTATTTTTCGGGATGTTCGAGGTCTATAACCGATGCATTGCGGCCTTCGAAAAGCTTTTCAATATGGATTTCCCGGCCTGTCGCCATATATTTTGCAATGGCTTGCAATAAATAACAAACGCCATTGATAGACTTGTTTTCGGAATCGATGGCAACCGCTTTGTCTCCCAGAATGGATTGAACTAATCCGGTCAGCACTTTGCCGGGACCCACTTCAAAGAAGATCGTATTGCCATCCTGGTACATATTTTCGACTTCTTTGGTGAACAATACCGGTTTTATCAGGTGTTCTGCAAGTCTTTCTTTGATCTCTGTATCTTTCAGAGGATATAATTCCGCCGTTGTATTCGACCAGACAGAGATGGAAGGTTTACCGAATTTGACATTTTTCAGGACGTCTGTATATAATTTCTTCGATTTATTCAGCAACGGACTGTGGAATGCGCACGCTACGGGCAACTCTTTGGCGGCAATATTCTCCTGTTTCAATTTCTGGATAAAAGCGGTTATTCCTGCGGAAGATCCTGCCAGAACGGTTTGCGTATGCGAGTTGAGGTTGACGGCCCACACTTCAGATTCTCCCTGAAGCAGATTGTTCAGTTTTTCTTCCGGAAGGCTGACCGCAATCATTTTTCCTTTATCTTTTTCAATCGCATTCAGAATAGATAAGGCCCGGTCCCGGCTGAGCGGCACCAGATTCTCCGGTGCAAATACACCGGCAAAACAGAGAGCCGGTAATTCTCCATAACTATGTCCGGCTACGGTATCAGGAATAATTCCTAACGATCTCAGAAAATCAGCGATTGCATAATCTACGATTCCCAACAATGGTTGAGCATTCCGGGTATCGGTGATGGTTGCCTGCTGTTCCTTGCGTGTTTCTTCATCGAAAGCGGCATACGGGAATAAAATCTTTTCATATTCAGGATATTGGGAGAGCAGATTCCGCATGGAAGGGAAATTCACAAACAAATCCCGGGCCATATTGATCCGCTGGCTTCCTTGTCCGGAGAACATAAAGGCCAGCTTACCGTCTTTTTTATTTCTGAAATATACACCCTGACTATTTTTACGTTCAAGGGCAACTGCGATTTTGCTCAGTAAATCGTTTCCATCTGTGGCGACAACAGACACCTGAACCTCTTTTTTGTTATATACAGCCAGGCTGTAAGCGAGATCTTTAATACTGACATTATCGTTATTGATGAGAAGTTCCTTCACGTTCCGCATCATTTTCAGAGCTTCGTCTACAGAATCTCCCCGGAAAATGAACAGTTCGGAAGGCCAGAGCGGCATTGAGCTTGCATGTTCAGACTGATTTTTGTAATTTTCCATAACAACATGGAAATTGGTACCTCCGAAGCCGAAAGAGCTGACTCCTGCAATCCTGTTCTTATCATTCCAGATACCGGATTGGGTATTGAATACAAAAGGACTGCTTTCTTTGTCGTAATAAGGGTTGGGCTTGGTCAGATTCAATGTGGGCGGATGCACTCCATAGTATACAGAGAGCACTGTTTTGACAATACCGGCGATACCGGCTGCACACTTGGCATGCCCGATTTGGGTTTTGACCGATCCCAGAAGGGATTGTCCTTTGATAGCTCCCGATTCTAAGAACATATCGGTTAATGCTCTTAACTCTGTCCGGTCTCCGACTACGGTTCCGGTTCCGTGAGCTTCGATCATCCCGACCTGTGAGGGCAGGATTCCGGCTGATTTATAGGCCCTTTTCAAGGCTTTCATTTGTCCTACGCGGTTCGGGGCGGTCATTCCCAGACTTTTTCCATCGCTACTGCCGCCGATACCTTTGATGACAGCATAAATTTTATTCCCGTCTCTTTCCGCATCTTCGAGGCGTTTCATAACGAGTACTGCAACACCTTCTCCCAGAGCGATTCCATCCGATTCGGCATCGAACGAAGCCGAGCTTCCTTTCTTAGACAAGGCATGGGTACAGGCGAACATCAGGAAGTCGTTGATTCCGTTGTGAAGATCAGCGCCACCCAGGAGCACCATATCTGAACGTTTTGAATAAAGTTCCTGGCATCCGAGGTCCAATGCCGCGAGAGAGGACGCACATGCGGCGTCGACCGTATAGTTGCGTCCGCCGAGGTTCAGTCGGTTGGCGATTCTTCCGGAAATAACATTGGATAGTACGCCGGCAAAAGAGTCTTCATTCAGGCGCGGCAGTGAATTTTTGATATTTTCAGGTAATTGTCCGAATACCTGCTTGGCTGTAGCCCGGAAACCGTAGCTGGCCGCCAACTCGGTAGCGCCTTCTGCTCCGAAAATGACAGAAGTATTGTCTAAGTCAACCTCTTCGAGATTCGTATATCCCGCATCGGTCAGCGCTCGCTTTGCTACGAGCAGGCTTAACAATTGGGTCGGCTCGATAGAGGCCAACGATTGAGGAGTCATCCCGAATTCCAGGGGGTCGAAGTCGACTGTTGGAATAAACCCTCCCCATTTTGAACCGACATAATCGGTATCGCGGGTATCCGGATCATAGAACAGATCTTTGTTCCAACGGCTGTCCGGTACTTCTGTGATGGAGTTTTTCCCGGTAATGATATTTCTCCAGTATTCTTCGGTATTCCTGGCATCGGGGAAAATACAGGAAACACCTACAACGGCAACGTCCAGCGGTTTCACATTGGATTCCGGTAGCGGCTGGTCTTCCAATTGACCGATCAGTTTATTGTTTTCGACGGCGACATCTTCATGTAACTCGTCCAGAGTAAGTATTTTATGGTGCATGGCGGCAATTTGCCCCATCATATAGAGACCCTTTTCCGCCTGCTCTTTATCATTCAGTTTTACAAGATCGTTACCATTCCGTTCAATCCCTTTGGCTGCAATTCTCAGCCGTCCGAGATTCAGGTCTTCCAGTCGCATCCAGACTTCTTTACTATCTGAATACTGATCCTGAAGCCGTTTTTTCTCTTGTTGGAAATAATCGGTAAATCCTGATTTCAAGGCCCTCGTTTCCTGGCCTAAAGAGGCTTCGAGAATAACCGTTTGATTTTGGGTCAGCGCCTGTTTTTGAAACTCCGGTAAAATAGCTCCGGATTTTACGGCTTCTTTAGTATACACATAGGAAGAACCCATCAGAACTCCGATTTTAGCTCCTTTAGCAGCTAAAGTTGCAGTCATGATGGAAATAAAAGCCGAAGAAAAAGCGTCGTGAATTCCCCCTGCAAAGAATAAATTGAACGAAGAAAGTTCCTCTTCTTTCAATAACCGGTTGATTTGCCTTTCCCAAAGCACAAAACTTGAAAGAGGCCCGATGTGTCCGCCGCTTTCGCGTCCTTCAAAAATAAAGTTTCCGGATTTTTCTTTCAGAAACATATCCAGTAAAGCGGGAGACGGTACATGCAGGAATACCTTTATTCCTTCTTTTACGAATGGCTTAGCCAGTGAAGGCCGTCCTCCGGCGATCAGTACGACGGGAGGTTTGGCATCCAGAATATATTTTGTTTGCTCTTCTCTCAGGGGTGCGGGTACAAAACCTAACATTCCGACTCCCCATGTTTTTGATCCCAACTGTTCTTTGGTTTCATTGAGTAGCTTTTGGGCTGCTTCTCCCCGTGCCAGACTCAATGCAACGAAAGGCAGCGCTCCGGAATCAGCAATATTTTTTGCAAATTCAGGTACATCGCTTACACGGGCCATAGGTCCCTGAGCGACCGGATACTTCATATTCAGTTCCCGGGCCAGGCTATTATTCGGTTGTATCGGCTGTATCTTCCGGGCTTGTTGAAAGTGTCCGAACCGGGCTTCGTGGAAGCCGGCTACCAGATTATTCAATGTTTTGTAGTTTTCTGCCAGGTCGATTGATAATGCAATGTCTTGTCCCATCGGGATGAAGTTCTTGCTGATATCAAATCCTCCCAACAGTGGAGATATATTTTTAAAAGCAGCATTTACAGGAAGTCTTGGGGAATTATTCCTCATTAATACCCTGTAGTGATCGATGATCATGGTTTCATTTCCGCTTAAGCTTTTGCAAAGATTTTTTAATTCTTTCGGAGCGCTGCACTCTTTGAACAGAGCAAGCTGGCTGTCCATGACAACGCCCTTTGCACCTAATGCCAGAGTTGCGGCAGAGGTATGAATACCGGCTCCGCCCTGGATATATATCTGGATGTTCTGGCCGGAGAATTTTTCCATAGCATGCTGGAACAGTACAAAGGTCGATTCGTATGCTACCTTGCCGGTAGCTTCGTTTCCCTTCAGAATCAGGTTTTTCAGGCCGGATTTTACGGCAGCCTGCGCTTCTTCCATCGAATGTACCTGACAAAACCGTTCTGTTTTTTCGCTGTATGGCAGGCTCATCCCGAATGGATAAATAATTTTATCGACATTGGGAGGGAGTTTAATGGTTGTGGACATTTCTTCTACAAAACATACTCCAAAAGGTTCGGTTGTAGCCTTGGAAAGTTTATCCAGGTTATTGATTGCTTCAGATTTGTTTCTTCCTAAATGAAGAACCGGATAGGCTCCGGCATCGATTGTCTTTAAGGCCAGATTTACATCCGGCATCTCAAATGGAGATAAGATAAATAGTTCTCTACTTGATTTCATTCGTGTAAATTAAACGTTATATATTTTGTTTTATCCATGTGTTTTAAAACTACTTTTCTGCCATGAATACATGGCGATTGCCAGTAGAGTCGAAAAAAGATCGGACACGGGAATTGCTTTCCACACGCCGTTCAGCCCCCAGAAATGAGGTAAAAGGTATAAAGCCGGAACTAAAAAGATAAATTGTCTTGACAAACTCAATAATGTTGATTTTATTGGCATTCCTACTGATTGAAAAAAAATGGATATGACCATCTGGATACCACTAAGCGGAAGCGTTATTGACGTAATCTGTAGAGCCTGAACAGCTTCAGATGCAAGATCCTCCCCTGGATTAAAAATATTTACCACCCATCTGGAGAAAAATACACCAATAATCATGCCAAATGCACCGATATACATTCCGGTTTTCATGGCCAGATTCATGGCCGATTTAACGCGGTCATGCTTTTCCGCACCCCAATTGTAGCCCAGGATAGGTTGTAGCCCCTGGGCTAAACCCGAAAGGATAAGAATAATGATCAGTGTCAACCGGTTTGCTATCGTATAAGCCTCGATCGCCAGATCGCCTCCATAGATCCTTAAACGGTTATTGATGATAAATACGATGACAGATGCTGCAAATTGTATGATGAAAGGCGATAATCCTATACTCAGTATAGACCAGGTGATTTTGGGATCGGGAAAGAAATTATTTTTATATATTTGTAACGAAATGTAAGGTTTCCGGAAGTGAAGAACAGCCAGTGAAAATGAGATAATTGTGGATATTCCCGTCGCTAATGCCGCACCTTTCATGCCCCAGTGAAAGATAAAAATAAATACCGGAGCCAACAATACATTCGCAATAACTCCCGCTAGCATAATATACATGGATGCTTTCGGATATCCGGAAGCACGTATGATACCGCATAAAACAAAGCTCAGGTTGAAAAATATACAACTGGGCAAATAGTAAATCAGAAATTCATGAGCATAGGGATAAGAGGCTGGCGTTGCTCCGATATGATACAGGACAGGATCTATAAATGAGTACATAAAAAGGATAAACGCACCCGTAAACAAGACAATTAAGGTGCAGGCGTTACCTGCAACCTTTTCTGCTGTTTCTTTGGAATTCATCCCTAAGTAAATTGATATCCTGCTGGCAGCTCCGGCGCCGACAAGAGACCCGATGGCCATAACCAGGGTCATGACCGGAAGAACGATTCCCAATCCGCCGATGGCATGTTCTCCGAGTCCGGGTCCATATGCAATATATATACTGTCTATCAGGTTGTAAAAAGCAACCACCAGGGAGCCTAATATGGTCGGTACCGAATACTCCCATAGTAATTTCCTGATGTCTGATGCGATCAACTTTTCGTGCATCGTATTATTCATACCGTCCGTTGGCCGATGCTTTCAAAGCAGGGTTTCTTGTTTTTATACATTTATATCGTTGTTTGGAGGATACTTATAAAATCCTTCTCCGCTGAGATATCCCATTTTCCCTTTGTTGATGTAATTCTCTTTTAGAAAATGAGCAAACAATTTACTTTTCACATCTCCGTTTTGAGCAATGTTATAAATTGTGTTCAGACCGATTGCATCATAAATCTGGAAAGGTCCGGCCGGTGACCCGGTGGCCATTTTCCACGTTTTATCGATGGTCTCGATATCTGCAACTCCGGTGATGAATAATTCGGACGCTGCCGACAATAGCGGAATTAAAAGGGAATTGAGAACATATCCGTTTTTTTCTTTTTTTATTTCAATTGGCTCCATTCCAAGTTCTTTTGAAAAATCTACCACTGTGCGGAATATGTTCTGATCTGTTCCGGGGTGTCCCATGACTTCCACGATGTTGTAACGGAACAACAGGTTTGCAAAATGCAATGCCAGAAATTTATCCGGCCGGCCGGTATAACCTGCCAGGCTGCTGGGAAGCATGGTCGATGAATTGGTTGCAAAGATTGTTTTCTGAGGAGCTACCTGAGCCAGATTCTGATATAGTTCCTGCTTCATTTCCTTGTTCTCGGGTATAGCTTCTATCACCAGATCGGCATCTTCTACAGCTTCTTTCAGATCGAATGAATAAGAAATACGATTGAAAACTTCCTCCATATCGCTTTCCGAAACATGGGCTTCCTGAATATAAAAATCTTTCAACAGATAAAATTGCGCGATAATTTTATTGTAGAGGTCTGCACTTAAGTCATAAATGACGACATTGAAGTTACGGTAAGCGGCATGAAATGCAATCTGACTTCCTAAAATCCCTCCGCCTAAAACTGTAACATTTGAAATTTTATTCATACGAATGACCGGTAGTCTATTTGATTATTACTTCGATAACTCTTTTTATCTCCTCTTCTTCCAAGTTGTGGTGTAATGGCAGGCAAATCACCTGATCTGCAGCTTTGTAAGCTACCGGCAGGTTGGCCCTGGTCGATGAGGGTAGCCCTTTGTAGGTGGAAAAGTCACTGATTAACGGATAAAAATAGCGCCTTCCGAATACCCCGTTGTTCTTCATTTTTTCGTAAAGTTTATCGCGGGACATCCCGTATTTATTCTCATCGACAAAAATGGGAAAATAGCCGTAATTGGTAACGATCTCTTTCAATTCCGGTAGTAAGCCGATTCCTTTTACAGGTTCCAGGCTCTTTCTGTAAAAAGAAGTGATTTCTTTTCTCCTCAGGATCGCCTGGTCGACTTCCTTTAATGATAATAAACCGAACACTGCCTGTACCTCATTCAGTTTGGCATTGATCCCGGGGGCAACAACGGTCGTTTCGTCTGCAAATCCAAAGTTTTTTAGGTAATCGATACGTTTTTTCATCTTTTCGTCATGGCAGATGATTGCACCACCTTCAATGGTAGAGTAAACTTTCGTGGCATGAAAACTCAGGATCGACAGATCTCCGAAATTCAGGACCGATTGTCCGGATTTTGTGACGCCAAATGCATGAGCTGCATCATAAATGACTTTCAACCCATAAGTGTCCGCAATATCCTGTATCCGTTCCATATTACAGGGATTTCCGTAAACGTGGACGGGCAGGATGGCTGTCGTCTGAGGGGTAATCGCCGCTTCTATCTTATCCGGATTCAATGTTAAAGTATCCGGTTCAATGTCGACAAACACCGGTTTTATTCCGTTCCACCACAACGAGTGGGTGGTTGCAACGAAGCTGTATGGAGTTGTAATTACTTCTCCAACAACACGCAGAGCTTGGAGAGCGGTTATCAAAGCAAGAGTCCCGTTTGAGAATACAGAAATATATTTTACCCCGAGGTACTCGCAAAGCGCTTTTTCCAGTTCCTGATGATAATGCCCGTTATTGGTGAGCCACTTTCTTTTCCAGATATCTTCGAGATACGGAATGAGAGAATTCAGTTCGGGTAATAAGGGTGACGTTACAGTTATGATATTCGTATTGGCCATTGTATTTTTTGCTGTCTTAATATAATATATAATTTTCTCGATGTGTATAAGTTTTTAATATATGCATCCTATTTACTAAGGAAATAACAATTGAAAACAAAATATGTCCCGGTGATTGAAATAATTGTAATGTAAAATACTTAAACTTTATTAAATTAAATTAAATTCCTGATTTTATTAAGCCCAGGTGTGGAATTTACGATGCATGAATAGCTTAATAGTCGTCTTTATTTCAATATTCTGGGAATTTGTGAGTATTTTCAGCAAATACTACTTTCTTGATAAACCTAACATATATGTATCATTAATAACATGGGTGTATGATGTAATTTTTCTTACTTAGCCTCTTAAGAAAAGAGTGGTGAGAAAGCGCTGCAAAGTTGGTGCATAATTACAAATTAGTATTGATATAAAATTGCCAAAATGACATAAAAAACACCCTTTATGTTAATTGTTAAACTTAATTATAGCCAAACCGGGGAATTTGCATATTTTATTTCAAAAGTATTAACTTTGCATTCAAAATTATGACCTAATTATTCATGGTATCACGCTTAAAAAAAGATAACTGGAAAGTTCCGGAGCCGGCGTTGCGCAGGCTTCCCTGGTATCTGGCCTATGTGAAGCTCCTGAAGTCGAAGGGAGAGGTATTGGTATCGTCTACCCAGATTGCGAAAGAGATTAATGTAGACCCGTCGCAGGTTGCAAAAGATTTATCTTATGTGAATGTTTCCGGGAAAACGCGGGTCGGTTACGATATTGAATCGTTAATTGAAGCCCTGGCTGATTTTCTGGGATTTACGGTATTACATAAAGCGTTCTTGTTTGGTGCGGGAAGTCTGGGAGGAGCTTTATTGCTCGATTCCGGACTTAGCCAGTATGGACTGGATGTCGTTGCAGCATTCGATGTAAAGCCTGAATTGTGTGGAACGGCAATTGGCCGGGTTCCGGTTTACTCTATTGAACAATTTCAGGAGGTACAGAAAAAAAACAGGGCGGAGATCGGAATTCTTACTGTACCTGTCGATAATGCACAGCATGTTGCCGACCGGATGATCGAAGGAGGTATTAAGGCTATCTGGAATTTTACCCCCTATCGTATCCGTGTGCCTGAGCAGGTGGTTGTACAGAATACTTCCATCTATGCCCATCTGGCAGTGATGTTTAACAGGCTCAATGCTTCGATAGAATGAAAATTATTTGTGTTGGTATGAATTATGCTTCTCACAATAAAGAGATGCTTCATACGTTAATATCTGACGAACCGACTATCTTTTTAAAGCCCGATTCATCTTTATTGAAAGACAGTAAACCGTTCTTTATTCCGGATTTTAGTGCGGAAATGCATTACGAAACGGAAATTGTAGTGAGAATCGACCGGTTGGGGAAAAATATTGCATCCCGGTTTGCTCGCCGGTACTATAATGAGGTCACAGTAGGGATCGATTTTACAGCAAGGGACTTACAAAAGAAGTTGAGGGGTGGCGGTATGCCTTGGGAATTGAGTAAAGCGTTCGATCACTCTGCTGCGGTAGGAGAGTTTGTTTCGTTGGAAACTCTGGGAAAAGAGGTAGATGATATATCTTTCCATCTTGATATTAATGAAGTAAAAGTACAGGAAGGTCATACTGAAGATATGATTTTTAAAGTGGACCGGATTATTGCATATGTAAGCCGCTTCTTTACCCTGAAGATTGGAGATCTGATCTTTACAGGAACTCCGGCAGGAATAGGAGGGGTAAAAATAGACGATCATTTGCAAGGATATATCGGTGACCGGAAGGTACTCGATTTTTATGTCAGGTAAGTATTATAAAATGAAAAATAGAATAAAATACGGCATCTTGTCCATGCTGGTTGCCGCATGGACTTTCGGTTCGGCGTATGAGGTCCGGGGAATGAACGATGGCTCGCGTTATGCCGCCATTTCCAGGTTGGCTTCCGGGAAATGGATCAAACTGAAAACTACGGACAATACCTTTTACAAGCTATCATACGAAGATATTAAAAAGATGGGCATTTCCGATCCTTCTAAAGTGAAGCTTTACGGATCGGGAGGATGGATGTTAGATGAGGATTTCAGTAAGCCTTATGTCGATGATCTGCAGGAAATTGCAGTTTATATTAATAAAGGTTCGGATGGCGTTTTTGGTGCAGGCGATTACCTGTTATTTTATGGCCGTGGAACAGTGAAATGGACGCTTTCAGGTTCGGGATTTGTGCATGAAAATAATCCGTATGCCAATTACGGCGTTTATTTTATGACGGAAGGAGAGGATGCTCCTAAAGAAATGCCTGTTCAGCCTTCGGTGCAGCAAACAGATATCACTTTTTCGGAATTCAATGATTATACGGTCTGGGAGCGGGACTCGGTTACAATCGCCAATACCGGCCGGGAATTATTCGGAGAAAACTTTATCCTGAAAAATACCCGTTCGTTCTCGTTTCATGTGCCGGGTATCACTTCGGCTCATTTTACACTTGCATTTGCAGCAAGACCGCTCGAAAGACAGTACCCTTCTCTGACATTAAAAGCGAACGGAGATGTGGTCATCGACTCCCGGGTTTCTCCGACGGATGCTTCTAAAGGGAATTATGCGAAAGCACGCTGGGTGAATCCTTCCGGAGCATGGAATAATCCGTCTGAAGATATCGCTGTAGAGGTTTCTTACGACAAGACTGGCCAGACCACCGCCTTTCTCGACTATATTCGTTTGAATACCACCCGTCAACTGAAATCGTACGGAAGTAATTGCATGTTCTTCCGAAATACGGATAGCCGGAACCGGAATGCCGGTTTTACCATTGGTAATGCAGCGAATAACCACCTGGTTTTCGATATTACGGATCCTTATAATGCAAAAAAGATCGATGCGGCGCTCTCCGGGAGCCAGTTAGACTTTGGAGTGCAATCGAACGATACGCTGAAGGAATTTGCTTTAGTCGATCTCAGTAAGAGTTTTAAGGTGCCGGAATCGCTCGGAGAAATTAAAAATCAGAATTTACATGGATTGGAGCAGACTGAAATGATTATTCTGGCTCCGGAGCCTTTTCTTTCCCAGGCGGAAGTGCTGGCAGAGGCTCACCGGAAAAACTCAGGATTGCAGGTCACTGTGGTTCAGGCTAATCTGATTTTTAACGAGTTCTCTTCCGGTGTTCCGGATGCTACGGCTTACCGGCGTTTTATGAAAATGTTCTACGACCGGGCAGCGTCGGATGATCAGAAACCGAAATATTTGTTGCTGTTTGGCGACGGTATATTCGATAATCGTTTCATTACCCAGGGTACCAGGAGTATGGACCCGAGATACTATCTATTAACGTATCAGGTGACAGAATCGGTTGATGAGACCAGATCATATGGAACAGACGATTACTTTGGTTTTTTAGATGATAACGAAGGAATCTGGGTTATAAATGATAAACTGGACCTGGGGATCGGACGTTTTCCTGTTAGTTCCGGAGAGCAGGCTGATAATGCCGTCAACAAAGTCATCTCCTATATGAATAGCCGGCAGTACGGATCCTGGAAAAATGCCATTACGTTTGCTGCGGATGATAGAAGTGCAAATGAGGATACATTTATTCACGGAGAACAGGCCAATCGTCTGGCGGCTTATTTAGATTCGACTTATCCTGAGTTTGTGTTGACAAAAGCTTATGAAGATGCGTACAAACCGGCGACGGCCAATGGACAGAAAACTTACCCCGATTGCCGGAATAAGATGATGAATTCACTGAAAAACGGATGTTTCCTGTTCAATTATGTAGGGCATGGCAGTACCACTTCTCTGACATCCGAAGAATTATTAAATATCAACGATGTGAACCAGATGTCGTTCGAGCAGCTCCCTCTGTGGATTACAGCTACCTGCGATTTTGGATGGTTCGATGGCGTTAGTAATTCGGCCGGAGAAGCCGTATTTCAGAATAAAAAGAGTGGGGGGATTGCCTTGTATACGACTTCCCGTGTGGTTTATGTCGATGGTAACGACTCGATTAACAAGCGTATCATTCACAATCTTTTTGACGTGGAGAACCGTAAGGTCATGCGTTTGGGCGATATTCTGAAAATCAGTAAAAACCAACTCCTGAATGATGATGGCAACAAATTGAATTATGTGTTGTTAGGTGATCCTGCATTGAAGTTGAATTTCCCGGAACTGGGCATTCGCGTCGATGCAGTGAATGGAACTCCTGTAGAAGACGGCAAGGTGTTTGAATTCAAAGCATTGGATACCATTACATTGACTGGGAGGATTACAGATGGAGAAAGAAGTGCTTTGTCCGGCTTTAATGGCTCGATCAAAACGACTGCTTTTGACGGCAAACAGGCCATATCGTCTTTAAGTACCAATAGTTTTGGAAAGTACTTTGTTTTTGATGATTATACCAGTACGATTTTTACTGGGAATGCTAAGGTTGTAAACGGCGAATTTACAGTCACTTTTAAAGTCCCGTTAGATATCGAATACAGTGATAAAAATGGGAAAATCAATCTGTATGCATTCGATGAGACTAACAATCAGGATGCACAGGGATCGTTTGAAAAATTTGTCCTCAACGGTTCGGGAGAATTGCCTGATAATACCGGCAATGGTCCGGAAATCAAAGCCATGTATCTGAATGCAGTCACATTCAAAGACGGAGATAAGGTGAATGAGACTCCCTATTTTGTAGCACAGGTATATGATGAAGATGGAATCAATATCAGTGGAAGCAGCCTGGGACATGAAATTTCCATCCAGATTACCAACCATTCGTCTAAAGCGCCTCGTACTTATACTTATAACCTGAATACTTACTTCGAATCGACTTCCGAAATATTCGGCGAGGGGCAGGTCCGGTTTGCGATCCCTCCGGAGTATGCTCTGCCTGCCGGCGATTACTCTTTAACGTTTAAAGTATGGGATTTACTGAATAATTCCAGTACGGATTCTCTGAACTTTACAGTAGTGGAAGGCCTGAAACCGCAGTTATTCGATGTGCTTGCGGCTGGAAACCCGGCCAAGGTATCGACTACTTTTCTGTTGTCTCACGATCGTCCCGACCAGATAATCGATGTGACCATCCGGGTTTATGATATGATGGGACGTATTTGCTGGACACATACCGAAAGTGGTTCATCCGACTGGATGAAATACTATGGCGTAGAATGGAACCTGTGTATGGATAACGGCGCCCGGCTAAATCCCGGTGTGTACGTTTACCGCGCCGAAGTCAGCAGTGGCAGTAGCAAAGAAGCCACCAAAGCTAAAAAAATAATCATCCTCGGGCAATAAACCCGGATCTTTCCAGTTATTATTTACATACTACAAATAAATTAGAATGAACAAAATCAGAATCATAGCGATAATTTGCGGATTGATGTGTTTGTCTTTGACGATCCACGCTGAAGGAGATAAAGATAGTTTTAACCCTCTGATCGTCGGAGTGCCTTCTTTAACCATTGCTCCCGATGCACGTGGGGGGGGGATGGGAGATGTGGGAGCAGCGACCGATCCGGATATTTATTCACAATACTGGAACCCTGCCAAGTATCCGTTTGCATACAGTAAGGCCGGGATCGGACTGTCTTATACTCCGTGGTTAAGAAGTCTGGTCAACGATATCGATTTGGCTTATGTCTCGGGCTATTATAAATTGGGAGATAGCGACCGTCATGCAATCGGAGCGTCGTTGCGTTATTTTTCTTTGGGATCGATTGCCCTGACCGACCCGGTTACTCACGACATTTACAATACGACTTCGCCCTATGAAATGTCGCTCGACCTGGGTTACTCCCTGAAGTTGTCGGAAACTTTTGCCGGAGCAGTTAACTTCCGGTACATTTATTCCGACCTTGGTGGTGGAGTGGAAGAAGATTTTGTTCCTGGAACAAGTTTTGCGGCGGATGTGGCCGGATATTACAATAAGTACATCATGATCGGTAGTAGCGAGTCATTACTGGGGTTGGGATTCAATGTTTCCAATATCGGTAATAAAATATCGTATAACGATGGTAACACGTCTATTTTTCTTCCAACCAATTTACGTATAGGAGGATCGTTGCTTTACCCTCTTGATGATTATAACTCGTTGGCTTTCAATCTGGATTTGAATAAATACCTGGTTCCTTCCAGTCCGTATACCCGGACATATGATACAGAGGAAGAGAAGCAGGCCGCGATTCAGGAATATAACGATATGTCTCCGATTACCGGTATTTTTAAATCTTTCAGCGATGCTCCCGGAGGAGCTAAGGAAGAATTTGAAGAAATCATGTGGTCTGTTGGAGCTGAATATGCCTACGATCAGAAATTTATGGTGCGTGGCGGATATTTCTACGAAAGTCCGAACAAGGGAAACCGTCAGTATTTTTCATTGGGAGCCGGTTTCAGGATGAATGTATTTCAGTTGGACGTTGCTTACCTGATTTCGACTGTTCCATCCAATCCGTTGGATCAGACCCTGCGCTTCAGCTTAAGTTTCGATATGGAAGGCTTAAAAAGCCTGATGAAATAAAATTATAATAGGAATCGTTTTGAAAAAAATAAGAGTTGGATTCGGGTATGATGTCCATCGTTTCGCTGAAAAACGTGAACTCTGGATGGGAGGCATCCGGATGGAGCACGAGCGGGGACTTGACGGGCATTCCGATGCAGACGTACTGATCCATGCGATTTGCGATGCTTTGCTTGGCGCTGCCGATTTGCGGGATATCGGATTCCAGTTCCCGGATACAGGAGAAGAATTTAAAGATATAGACAGTAAAATATTATTACGCCGGACAATGGAACTGATTCGCTCCCAAGGTTATGAGCTGGGAAATATCGATGCCACTGTCTGTGCGGAAAAGCCAAAACTCAATCCTTTCATTCCTCAGATGAAAACCTGTCTGGCCGAAGTGATGAATGTCGATTTCGGAGATATTTCCATCAAGGCGACCACTTCTGAAAAAATGGGATTTGTAGGCCGGGAAGAGGGAATTTCAGCTTATGCTACGGTTTTAATCATGAAATAACCGTCGACCTCGGTGATTTCCTTTTCAGGAAAGAATAAACTTTCGAAATAAGATCCTCCTTTACCATTACCGGATATAATTCGTACATGGATCCGAATCCTTCGTAAAACCGGGCGATACGATCGACACAAGAACCTTCAAAATCCAGAGTCAGACCGGACATTGCATAGTGACGGATAAAACAATCGATTAGTAGAGTCATGCTGTTATTCTTACGTCCTTCGGGAGAAGAAAAAGGCATCAGGTAATAAGCCCGTTTATTCCAGTGCAGGAACAAGGCGCTCGATAAGATCCGGCCTGATTGGTCCCGGACGCTCCAGATTTCTGTTTTTTCGTTTTTCCGGGCCTCTTTCAGGAGCTTTTTGAATAGATCAATCGAATCAGGCGTATGGACAGAAAGGTTTTGTATGTATTGCTGTTGATCTGTATCGATGGAGACTATAAAATCACAGGATTCGGCTTTTTTAATATTCTGTTTACAATTAAGTTTGTATCTCCCCTGAATGGTTTCATAATCCTGGCTTAATACCAGCAGGTAATTCTGACGTAACCTGGTAGAGCGATTTTCGAACACGTTCCCGGCATTGAACAGAATATTGCAGTATCCGTAAGGTATTTCTGAAACAAACTGCTCGAATGAAGCTACATCTATACTTTTATTGGAGAAAACACCCAATTGCTGACAGAAATGAGGTTGAATCACGTACTCTACTCCGAATTTCTCTTTTACGGGCAAAGGCATGACCATATTGTAATTTTCACTGACGAGCAACTCCCATCCCGGACTTACCACATCTAAATACCACGACATGGCATACACTGTTCCCTGAGGAGACTGGGTTATAAAATGGTTATACTTTTCTTTATCAATTTGGTGATGTTTGATGTGGTGTACTTTCATAGTTGTGATTGGTTTAATAATTTGAAATACAGTTCGATAGCATCCTTGATTTCGAAAGTTTCGATATACTCGTTTGCTGTGTGTGATCTGGATGACTCACCAGGTCCTATTTTAACCGTGGGAAAAGACATCAACGACTGATCGGAAAGAGTAGGGGATCCGAATGGTATTTTACCGAGTAACCGGGCCTTTTTTACAATGGGGTGATTGGTTGGGATTGAAGAAGAATTGAGCCTGAAAGAGCGTGCCTTGACTTCACATCCGCAGTTTTTTTCAATAATTCCGAATAACTCTTTATTACTGTAACATTCATTTGTGCGGACATCGACCGTGAAATTACAGCAGTCGGGAACAACATTGTGCTGGGTGCCTGCTGTAATCGTAGTGACAGACATTTTAACTTGACCGAGCCAATTGCTTTGTAACGGGAACTGGTAATTCCGGAACCAATCGATGAACTGAATCGCCTTGTAAATAGCATTCTCTCCTTCATCCCGGGCTGCATGTCCGGATTTTCCATAAACAGAGCAGTCCAGTACCATTAATCCTTTTTCTGCAACGGCAGGGTGCATGCCGGTGGGTTCTCCGACCAGGCCGAAACTGATGGGAGGCAGTAACGGTAATACGCTTTCCACTCCTCCTTTTCCGGAAACTTCTTCTTCACAAGACGCCAGGAATACTAAATTGTAAGATTGTTTTGTATTGCATAACGCAATAAAAGTGTGTAACAAGGAAGTTAGACTTGCTCCGGCATCGTTGCTTCCCAGGCCATAGATTTTCCCATCTTCCTCCTCTGCTGAGAATGGATCCCGGGTCCATCCGGATACCGGCCTGACCGTATCGATATGAGAATTGAGCAATAGGGTTTTCCGGCTCTCTTCGAATCCGGGAGCTATTGCCCAGCAGTTGTTTCCCGATCTTGAAGTTTCTAAGCCCTGTGACTTCATATATTGTTCCAGTCTGGAGGCTGCATTTTCCTCTTCTCTGCTGATTGAAGGGATTTTAATAAGCTCTCTCAAGAGGTCGATACTATCGTAGTATAGGTTGTCGAGGTTCATATTGTCCGTTAAATTTGCGCAAAGTTAAAAATAAAACAGTATTTTTGTAGCTTTTATTACTTGGAATGTTTTTATGAAATATCCTTTTTTATCGGAACTTGTTCACCAGAAAGCCAAAGAGTTAGGAAAAAAAGAGGCATTACGGATCAGAAATAAAGAAACTCAGCAATGGAGTGCTGTTTCCTGGGAGGAGTTTTCTCAAAAGATAAAGCTGACTTCTTATGCGCTTTGCCGGAATGGAATTGTCAACCAATCCCGTGTAGGAGTTTTTGCACAAAACCATGCAGTTTGTTTTTATGTCGATTTTGCAGCCTTTTCCAACCGGGCCATTGCGGTTCCCATGTATGCAACTTCATCGATACCTCAGATTACTTATATTGTCGAAGAGGCCGGGATAGAACTCTTGTTTGTCGGGGAGCAGGTCCAGTACGACCATGCACGGGCTGTTTTACAAAGCAGCCGGGTTTTAAAACAGTTGGTTCTGATAGACCGTGGGATTAAAAAGTCGCAGAACGATACGAATTCAGTTTATTTCGATGAATTCATCCATGCAGATCAAGTCACACCGGATGAAATTGCCCTGGTAGAAAAACTGCAAAATACTACCGAACAGGAGGATGTCGTTCATATAATTTATACCTCCGGGACTACCGGAGAGCCTAAAGGAGTGATGTTGACTCAGGCTAATTACCAGGAAGCTATGAAGATACACGATCTTCGCCTTCATTATCTTCCGGAGGGTTTCGTGTCCATGTGCTTTCTACCCCTGACTCATATTTTTGAAAAAGCCTGGTCCTTTTTCTGTCTTCATAAGGGCTGCACATTAGCCATTAATTCAAATCCCGGAGAGATCCGGACAACGATGAAAGAGGTTCGTCCGCAGGCAATGTGCAGTGTTCCGCGTTTTTGGGAGAAAGTATATGCCGGAGTGCAGGAGAAAATTGAAAATTACAGTTTTATTCTTAAAAAAATATTTAAAGATGCTGTCGAAACCGGACGCAGGTATAATCTGGATTACCGGAATAAGGAACGAAAAGCCCCCTGGTGGTTGCAGCAGAAATTCCGGCTTTATGATCGCTTGATATTTAACCGGATAAAAAAAGAGGTCGGGATTGAGAATGGAATCATATATCCATGCGCCGGAGCCGCCCTCTCGGATGATATCAACCTGTTTATTCAATCCATCAATATTCCGCTGGTTTATGGTTACGGATTAACCGAAACGACGGCGACCGTGAGTTGCTATACTCAAACCGGATTTAAACCGGGAAGTATCGGAAGTGTGATGCCCGGATTGGAAGTCCGCATCGGAGAGGAAAACGAAATCCAGGTAAAAGGAGGGACTGTTATGAAAGGATATTTCCTGAAACCGGAGGAAACCGGTCGTGTTTTTACGCCGGATAGTTGGTTCCGGACAGGCGATGCAGGGATGCTGGACAATGATAACAACCTGTTTATTACCGAACGGATCAAAGACCTCTATAAAACCTCCAATGGAAAATATATTGCTCCTCAGCAGCTGGAAACCCGTTTAGCAAGTAATAAATATATTGAAACGGCAGCGGTGATCGGAGATCAGAGGCGGTATGTGACCGCTTTGATTGTTCCGGATATGAACGAACTGGAAAAATATGCCCATAAGCACCTGATTATTTATGATTCTTTTGAGGATTTATGCCGCAATCCGTTGATTTATTCTTTGTTGAAGCTTCATATAGATGGCATTCAGAATGAATTTGCCAGTTATGAACAAATCAAGCGGTTTGCTGTTCTTCCGGAGCCATTTTCCATTGAATCGGGGGAACTGACTAATACGTTGAAAATCAAACGGGCATTTATTGAGAAAAAGTATAAAAAAATCATTGATGAATTGTACGATTAACTCTGGAGCCTGAACTTTTCCTGAGTTTTAGGCATTATAACATCAATGTGTGAGAAAAAGAATTTTGAGGATGATCAGTCGTATTGATCTTAATTGGTCCGGGATGTTTAAATTTAAATCTGTATTGATTGCTGCTTTATTGTTTATAAATGGAGCAGGTGTCTGCTCACAGACAACCTCCGACAGCCAGTTGTGGATGGATGCCGAACTGAATTACACTTATAAGCAACGTTTCCTTTTCCAGGATGAACTGAGTTATCAGACCCTGGTTTCAGGAGGAAGTTACTGGTACAGCCTGAACTCGACTCCTGCTTTTGAGTTCAATTTGAATCCGCATATCGATCTGATAACCTCGGTACCATTGTCCTATACTTTGCAGGGGCGTAAAATGAGTACGTTTGAAGTCCGTGCAATGGTCGGTTCCCGGATTTATCTTACCCCCGCCCTGAGGCCCCAGGTGCGTTTTCTGGTACGTCTTGAGGAGCGTTGGGCTTATGATAGGGCTATTGATAACTGGGATATCGGCAATCGTATCCGCCTGCGGGCGGAAGTGATTTATCCGGTGAATAAAAAGTCTTATTTTGAAGATAAGATGTGGTATTTTATCGGAGATACGGAATTGTTCCTGTCTACCACCCAGGATATCAATGAACGTTTTGCCAACCGGACGCGTTTCCGTATGGGAGTCGGTTACCGCCTGAACTATAAAATGCGCTTTGAGGGGATTTATACGCTGCAATTTTCCAGAAATACGATTGATGACGACTTTAATTCGGTAGACAACATCATCCGTTTACGGTTTAAGTATTATTTAAAATGAATGAATGAAATGGGAGTGACGATTTTGGGAATAGAGTCTTCTTGCGATGATACTTCTGCTGCAGTGATCCGCGACGGCGTTATATTATCAAATGTTATAGCCGGTCAGAAAGTCCATGAAGCTTATGGCGGCGTGGTGCCAGAACTGGCTTCCAGGGCCCACCAGCAAAATATTGTTCCGGTGGTGAGCGAAGCGCTGAAACAGGCCGGTGTGAGGAAAGAGGAATTAAGTGCGATCGCCTTTACGCGTGGGCCGGGATTGTTAGGCTCTTTACTGGTAGGAACATCGTTTACGAAAGGTCTGGCTTCGGCGTTAAATATTCCGATGGTCGAAGTCAATCACCTGCAGGCTCATGTCCTGGCTCATTTCATCAAGGCGAACGAGGCCGACGAACGCCATCCCCGGTTCCCATTCCTTTGTTTGCTGGTATCCGGAGGAAATTCCCAGGTCATTCTGGTTCGTGATTGGAATGATATGGAAGTGATCGGCCAGACAATCGACGATGCGGCCGGAGAAGCTTTCGATAAGTGCGCCAAAGTGATGGGATTGGGATATCCGGGAGGACCGGTTGTCGATCGTCTTGCAAAAGAAGGAAATCCGGCGGCATTTCAGTTCAGTAAACCGGTAGTGACGGGTTATGATTTCAGCTTCAGCGGATTAAAAACTTCCTTTCTTTACTTAGTTCGCGATGAATTGAAAAAAGATCCGGATTTTATTGAAAAACATAAGTCTGATTTGTGCGCCTCTCTTCAGTATACGATTATTGAAGTACTTATGAATAAATTACGCCGGGCTTCCAAAGATCTTAAAATCCGTGAAATTGCTGTTGCCGGGGGGGTTTCTGCCAATTCCGGACTTCGCAAGGCATTTGAAGATGATGCCGTAAAATATCACTGGAATATTTTTATACCTCCTTTCGCTTACACCACCGATAATGCCGCTATGGTAGCGGTAAGCGGTTATTTCAAGTATTTGCATCGGGAGTTTGCATCGTTGGATATGGCCCCATTTTCAAGAGTTGTAATTTAATTTTTCCCTAAAAACAGCTATTTTTATTTTAAATATCTATATTTGCATCGATTTTTGCTTTATTCTAATGCTTTTTGCCGATGAAAAAAGATATTTTGTTTGTCCTGTGCCTGGTGTGTATATTCCTTCCATTCATTTTAATACCGGGATTATTTGAGTGGTATAAACACTTCAATTCCGAACATGCTTTTGTGATGGCCTTTCTGAAGTTTGCAATTCTGGCAACAACAGGGGAAATGTTAGGGCTGCGAATAAAGACCGGTCGTTATAATGAGGCCGGGTTCGGTGTTCTTCCGAGAGCTGTAATCTGGGGACTATTGGGTGTATGGATCGCCCTTGCTATGAAAGTCTATGCTCTGGGTACACCGGCTATTGTCGAATATTTGGGAGTGAAGGGCGCTGTAGCCGCCATGGCGGGCGCATTTACCTGGCAAAAGCTATTGGGGGCGCTGGGTATCAGTTTGATGATGAATACTTCGTTTGCTCCGGTTTTTATGACTGTTCATAAAATTACGGATACTCATATCCTGAACAATGGAGGAAAACTCTCCTGTCTGCTGAAGCCCATTCCATTCGGTCATTATCTGGCGAATTTGAACTGGAAAGTGCAGTGGGGGTTTGTTTTTAAAAAGACAATCCCGTACTTCTGGGTACCGGCCCATACCATTACATTTATTCTGCCTACTGATTACCAGGTGTTGTTTGCAGCCGTTTTAGGCATTGTTCTTGGTGTATTACTGGCGGTTGCAGCTGTTAAAGGCCGGTTGTAATTTCTAAAAAATCAGCTTGAGTCCCTGCCCCCGGATGGTTTGTATCTCGATTATTTAATTTAATTTTGCAGGAGCAACTGTATTTGCGATTAAAGCCCAATGTATGGTTCCTCTCCGATTATTAATAAATATATCCCGGCAACACTTGCTGCTGCCTTTTTATCATATTGTATCCGATACACCTCCCCCTCACATTAAGCACCTGTATTCTGTAAAAACTATCCGGGAGTTTAGAAAGGATCTGGATTTTCTCCTCAAATATTATAAACCGGTCGATGCTCAAATGTTATATAATATCACTCTAAAAGGAGAAAAGCGCGATAAAAAAGTTTTCCACCTGACATTCGATGACGGACTACAGGAAATGTATCATATCGTTGCCCCGATTCTCTATAAGAAAGGCATTCCGGCTACTTTTTTTATCAATTCCGAATTTGTCGGCAATCAGAATCTTTTTTACAGGTACCAGGCGAGCCTGATCCTTGAAAACAGGCTCCTGACGAATCAACTGGCCGATGAGTTCAGGAAAACAATCCTTTCAATAAGCTACCACGATAAAGATCTTCTGAATCAATGGCTGGATCAGGAAGCCGTGAGATTATTTTTAGAAGAACAACAGCCCTATATGACTAAAGATCAAATCTTGAATCTTAGTAATAGGGGATTTACTATCGGAGCTCATAGTGTAGACCATCCGGTTTATTATCAGGAACCGGTAGAACAGCAACTCCGGCAAACCAAAGAAAGTCTTGATTTTATCCGGCAGTTAGTGCCTCAAAAGCTTCGACTTTTTGCATTTCCTTTTACAGACTATGGTGTCTCAAAAGAATTTTTCGATCTTATTTCTCCTCATGTAGATCTGACTTTCGGAACAGCCGGACTCAAAAAAGACGAAGTCACTTTTAACCTGCAACGAATCGCAGCAGAAAAGAGAAAAACGAATGTTGCATTGGAAAGAATTGTCCGGATGGAATACCTCGAATATATTCTGAAAGTTTGTTTGGGAAAGGAGGGCGTTTACCGGAGTTGATTCCGTTCAAACTTTTTTGAAACAATTAGTTTTTCGTTACTTATCATATTCAACTGGATAAATAACGATGGTAAGACCATTCAGTTCTGTGCTTCTTGATTTTAACAACCTGTTTGCCGGGTGACTAAATTGTTCGCTTGAGATTTTCCAACTGGGTTTTCCTTTTGACCCAAATTGGATCAGTTGGATTATCTTGCATTTGTAAAAAATAATTGGTTGAATGTAGAAGTAAATACAGATACAGACGATAAGAAAATGTAAAAAAATATATCTTTGCAAAACCGTTAAATGTTGAAAAATAAATATTTACATATGAAACAAATCTGTATTTCTGTGCCTGGGTTGGTTGCTCTGGCCGCCTTTTCGGCATGTGGAGACAAAAATGTTAAAAAAAATACTGTTGTGAAGCCCAATGTGGTGATGATCCTGGCCGATGATATTGGTTACGGGGACCTGGCTGCTTATGGGGCTACCCGGGTGGAAACTCCCAATGTTGATCGTTTGGCGGGCAACGGAGTCCGGTTTACCAACGCTCATGCTGTAGCATCGACCAGTACCCCTTCCCGCTATTCGCTTCTGACCGGACAGTATGCTTTTCGCCGCAATGATACCGGGGTTGCACGTGGAAACGCTTTTACCATCATTAAGCCGGAGCAGGAAACATTGCCCCGGATGATGCAACAGGCAGGTTATACGACCGGAGTCGTCGGGAAATGGCATCTCGGTATCGGAGATGAGAATGGTCAGGACTGGAATGGGTTGCTGATTCCCGGACCGAAAGAACTCGGATTCGATTATTCTTATATAATGGCTGCCACCGGCGACCGGGTTCCTTGTGTCTTTCTTGAAAATCAAAGGGTTGCAAATCTTGATCCCAATGACCCGATTGAAGTGAGCTATGATCAGCCGTTTCCAGGAGAACCTTTAGGGAAAGATCATCCGGAAATGCTGACCGTGCAGAGACCCAGTCATGGACATGATATGGCCATTGTTAACGGAGTGAGTCGTATTGGCTATATGAGGGGAGGAAAAACTGCTTTGTGGCAAGACCAGAATATTGCCGATAGTATCACTGTCAAGGCCGTTAATTTTATAGAGACTAACAAAAATAAACCATTTTTCCTGTATTTCGGAACGAATGATATTCATGTACCGCGGGTTCCTCACCCACGCTTTTCCGGCAAGACCGGGATGGGCCCCCGGGGGGATGCCATCGCGGAGTTCGACTGGTCGGTCGGTCAGATTATTGCTGCTCTGGAAAAAAATGGGTTGTTGGAAAATACGATGATTATTCTTACCAGCGATAATGGTCCGGTAGTCGACGATGGCTATCAGGACCAGGCTGTGGAGTTACTGGGAGATCATAAACCCTGGGGACCTCTTCGGGGTGGTAAATACAGTTCTTTCGATGCCGGAACACGGGTGCCGTTTATAGTTCACTGGCCTGCGAAGATGAAAGCCAATACCTCTCCGGCATTGGTTTCGCAGGTAGATATGTATGCAACGATGGCAGCTCTTACCGGACAGCAGTTACCGGATAATGCCGCTCCCGATAGTTTCGATCAGTTACAGGCCTGGACCGGAAAAGACGATAAAGGCCGTGAATACGTGATGGAATATGGAGTCATGGGATTGAGCGTGATTCAGGGCGATTGGAAATATATCGTTCCGTCCGATCGTGAGGCTTATTGGCCGTGGACAAATACAGAAACCGGGGCCGATCCCAACCCTCAACTCTATAATTTAAGTGAGGATGTCGGTGAACGGAACAACCTTGCGGTACAACATCCCGAAAAAGTGATGGAGCTGGATGCTCTGATCCGGAAAGTAAGAGAAACTTCTGAAACGCGTTGATCAGAATTCAGCTACAAGCTTGATATTTAACTGACGTCCGGTAAGGTAGTTGGGAACGGCCCACTGTCTTCCCTGGATGTCGGGGATCCAGGAGTAGGAACTGACATTCTTAATGTCCAAAAGGTTGAAAGCATCTAAACCGATCCAGATATTTTTGAAAGTTCCCCAGAGGCTCCGGTTGCGGATATCGTCTTCTTCCGCCAGGATGCGGTAAGCCATTCCGATGTCGATCCGGCGGTAGGCTTTCGACCGGAATCCGGGCTCGTAGATATAATCCGGCGAACTGTAGGGGAGCCCGTCTGCCCAGATGGCTTTGAGGCTCAGTTTAACCCGGTCGTAATTCGGCCAGTAATCGGTGAAAAAGAGCGAAATGCTATAGCGTTGATCTGTTGGCAGAGGAGTTTTTCTGCCATTCCATTCCTGTTCTGTTTTCATCAGGGAAAAATTCACCCAGGAATCGGTTCCCGGAACAAATTCTCCCGCAAGTTTCATGTCTAAGCCGGCAGTGTAGCCTGTGGCTACATTACTCCCATAGTAGGTTACTTTAACATTGTTGACAATATAGGGTACCAGGTCGTCCATTTTTTTATAGTACATTTCTGTCGTCAGCTTGAAGGGACGGTCATCGAGCTTGAAACCGTAATCGTTTCCCAGTACAAAATGGATGGAGCGCTGAGATTTGATACCATCATTCAGTGTGATATAAGAATTTCCGTTTTCGTCGGTATTGCTCACCCGGAACTCTTTATAAAACGGGGACTGATAATATAATCCGGAGGCCAGCCTGAAAGTGAGATTCTGGTTGCGGGTGGGTACAAAACCGATGGATCCTCTCGGGCTGATGATCAGCTCTTTGTTGAAATCCCAGTAACTTGCCCGGACTCCCAGGGTGGCCGAGAACAATCCGAACTCCGTACGGAATTTGTATGTGTCCTGCAGATAGCCCGAGAACCGGCTGGATTGAAGATCATTCTCAGAAAACAGATTAGAATAAACCCGCAGCCGCTCTTCCTCATAGGGCATGGAATATCCCATAGAATCGCGCATATCCCATTCTTTGATATGGTCGTCGATAATTTCCCGCTGGTATCCCAAAGCCCAGAGCAACGTATTGTTTGTAAATTTATGGGAGCCGATATGCGATAAGTTGATCACTTCCGAGTGAAGCCGGTCCCGGGCATGCTCGTGGAATTTACCGGTTCCGATGGGTATTTTTTGTATTTCATTATCGGCTTCGATCACGTCGCTGAGCCAGTATCTTCCTCTGATGTCGTAGGTTTCGCTTTCCTGCGATTGAAAGCCGGAAAGCTGGAGTCCTAAGCTGGTATTTTCAGATGGTTTATATTTCAGGATGCCTGCGCCGAATAGGGTAGTGAATTCATCGACTTCCCCTCCGTCGTAACTAACATCGAAATTGACCGCTTTTTCTAAAGTCCCGAATGAAGTGCTTCTTGTGGAAGGGGTGAAATTGTAGGTGTTTTTGGAAAAGTTTCCCAGGAAACCCGCCTCGACTTTAGGGGAGATGCTGTAAGACATATAAGTCTGCAGATCCATGAATGTAGGATCGTAATTTCCTTCGGTATCGAGCGTATTCAGCAAGGTTGTTCCCCGTTTGTAACGAAATCCGGTAACCTGTGTAAATTTTCCGGAGCTACTGCCCACATAAGCGTTTCCTCCCAGCATACTGGCGGTAACGGCTCCTTCAAAGGCTGACGGTTTTTTGTATGTGATATCCAGTACGGAGGCCATCTTATCACCGTAACGGGCATCGAATCCCCCGGCCGAAAATTCGACGGCTCCAATGAGGTCCGGATTGATAAAGCTCAATCCTTCCTGTTGTCCGCTACGGATCAGCAAAGGCCGGTATACTTCGATCCCATTGACATAGACGATATTTTCATCGTAATTTCCTCCACGCACCATGTATTGTGAAGAAGTTTCGTTGATTGAAGAAACACCCATGCCGAAAGTGACGATCATGGATTCGATACTTCCTCCATAGGGATCGACTGCCAGACGGGCTTTCGACGGGTCGAGCCGTTGGCTGGTGTTCATATCGATCCGGTTGGATTTTACGGTGACGCCTTCCAATTCTAAGGAAAGGCTGCGCATCCGGACGCTGACGACCATGTCTCCGTCGACAGAAAGGATAACTCGTTGGGTTTTATTGTATCCGAGACAGGAGAATACCAGAGTACAGGAATCTCCGGAGTTCACGAGCAGGGAGTAATTTCCTTTTTCATCGGTTATCGCCCCGTTCATTGTTCCGCGTACATGGATGCTGGCCAATTCGATCGGTAATCCTTCCGAATCGGTAACATTTCCCGAAATCTTGGATTTTTGAGCAAAGATCATAACCGGAAATACAAAGGCGAATAACAATAATATGTAGCGAATATTCATCAGGCTTTTAGGATATGTATGCTACTTATAACGTAAAAAAAAAAGATTCATTGCACAGAAGGGGCGAATAATATGGTGAAGGCGGTTCCTTCTTCTTCTTTGGTTTGCAGCTTCAGGTTAGCCTTATGCAACTTAATAATTTCCCGGGACAGGCTTAATCCGATGCCGCTGCCTGTTTTCTTGGTGCTGAAAAAAGGAATGAATATTTTATCGAGATTGTCGGGAGAGATTCCGCACCCGTTGTCGGCTACCGTAATGTAAGGGTTTCCTTCGCCGGAAATACCCGAAAATAGCATGATTTGAGGCTCTTGTACCTCTTTTACCGCATGAGTGGCGTTGGTAATAAAATTAATCAACACTTGTTCGATCAGGTTCCGATCGATGGATGCGGTCACAGAACGATCGGCTGTTTCCACTTCTAAAAAAATCCCTTTCTGCTCCAAAGTCGGATTCATCAGATGGTAAATCGATTGCAGCAAGTCGAACAGATTCTCAGGATGTAATTCCGGGGTAATCGTTTTGCTCAGGTTGCGGTAAGTATCTGCAAAGCGCAACAGTCCTTCACTTCGGCGGTGAATTGTATCCATGGCAAATTCGAAGTCTTCGAAATCCGGGATCAACCGGTCTCCCCGTTCCTTTTTGATTTCTTCGATTCTCTTTTTTAGCGTATCGGCTAAAGAAGATACCGGGGCGATGGAGTTCATAATCTCATGAGTCATGACATTCAGCAATCCTTTCCACGCCCCTGCTTCCACTTCTTCGAGCGTCGAGCTGATATTATGAAATGCGATCAGTTTATAAGTTTTACCTTCTGTCTGGAACCGTGATGCGTTGGTCAGGGTTTTGATATTTTGTTTTCCCGCGTTGATCGTTACTAAGCGATTTGTTCCCAATGGAATGTTGATCAGTTCATCGTATAATTTTGTATTCCGGGTCTTCAGCCATTCTACATTTTTAAGATAAGGAATATTGAACATATTTTTCATCGAGTCGTTCATCCAAAGGGTATCTTTTGTTTCTTCATCGTAGGCGAAGATCCCGGTATCCACCAGTTCCAGCATGCGTGTCAGGTAATATTGCTGAACTTCCCGTTCCCGGATAAGATCGTGGAAAATATTGCTGATGGTATTAAAATTACGGTAGAAATGGTTTTTCAGCCCTTTCCCCTGCGGATAACGTTTGGAAAAATCCCGGTAACGGACTGCTTCTGAAAAATCGTCCACATCCCGGAAAATTTTTAAAATGCTATTCAATGTATGAATGATCAGGGAAATGGTAATGATTAGTAAAATGGTAGCCCATATGTAATTATCCTGCTCAAAGAGATAGGCCGACAGACCGCCTGATACGACGCTCAGAATGAATAACAGGATGATGTTCAGTTTGTAGTTCAAAATCAGATATCGTATTTGTTTAACCTCCTGTAAAGCGCTGCCCGGGTTAATCCCAGCTCTTTGGCTGTCCGGGAAATATTCCCATTATGTTTTTCGATGACCTGCTCGATGGTGCTTCGTTCCAGATCCTCCAGATTATGCGTTGGAAGGGGGATTTCCGTTTGATTTTTTTCAATAGGAGAAAAAACAATATCATCCGCTTTTAAAGCATCGTTATCGGTCATGATAACAGCTCTTTCTATGGCATATTGTAGTTCCCTGACATTGCCCGGATAGGTATGGTCCATCAGCTTTTTCCGGGCCGCTTCTGATAAATGAATACTCCCTTTCAGATATTTTTTTTCGTACACCCGCAGAAAATGTTCGGCAATAAGGATAATGTCGTTCCCGCGCTGACGTAAGGGAGGAACGGTTATTTCTACAGTATTTATTCTGTATATCAGGTCTTTACGGAATTGTTGTTCGTTGGCTAACTCAGAAAAAGAGACATTCGTGGCCGATAAAAGCCGGATATCTACCGGAATCGGAGTGTTGGTTCCGAGTCTCGTTACCTGCCGGTTTTGTAATACGGTTAATAACTTGGATTGTTGTTGCAGGGAAATATTTCCGATCTCATCTAAGAAGAGGGTGCCTCCCGACGCCGCTTCGATAAGTCCTACCCGGTCTTCCCGCGCGTCGGTAAATGCTCCTTTCTTGTGCCCGAAAAGCTCGCTCTCGAACAATGTATCGGTCAATGCACCTACATCGACCTTGACAAAAGGCTTATTTTTCCTTTGCGACAGGTGGTATATCGATTGGGCGATCAGATCTTTTCCGGTTCCGTTTTCACCCAAAATGAGGATATTGGCATCGGTAGGAGCCACTTTCTCGATTTTCCGGAATAGATCCTGCATGATCTCCGATTCTCCGATGATCATTGGTCCGGATGGATTTTCGGTTGGTTTCGTTCTTTTTTGCGATGGCCCCTGTTTCTCCAGAACCTCCGAGATAGTCTCAAGCAGAGATTCATTATGCCAGGGTTTGACCATAAAATCGGTTGCACCTTCTTTGAGGCACTTAACTGCCAGGTCAATATCGGCATAAGCCGTAATCATGATGATGGCAATTTTCTGATTCCATTCACGTACCTGCCTCAACCAGTATAATCCTTCATTGCCCGTGTTTATGGCGCTGTTGAAATTCATGTCCAGCATCAGGATGTCGAAAGAATTCTCAGAGAGGATCCGTCTTAAGTTTTCAGGCTTGGACTCGGTCAGGATATTGTTCACGTGAGACTTCAGCAGAAAGCGAACAGCAGTCAGAATATCTTTATCATCATCAACAACAAGGATGTTGGCTTGTTTCAAATTCATGGATTATCTTTTCAAAAGTTAGACAAAAGTAAGGAATAAAATGAGAATTTTATTACCTTTGTGCCTGTTTTTTTTGAAACACAATCATTTATTAAATAGATTTTTAGTATCATATGAGCAAAAAGTTCACCGAGTACAACCAGCTTAACCTATCGGATATAAACAAAGAAGTGTTGAAGCAATGGGACGAAAACGATATTTTCAGAAAAAGCCTGGAAATCAGGGAAGGATCGCCCTCTTTCGTTTTTTATGAAGGACCGCCTTCTGCAAACGGAATGCCGGGTATTCACCACGTCATCGCCCGTTCCATTACAGATATCTACTGCCGTTATAAAACGATGAAAGGTTTTCTGGTGAATCGTAAGGCCGGTTGGGATACCCACGGTCTTCCGGTGGAGCTCAGTGTCGAAAAATCCTTAGGCATAACCAAAGAAGATATCGGTAAAAAGATATCGGTCGAAAGATACAATGCCGCCTGCCGGGAAGATGTTATGAAATACACCCGTGAATGGGAAGACCTGACCCGCAGAATGGGGTACTGGGTAGACATGAACGATCCCTATATTACCTACGATAACCGTTACATTGAAACGCTCTGGTGGTTGCTCAAAGAACTGTACAAAAAGAAACTGCTTTATAAAGGATATACGATTCAACCGTATTCCCCGGCTGCAGGAACAGGGTTGAGTACGCACGAACTGAATCAACCCGGGTGTTACCGCGATGTAAAGGATACCACCTGCACCGCTCAGTTTAGAATATTGAATCCGAAACCGGAGATGGAAAAGTTCGGGGAGGCGTTTTTCCTGGCCTGGACTACTACTCCGTGGACTTTGCCTTCGAATACGGCTCTGTGTGTGGGGCCTGGTATCGATTATGTTGCCGTGCAGTCGTTCAATCCTTATACGGGCAAACCGATTACAGCCGTGATAGCCAAGGATCTGGTGTTCTCCCACTTCAATGAAAAAGCGGTGGAACTGAACCTGGACGATTATAAACCCGGAGACAAGCTGATCCCGTTCAAAATCGTGGCTTCCTGGAAAGGGGCCGAACTGGCCGGGATGGAATACGAGCAACTGATCCCCTGGGTCAACCCCGGTAAAGGTGCATTCCGGGTGATAACCGGAGACTTCGTGACTACGGAAGACGGTACCGGTATCGTTCATATTGCTCCGACTTTCGGCGCAGATGATGATCGTGTTGCTAAAGCAAACAATGTTCCGCCGTTGATGATGATCGATAAAGATGTAGTGCGTCGCCCGATGGTCGATCTGACCGGAAAATTCTTTGCTCTGGAAGATCTTGATCCGGATTTCCTGAAATCGCGGATGAACGTGCCTTTATACAGCGAGTTCGCCGGAAGGTATGTCAAAAATTCATACGACAATCAATTGACCGAAAACGATCCGACATTGGATGTCGATCTTTGTGTGATGCTGAAACAGCAAAACCGGGCATTCAAGATTGAAAAATATACCCACAGTTACCCTCATTGCTGGAGAACAGATAAACCGGTGCTTTATTATCCGCTCGATAGCTGGTTTAGCCGTACAACCGCCTGTCGTGAGCGCATGATGGAATTGAACGATACGATCACCTGGAAGCCTCAATCGACCGGTACAGGTCGTTTCGGTAAGTGGCTGGAGAATCTGCAGGATTGGAATCTGAGCCGCAGTCGCTACTGGGGCACGCCTCTGCCTATCTGGCGTACGGAAGACGGCCAGGAGGAAAAGTGTATCGGTTCGGTCGAAGAGTTAATGAAGGAAATTGATAAGTCGGTCAAAATGGGAATTATGGATAAGAATCCGTTTCCTGATTTCAAACCGGGAGAGTTTTCCGCCGCCAATTATGCTGTGGAGAATATCGATCTTCACCGCCCGTTTGTAGACCAGATTGTTTTGGTTTCCGACAGTGGAAAGCCGATGAAGCGGGAGTCCGACCTGATCGATGTTTGGTTCGACTCCGGGGCCATGCCTTATGCCCAAATTCACTACCCTTTCGAAAATAAAGAAGTTTTTGACGGAAGAACTGTCTATCCTGCCGATTTCATTGCCGAAGGAGTCGATCAGACACGGGGTTGGTTCTTTACGCTCCATGCCATCGCTACAATGATATTCGACAGCGTTTCGTTCAAGGCGGTCGTTTCCAACGGACTGGTACTGGATAAAAATGGAAATAAAATGTCGAAACGGCTCGGTAATGCTGTCGATCCGTTCGAAACAATCGAAAAATACGGATCTGATCCTTTACGCTGGTATATGATTACCAACGCTTCGCCCTGGGATAACCTGAAGTTTGATATCGAGGGGGTCGAAGAAGCCCGTCGGAAATTTTTCGGAACATTGTATAACACATATTCTTTTTTTGCGTTGTATGCCAATGTCGACGGTTTTGAATTTAAGGAGAAGGAAATCCCTTATAATGAGCGTCCTGAAATCGACCGTTGGATACTTTCTCTGCTGAACTCATTGGTAAAAGAAGTGGATGAGTTTTACGAAACTTACGAACCCACACGTGCCGGCCGCGCCATCAACGATTTTGTAAACGACCACCTGAGTAACTGGTATGTCCGTCTTAACCGGAAACGGTTCTGGGGTGGAAAAATGGATGAGGATAAGCTCTCAGCTTATCAGACGCTTTATACCTGTCTGGAAACGATTGCCCTGCTGATGGCTCCGATAGCGCCGTTTTATGCCGATAAACTGTATATCGACCTGGTTCGTGTGACTGGCAGGGATGCGGTAGCCTCTGTTCATCTGGTCGATTTTCCAAAAGTCAATGGCCTGCTGATCGATAACGATCTGGAAGAGCGGATGAAAATCGCTCAGGATATTTCATCCATGGTATTGGCTTTGCGTCGGAAAGTAAATATTAAGGTGCGTCAACCACTCTCGTCCATGATGATCCCGGTCATGGACGCATATCAGAAAGAAGCCATCGAGGCGATACAGCACTTGATTCTGAATGAAGTGAATGTCAAGGAGATTAAATATATCGACGATTCGACCGGAATCCTGGTGAAGAAAATCAAACCTGATTTTAAAAAACTGGGTCCCCGCTATGGAAAAATTATGAAAGACCTGGCTGCTGCTGTTGTCGGTTTGCCCCAGGAGTCGATTTCCCGGCTGGAGAAAGAAGGAAAAATAAATATTCCTGTCGCCGGACAAGAGGCTGAGCTATTACTCGATGATGTGGAAATTATATCGGAAGATATTCCCGGATGGTTGGTTGCGAATGAAGGAAAACTGACAGTAGCTCTGGATATTACGGTTACTGATGCCTTACATCGGGAAGGTTTGGCACGGGAATTGGTTAATCGTATTCAGAATATCCGTAAAGCAAATGGTTTTGAGATTGTAGATAAAATAAACGTTGTAGTTCAGTCGGATGAGCGTATTTCCGCTGCAGTAGCCGAATTTAAAAACTATATCTCAAACCAAGTGCTTGCCAATGATGTTATATTAGGTAATTTAATAGAAGGTACAGAGTTGGATTTTGATGAATTCAAATTATTGGTCAAGATCGAAAAAGTATAATAATGTTTGTAGATTAGAATAAAAATACTACTTTTGAATAGTTATTCAGTTCTAATGAATAAAAATTATAAGGAGGAATACCATGAGCGAAAAGACGAAATATTCAGATGCCGAATTGGAAGAATTCCGGGCGATTATAATGGAGAAGTTAGATTCTGCAAGACGGGATTATGATTTGTTGAAGGCTACAATCATGAACTCCGATGGAAATGATGTAACCGATACATCTCCTACTTTCAAAGTTTTGGAAGAAGGTGCTGCTACGCTATCGAAAGAAGAAGCGGGTCGTTTGGCTCAACGGCAGATGAAGTTTATTCAAAGCCTGCAAGCGGCTTTGGTACGCATCGAAAATAAAACTTACGGAGTTTGCCGTGAGACCGGCAAACTGATCCCGAAAGAAAGACTGCGGGCCGTACCACATGCAACTTTAAGTATTGAAGCTAAAATGGGCCAGAAGTAAATGAGGGTTTCCAAGAGTTTTCTGACTATTGTTGTTGTGTTATTGGTATTGACGGTCGATCAGTTTTTGAAAATCTGGATTAAGACCCACCTGGCGCTATACGATGAGATCCGTATTGCCGGATGGTTTATCATCCGATTTGTGGAAAATCCCGGTATGGCGATGGGGATCGAGGTCATGGGAAAATTCTTCTTGTCCCTGTTCCGGATCATGGCTTCATTTGCAATTATTTATTACTTATATCTCCTGATAAAAAGAAATTTTAATCTTGGGTACATCCTCTGTATTGCTTTGATTTTTGCCGGAGCTGTCGGAAATATTATTGATTGTATTTTTTATGGGGTTATGTTCAGCGAAAGTACTCCCTCGCAGGTTGCTGTGATGTTCCCTCCAGGAGGAGGGTACGAGACCTGGCTGCATGGAAAGGTGGTGGATATGTTTTATTTTCCACTTTTTGAAACTCACTGGCCCTCCTGGATGCCGGGAGTGGGAGGGGAACCTTTCGTTTTCTTCAGCTATATTTTCAATGTTGCAGATGCTTCTATTAGTGTAGGCATTGCTATTTTATTTTTGTTTTATAGAAAAACTTTTTCTCAAAGCTTTGAAAAAAAGACAATTGAGCCTTGATCGTTTTGTAGCCGGCTTGCTTTTACTGTTCTTATTGCCCGCATGCTCCGACCGACCTTCCTGGGTGTTGACAGACGCTAAGATGGCCGATGTTCTCTACGATCTGAATCTGGCAGAAGCAGAGATTGAAAATAATTACCTCATTTTTCAAAATGATTCGGGAAACAGAAAGGAATTACTGAATTCCGTATTTCGGAAACATAAAATAACCGAACAGCAATTCGATACTTCCTTGGTTTGGTATAACGCCCATTTAGATCAGTTTCTCAAGATCACAGACCAGGTCTCCAAACGTTATTCCGATCTATCAGAAAAACTACAAAAGCAATTGGATGAAGAAACCAGGCTGGCAACAGAACAGGGCCGTGTGAATATCTGGAGAGGGCCGTGTTCTTATGTTCTACTACCGGCATCCAGATTACAAAATACCATTTCTTTCGAGTTGGACTCCATTTCCTGGGAGAGGGGGGATCGTCTGGAACTATCGTTTGAAGTTCTGGGTTGCCGTCCGAACACGAAGTCCGAAGTCTTGTTCTATACTGCTTGTGCGGATACGACGATTCTTACCCGGTCGTATATTGAAAAAAACGGTCTGTTTCATTTGAATAGTATGCCACAGGGCATGAAAGATGTAAAGCGGATTTACGGCTCGATTCACCTCCCGGAATCTGTTCTGGAAGCTGAAATTGTAGTTTACAACTTTGCAATTTTTCAACGTAAAGAATAGAATTTAGAACGAATCGATAGAAATATGGTTTGGGCTATAGTTATTACTGAATGGGAGGGGCAGTAGGATAAAATAAAAATCCCGGAAGAGAAAATTCTTCCAGGATTTTTTTATTTGAGGCTTTAATTGGGATAATTAAACTCGTTTTTCTTTGATACGTGCTTTTTTACCGGTCAGTTTACGCAAATAGTACAACTTAGCACGGCGTACTTTTCCGACTTTGTTAACAGCAATACTGTCGATAAAAGGAGAATCAAGCGGAAAGATCCGTTCAACACCAATGCTTTCAGACATTTTACGAACAGTAAATCGTTTCTTATCGCCGTGTCCGGCAATTTTGATCACTACACCACGATACTGCTGAATACGTTCCTTATTGCCTTCTTTGATTCGGTAGGCTACTGTTACAGTATCTCCACTTTTGAATGCAGGATGTTCCTTCTTTGTTGAGAACGCTTCTTCTGCAATTTTAATTAAATCCATTGTTTATTAAGCTTTTAATTGTATTATTCGAAATCGCAATATACACGAGCAACTCACTTTTCCCGTCAGAGATTGCGTAAAGCGGATGCAAAGTTACAAATAAATTTTAATTATCCAAATCACGCTCTTTCCGGCCTTTCCGGTCTGCTTTGTCCTTCCGGTCTTTCCGGACGGGGCAACAATATTTTACGCGAGAGTTTGAATTTTCCTGTTTTAGGATCGATGTCAACCAATTTGACCTCAATCATATCCCCCTCTTTAATTCCACCTTCTTCCACGGTTTCAAGCCGCTTCCAATCGATTTCGGAAATATGCAGCAGGCCGTCTTTACCGGGCAGGAACTCTACAAAGCATCCGTAGGGCATGATAGACCGTACTTTACCTTCGTATACTTCACCTACCTCAGGAACAGTAACAATACCTTTGATCTTCGCTAATGCAGCGTCGATAGATGCTTTATTTCCGGCAGAAACTTCTACCCGTCCGTAACCGTCGATTTCTTCGATGGTAATGGTTGCGCCGGTTTCTTCCTGCATTCCCTGGATGATCTTTCCACCCGGGCCGATGACAGCGCCGATGAATTCTTTAGGAATAATCACCACTTCGATACGTGGTACATGCGGTTTGAGGTCGACACGAGGCTCAGCGATGGTTTCAAGCATTTTACCCAAAATGTGCATCCGGCCCTCTTTAGCCTGGTTCAATGCTTTTTCAAGAATTTCGTATGATAACCCGTCGACTTTGATATCCATTTGAGTCGCTGTGATTCCGTCTTTTGTTCCGGTTACTTTGAAGTCCATATCTCCAAGGTGATCTTCATCTCCAAGGATATCGGAAAGAACCGCATAGTTTTTTCCTTTGTTTTCCGAAATCAATCCCATGGCAATACCCGATACCGGTTTCTTCATCGTAACACCAGCATCCATCAGGGCCAGCGTACCGGCACAGACTGTCGCCATAGAAGAAGAACCATTTGATTCGAGAATTTCTGAAACGATGCGGATTACATAAGGATAGTTGTCCGGGATCATATTCTTTAAAGCGCGGTGCGCCAGATTCCCGTGTCCGACTTCGCGGCGTCCGACACCACGTTGCGGTCTGGCTTCCCCTGTAGAAAACGGTGGGAAGTTATAGTGCAGCATAAAGCGTTCTTTACCCTGACATAATACGTCATCGACAATTTTTTCATCGAGTTTGGTACCCAATGTAACGGTCGACAGGGATTGAGTTTCTCCACGGGTAAAAATAGAAGACCCGTGCGGACCAGGCAGACAGTCTACTTCCGACCAGATCGGGCGGATTTCTGTAGTTTTACGTCCATCTAACCGCATTCCTTCGTCAAGGATGCAACGGCGCATGGCTTCTTTTTCCACATCGTGGTAGTAACGGCCTATAAGCGCCGCTTTTTCTGCTAATTCTTCTTCTGTTAGTTTCGATTTATATTCTTCGACAAGCGCTGCAAAAGCATCGCTGCGCTCATGTTTGGAAGCTCCGGATTTAGCGATGGCATACGCCTTGGCGTATAATTTCTCATGAATGTCTTTACGAAGATCTTCATCGTTTACTTCATGACAATACTCACGTTTTACGGTTTTACCGACAGCTTCTGAAAGTTCCAGTTGTACCTGGCATTGCTTTTTAATTGCTTCGTGAGCTATTTTGATCGCTTCGAGCATTTCGGCTTCCGATACTTCTTCCATCTCGCCTTCCACCATCATAATATTATCGATGGTAGCTCCTACCATAATGTCCATATCGGCTTTCTCAAGCTGATCGAGAGTCGGATTGATGACAAATTCTCCGTTTACACGTGCTACACGTGCTTCGGAGATGGGTCCGTTAAAAGGGATATCCGAAACAGCCAAAGCAGCCGATGCTGCTAATCCTGCCAGTGCATCCGGCATATCTTGTCCGTCGGAAGAAAAAAGTATAATGTTCACAAAAACTTCAGCGTGATAGTTGTCAGGGAAAAGAGGACGTAATGCGCGGTCGACCAAGCGGCAGGTGAGTATCTCATAATCCGAAGCCCGTCCTTCGCGTTTCATAAATCCGCCTGGAAAACGTCCGAAAGCAGAAAACTTTTCTTTGTATTCAACTTGTAAAGGCATGAAGTCCACGCCTGGATTGGCATCTTTTGCAGCACAAACAGTGGCCAGCAATACAGTGTTATTCATTCGTACCACCACAGAGCCATCAGCTTGTTTTGCTAATTTGCCGGTTTCGAGGGTAATGGTCCTCCCATCACCCAAATCAATCGTCTTGATAATAGGATTAATCATAAATAATCGTTCTAAAATATATTCTTCTCTTTAAATTCGTACAAAGGTACGAAAAAATTCCATATATTTGCGGGATTAAACAAAATTAGCATATGAACGGTCTCAAAATGCAGATGATAGCTGCCTGTGCTTTGTTGTTCCTGGTATTTTCATGCGAAAAAGATAAGCGGTTTACCATCCGGGGAAATGTTTCGGAGGGAAAAGGCAAAACCATGTTTTTCGAACACGTAGGAATATCCAAGATCGATGTGCTGGACTCTGTCAAACTTGATGATAAAGGAAGTTTTGATTTCAGGCATTTAAATTCCGGAGAACCGGATTTTTACAGGCTCAGGCTGGATGCTCAATTAATAAATATTGCGATTGATAGCTCGGAAGTTGTCGATATTCAGGCTAATGCTTCGAATTTTGCACAGGGTTACGCCGTGGAGGGATCTGCGGAATGCTCCAAAATTAAGGAGTTGACTATGTCGCAACTTAAAGCCAGTATTGCTTACAACAAGTTGCGTAAGTCTTATAACGACGGAAGTGTTACGGTCGATCAGTATATGGAGCAGATCATTCCGGTACTTAATGAGTATAAAGAAAGTGCAAAAAATTATATCTACACCAATCCCAAGTCTTCTTCAGCTTATTTTGCTCTTTTCCAGCAAATTAATGGGATGCTGATTTTCGACCCCTACGACAAGGAGGATTATAAGGCTTTCGGTGCTGTAGCAACAAGCTGGGATCAGTATTTTCCCGAGTCTGCCAGGTCGAAACACTTGTATAACATGGCATTGCAGGCTTTGAAAGCAATCCGGGGAGAGCGCCCGGTAGAATACGATGTGATTGAATCCAATGCACATCTTGAAATGAAATTACCGGATATTCATGAAAAACAAATATCCTTGTTTGAATCCTGTAAAGGGAAATTGGCTCTGATTGATTTTACAGCATACCAGATGCAGGAATCACCCTTTCATAATATCCAACTGAATGAAATATACGAAAAATATAAGTCCCGGGGATTTGAGATCTATCAGGTCTCATTCGACCCGGATGTGCATTTCTGGAAAAATGCTTCGGCTAACCTGCCCTGGATTTGTGTGCGGGATCCACAATCGGTATACTCCCAGAATGCGTTGAACTATAACGTGAAGAATTTACCCACTGCATTCTTGATGAACAGAAACGGAGAAATTGTAAAACGCATAGACTCATTCGATCATTTAGAAAAAGAAGTGGACCGTTTTATAAAATGATGTTGTAAAGCAGTCGGAAATATTTGATAAGTCGGGAAAAAAACTTTACCTTTGCAGGTACATGATAGGAGAAAATAAAGAGAGTTCCGGTCTTCAGGACAGGAATTCTCTTTATTTTTCGTGAATTTTATTAAAAACCATTGAAGTAAAAACTAAAGATAAAACTAAAGGAGAATTATCATGGCAGTGAATTATATGACAGAAGAAGGGTATAAGAAGTTGCTTGAAGATGTCAACCACCTTGAAACCGTAAAACGCCCGGAAATATCCCGGCAGATTGCAGAAGCCCGCGACAAGGGAGATCTGTCTGAAAATGCAGAATATGATGCTGCAAAAGAGGCTCAGGGTATCCTTGAGAGTAAAATCGCTCAACTGAAAAGCTTGATTGCGAGCGCCCGTCTGATCGATGAAAGCCAAATTTCGACTGATATTGTTCAGATTCTGAATAAGGTAAAAATACGTAATACAAAAAATAACCAGCAAATGGTGTATACTTTGGTTGCAGAGAATGAAGCCAATCTGAAAGAAGGTAAAATATCTGTCAATACACCTATTGCCAAAGGATTACTGGGTAAAAAAGTCGGTGATGTCGTGGAAATACAGGTGCCGTCCGGTGTCTTGTCTTTTGAAATTATGGAAATATCCATATAAATAAGTTTACCTGTTTATAATTTCAGAATCGTATGACTATATTCAGTAAAATCATTGCAGGGGAAATCCCATGTTATAAGGTGGCGGAAAACGAGCGTTTTTTTGCTTTTTTAGATATCAATCCTTTAGCCAAGGGGCATACATTGATTGTTCCGAAGCAGGAGACCGATTATCTGTTCGATCTCGACGATGAGATATTGTCCGGCATGATTGTATTTTCCAAACAGGTGGCTAAGGCGATCAGGGAGGCCATCCCTTGCAAACGGGTAGGCGTGACTGTGATTGGCCTTGAGGTTCCTCATGCACATATTCACCTGGTTCCGATCAATAAAGAGTCGGATATTTATTTTGGAAGTCCGAAATTAAAGTTGGAAACGAAAGAATTTCAGGAAATAGCAGAAGCCATCCGCAAAAAAATGATATAAAAAGAAGTTTTTTATATAACTTTGTAATATCGAAGTGTATCTTGTTCAACTAATACATTTCGATATTTTTTATTATGTACTACTATACAATCGAACAAATCGCCCGAATTATAGCTCCTGAGACTCCCATCCGCACCTATTCCGGAGTCTGGACGCTCCTGACCGATAGTCGTTCTCTTTTAGAACCTTCGGAAACTTTATTTTTTGCTTTGGTAACCAGGCATAATGATGGACACAAATATATCCGGGAACTCTATAAAAAAGGTGTTCGGAATTTTGTTATTCAATACCTGCCTGCGGATAGCCAAGAAATGCCGGAGGCCAATTTTCTGAAAGTATCTGATAGCTTACTGGCGTTGCAGCAGTTGTCTGCCTATCACCGGCGACAGTTCGATATTCCGGTAATCGGTATTACTGGAAGTAATGGAAAAACAATTGTCAAGGAATGGCTTTATCAATTGTTGCATCAGGATTACCATATCGTTCGCTCTCCAAGAAGTTATAATTCACAAATCGGCGTTCCTCTTTCTATCTGGCAATTGAATGAAGAAACCCGGTTGGGTGTATTTGAGGCTGGAATTTCGTTGCCCGGAGAAATGATCCGGCTGGAGCCCGTTGTTCACCCTACTATCGGATTGTTTACCAACATTGGAGATGCTCATCAGGAGAACTTTACTTCTTTGGAAGAAAAATGCAGGGAAAAGCTGGATTTATTCCGGCACAGTGATGTAATTTTGTACAATTCGGATAATTTGATGCTAGACTTATGCATCCGCGAAAAATACCCTGATAAATTCCGGTTCCGGTGGTCTGTGTCTGACGACCGGGCTGATGTGTTTATCTCTGAGATACAAAGGGACGGGATCCGGACCCGGATCTCGTACCGTTATGAAAACCGGCAGGCCGACTTACAGATTCCTTTTTCGGACGATGCTTCCATTGAAAATGCGATTCTTTGCCTGACAACGATCTTGTATTTACGGCCCGAAGTCGAAAATCTTTCCGAACGGTTTGAAAAACTGGAGTCGGTGGCAATGCGGCTTAATGTGAAGAAAGGAGTCCGGAATAATATCGTGATTAATGATACTTATAACTCCGATATTAATTCGTTGGCCATTGCATTGGATTTTATGTCCAGACGCTCCTTAGATCATAAACAGATCCCGGTATTGATTCTTTCCGATATTCTGCAGTCGGGGGTGGAGGCTCGGGCTTTTTACCAGAATGTATCGGAGTTACTCGACCAGAAGCAGGTCGGACACTTGATCGGTATTGGTCCGGAACTGGTGAGGAATGCAGACCTTTTTGGCGTGGGAAAAGATTTTTTCCATACAACAGAAGAATTTCTGAGCTCCGGATTATTGCATAAACTCTCGGATTCCATTATCCTGATTAAAGGTTCACGTAGCTTCCAGTTTGAGCGGATCACCGAGCAACTGGAAGAAAAAGTACACCAAACGGTGTTGGAAGTGGATCTGGATGCAGTGGTCCATAATTTCAAGTATTTCCGTGGCCAGTTGAAACCGGAAACGAAAGTGATTGGTATGGTGAAGGCTTTTGGTTATGGAGTAGGATCCTATGAACTGGCAAAAACCTTGCAGGATCAGGGCTGTGATTATTTAGCGGTGGCGGTAGCCGATGAAGGGGGAGAACTGCGCCAGGAAGGTATCACGATGCCTGTGATGGTGATGAACCCGGAGGTGCATGCTTTCAATACTTTATTTGATTATAATCTCGAGCCGGAAGTGTACAGTTTCGGTTTATTGAACGCCTTGATCAAAGAAGCCGGCCGGCGCGGAATCACGAATTATCCGGTACATATTAAGCTGAATACGGGAATGAATCGTTTGGGATTTGATCCCGAAGATATCCGTGAATTAGCCGAGGAGTTGAAGTCGCAGCAATCCCTGAAAGTCAGATCGGTATTTTCGCACCTGGCAGCCAGTGATGCGCCTGAATTTGATAATTTTACCCACCTGCAAATACAGAAATTCATCGCTTTATCGGGAGAGCTGGAATCGTACTTGATGTACCCATTGATGAAGCATATACTTAATTCGGCCGGAATAAGCCGATTTCCCGATTATCAGCTGAATATGGTTCGTTTGGGAATTGGCGTGTACGGAATTTCGGCTGTCGACGAAAAAGTACTGAAACCAGTAGCAGTGCTGAAAACCAGGATTTTACAAATCCGGAATGTCAGTCCCGGAGAAACGGTCGGTTATAATCGTTCCGGGAAAGTCCTGCACAATTCTAAAATAGCCTGCCTTCCGATCGGTTACGCCGACGGGATGGATCGTCACTTGGGAAATGGAAATACTTCAGTCCTGATTAATGACGTTTTATGTCCGACTATAGGGAATATCTGCATGGATCTCTGTATGGTCGATGTTACGCAAGCCGATGCCAAAGAAGGAGATGAGGCCGTCATTTTTGGAAAAGCAATCTCAATATCGGAGCTTGCAAAAAAATTGGATACGATTCCGTATGAAATCCTGACTTCTATTTCTTCACGTGTCAAACGGGTCTATTTCCGCGAATAAACAGAGTTCGGGTCTTCTGTAAATCAGGAGAGTATTTTGTCCGGTCATGTTAAATCATTACATTTGTGCCATAATTCAAACCAAAAAATTATGGCATATAATCTTTTAAAAGGTAAGAAAGGTATTATTTTCGGGGCGTTGAATGAAATGTCGATTGCCTGGAAAGTAGCTGAACGAGCTGTGGAAGAAGGAGCGACTATTGTGCTTTCTAACACGCCAGTAGCCGTCCGCATGGGTGAAATTTCCGCTTTGGGTGAGAAGCTGAAAGCTGAAATTCTTCCGGCAGACGCATCAAATATCGAAGATTTGGAACTGGTTTTTACCAAATCAATGGAAATATTGGGTGGTCCTGTTGATTTTGTTTTACATTCTATCGGGATGTCGCCCAATGTGCGTAAAAAGAAAACTTATGACGATCTGGATTATGACCTGCTCGAAAAAACGTTGGATATTTCAGCTATTTCTTTTCATAAAATGATGCAGGCAGCCAAGAAGTTGGATGCAATCTCCGAAGGAGGTTCTATTCTGGCCCTTTCGTATGTTGCGGCTCAGCGAACATTTTTCGGATACAATGATATGGCGGATGCCAAAGCGTTGTTGGAGTCGATTGCCCGTAGCTTCGGGTATATCTACGGGCGGGAAAAAGGAGTACGCGTCAACACGATCTCCCAATCACCGACCATGACGACTGCCGGCAGTGGGGTGAAAGGAATGACGGATCTCCTTGATTTTTCGGAAAAGATGTCGCCGTTAGGCAATGCTTCTGCAGACGATTGCGCAGACTATTGTATTGTAATGTTTTCCGATCTCACGCGCAGGATAACCATGCAGAATTTGTATAACGACGGAGGTTTTTCAAGTATGGGAATGAGTTTGCGGGCCATGAACCAGTACAGTAAAAGTCTGGATGAGTTTACAGATGAACATGGTAAAATTATATATGGCTGATGTTTATCAAACTATATGAAAATAACACCAATATGCGGGATGTGGGCAGGATTGTCGACATCCTGCGTGATGGTGGGTTAGCGATCTATCCTACAGATACGGTTTACGCTCTTGGGTGCGATGCCCTGAATGTAAGGGCTGTAGAGAAGATTTGCAAAATGAAAAATATCAATCCCTCCAAAACCAATCTTTCCATTATCTGCCACGATCTGGCAAATATCAGTGAATATGCTAAAGTGAATAACTTGGTATTCAAGCTGATGAAAAGGAATCTTCCCGGCCCGTTTACTTTCATTCTGAATGCAACGACTAATCTCCCTAAAATTTATAAAAACCGGACAGAAGTGGGGATTCGTATTCCTGATAATGCTATTATCAGGACAATTGTAGAAGAACTGGGAAATCCCATCCTGACAACTTCCATTCACGATGATGACGAAATTGTAGAATACAGCACAGATCCGGAGCTGATTTATGAGAAATACAGCAACCTGGTCGATGTTGTGATCGATGGTGGGTATGGAGGTTTAGAACCCTCTACCATTGTAGATTGCACCGGAGACGAGCCTGTTATTACCCGCCAGGGCAAAGGAGAACTGGTCGGTATTTAATACCTTCTTTCCTGTCTAATAGGTTTCTATCAGTCTTTATCTTTCCAGCCGTCGGTAGCGGTTACTGCCAGCTTCAAATGCTCCTTATCTTTTCGGAGACTAACAGCAGAGGGAAATAACAGATGAGATGAAGAATAATCTACAGCTACAGTTCCACTGGAAGTTGAAGTCGTAGTATATTGTGTTTGAATGGGAATAACCAGTAATTCGAGATTTTTATCGGGTTGTTCCTTGATTGCATTCTGAATCATAGACGAAATATTTCCGAAACTATAGGTGTAATTATAAAAGGTAGTAGAATAAGTCGTTTTACTGTCGGCCACCTGTTTATTTTCAAAGAAAGTTTTTACCGAGTCTTTATTGATTAATAGCATTTTTAACTGATTATTATTCAGGTAATTAATTGAATCCTTTCCGGGAATTCCGAATTTGTATCCGGAGTATTCATTCCCAAAACAAGACAGAGCCAGTTTGGCATTTGTGAATTTTTTACTTCCCATTTTTTTGATGATCTCAGGAATCGGAACGGTTATTTTTGTGAAAATTCCAGCCGGAGTTTTGATGTACGTTCTTTCTTCGTTGGGCTGGAGAAGTTGTTCGTCCATAGAACTCTGATAGCTGTTCAGTTGTATGATTTCTTTGGTTACGTTAAACCGGGCTACTCCCGGTGTTATGTAAGTACTGTCGTTTCCTTTCGAATCTGCTACCGTCTTTAAACGGTTGAAATGGACATTGATGTAAGTAGCATAGGGATAAATAAGGCTTCCGCTTCCAAAGGTGCTTGCAATGTATACTCCCGGAAAGAACTGATCGAAAGCTTCCAATGAACTGTATGCGTTGGGTGCCGGCTTCAGCCATTCATTGTAAAATTTTTCAGCCAATGCGTATGGAAGTTTTATAGACAATGACTTAATATAGCTGTTCGCAGCATTGGCCGAATCGGAAACTGCAAGATTTCTTGCCGTATAGCCCTGACGCCCGAGAACCGTATTCATATCACAATATTGGGTTGGATCAATATTGGTATAATAATGTTTTTCAAGGGATTTGACTATCGGATAAACAGTTGCTTCCATCGGGGCTAAAGAATCGCCCAGATAATATTGATAAATGAGGTTCAGTACCACAGAATCCATTTTATTCCCCACAATAGAGTCTTGTGGAGGAAAAACATTCTTAGATGGGGCGTAAAACTGGCAAATATAACTGGATTTCAGATCTCCGTAAACCGGGTCATGAAACTCGCCTAACATCCCTTCGATGGTTTTGGCATATATAGAATCTAATTTTACAGTCGAAGCGCTCAGATAAATGGTATCGGTATAAATTCCTACCTTGTCCTGATCGGGTAATATTCCCATTCCTACATCATCAACACTGTCTTCACATGCCCACAGGATCAGAATACTGAGCAGGCTGAATAGAATGACTTTATATTTCATATGGCGCATTTATTTTTTGAGAATCAGATTATAAAATTCATTGTAGGCATCTATATAGAGATCTGGCGACTGAAAAGGAAGAAAATGTATCCCTTCTTTTTCACCAGCATAGCTTAATAAGTTGGAATTGACGGTTTCACTCCCCTGGATTACTCCATCCGAAAAGTCGATTGCTAATTTGGATACTGCCTCGAAATCCGTATTGTCTTTTACTACCTTTAGATCGTTATTGGTTACACCATCGATTTTCAGTTTTTTAGCGAAAGATTCCGGAAAAGGCTTTTTGAAATCATCGTTGTATACAGAATATACCACTTTGGAATTTTTGAAACAGGGATCGCCTTTGTAATGCTTTTTGATGTACAATGGAGCCAGAGCTGTCATCCAGCCGTGGCAATGAATCAGATCGGGAACCCACCGGAGTTTCTTGACGGTTTCCATCACTCCCCGGATGTAAAATATACTCCGCTCGTCGTTGTCGTCGAATTCTACTCCGTCATCGTCCGCCAAGGTATTTCTGCGTTGAAAAAAATCTTCATTATCAATAAAGTAGATCTGCATACGGGCTGATTGAATGGATGCCACCTTAATGATCAGAGGATGGTCCGTGTCATTGATAATCAGATTCATCCCGGATAAACGGATGACTTCGTGTAACTGGTTCCGGCGCTCGTTTATACTGCCGAATTTAGGGACAAAGGTCCTGATTTCCTTTCCTTTATCCTGAATGCCTTGTGGTAGGTAACGACCAATGGTGGAGATTTCTGTTTCCGGGAGATAAGGTGTTATTTCTGATGTTATGAATAGTATTCTTTTAGCGTCCATTCTGAATTAATTAAACCTATACTCTTGATTTACGCTGCAAAGATACTAAAAAAAATGCCATGAAAATCAAAACAGAACGCTAATTACTCTCAATATTGCTTAAGATTCGTATTAAAATATGTAGTTTTGTGCTGTTAATTATTAAAATATGGAAATATCAATAACGATCAGGCGCTTGCAGGCCTTATTAGATAGCTGCAGACGTGAAAATAAAACCATCGGATTAGTACCTACCATGGGCGCTTTGCATCAGGGACACCTGGAGCTCGCGAAGCGTTGTGTAGTGGAAAATGATGTCTGTGTAGTCAGTATTTTTGTGAATCCGACCCAATTCAATGACAAAAATGATTTGTTGAAATATCCCCGGATGCTGGAGGCTGATTGTGATTTACTCGGGCAGACCGGCTGCCGGTTTGTTTTTGCTCCTTCGGTAGAGGAAATGTATCCCAAGGAAGATACCCGGCAGTTCGATTTTGGAACGTTGGACCGGGTGATGGAAGGACGGTTCCGGCCGGGACATTTCAATGGAGTGGCCCAAATTGTGAGTAAATTGTTTGATGCAGTAAAACCGGATCGGGCTTATTTTGGAGAAAAAGACTTCCAGCAACTGGCAGTCATCCGTGAAATGACCAAGATGCTGGGGTATCCTATAGACATAATTCCTTGTCCGATTGTGAGGGAGGCGGATGGATTGGCTATGAGCAGCCGCAATATGCGTCTGACCCCGGGGCAACGGAAGGAATCCGTTAAAATTTCCGGGGCCTTGTTCGAGAGTAAGAATCTGAAAAGCCGGATGGGGGTCAAAGACTTGAAACAGTGGGTCGTTGAAACCGTAGATCTTTCTCCGGAACTGGAAACGGAGTACTTCGAAATTGTAGATGGAAATACATTGGAATCCATTGATTCCTGGGCTGACTCGGATGATCCTGTCGGCTGTATTGCCGTTTTCTGCGGAGCCGTCCGATTGATCGACAATATCAGGTATGATTGAAATTACAGTTGATGATTATCAATCCCTGCTCTGGAGAAGACGGATTGCAGGAGGCTATTGAATATTCTAAAACTCTTTTGGGCCGGTATGCGTTAAATAAGAGAAGTAATGCTCTATTCCTAAAAATGTATTAACTTTGCAGTAGAAATTTAGAATGCTTTTCCTATTCTCTAATTTATTTTAGCATGTATATTGAAGTAGTAAAATCCAAATTGCACCGGGTTACAGTAACTGAAGCGAATCTCAATTATATAGGAAGTGTTACCATCGATCAGGATTTGATGGATGCTGCCAATCTGATTGAAGGCGAGAAAGTGCAAATCGTTAATAATAACAATGGGGAGCGGTTGGAAACGTATGTGATTAAAGGAGAGAGGGGATCCGGAATGATCTGCCTGAATGGAGCGGCTGCCAGAAAAGTACAGCCTGGGGATATCATTATTATCATGGCTTATGCCTGGATGGAAATGGACGAAGCCAAAAAATTTACTCCGGCGGTTGTTTTTCCTGATACGGTGACAAATAAGATTGTCTGAAATACAGGAAAATATCCTTGATTTTTCTTTAATAAAAAACCATTAGAATTGTTATGCTTGATTTTCAGGAAGTTGTCGTCGAGGACAAAGAGAAATTAAACCAATTCCTTTTCAAAAACACCTTCAGGAATTGTGATTACTCCTTTTCAAATATTTATTGTTGGGCTTTGAGGTACAAAACAACCTATGCAATGGAATCAGGATTTCTGTTCCTGAGGTTTTATGCCGGTGGAAAGAAAGCCGGGTATATTTATCCTCTGGGCGACGGTTGCCTGAAAACAGCCATTGAGATCATGATCAAAGACTCGGAAGAACGGAACGAACCGTTCCGGATGTATGCACTTACGAGGGAGATGTATGAAAATGTAGAGGCCCTGTTTCCCGGAAGATTTAATTATCAGTCCAAAGATTCCTGGTTTGAGTATATTTACAATACGGAAGACCTGATTACCCTGACAGGTAAAAAATTTCAGCCGAAACGGAATCATATCAATAAATTCAAAAAAACATACGCTTATGAGTATCTCCCGATTACAAAGGATCTGATTCCCGGCTGCCTGGAACTTTATTCCAAATGGTGCAGGGAAAATGGAGGATGTGAAGATCCATCGCTGATCGACGAAAGAATTTCTGTCGAACGGGCGTTTGCAAATTTTGAAGAATTGGGACTGACCGGGGGGGCTTTGCGGGTAGACGGCAATATTGTAGCTTATTCATACGGACAGCCTCTGACAGCAGATACTTTCGGAGTGCATGCGGAAAAGTCTTTGTACGAGATCGACGGTGGATTCAGCATGATTAATCAGCAATTTGCCGAGCATGTATGTGCCGGATATGCCTATATGAACCGGGAAGAAGATCTGGGATTGGAATCGTTAAGGAAGGCGAAAATGTCATATCATCCGGCTATCTTGCTGGAAAAAGGGTTTATAACTGAAAATGTGAATTCATGATCCGGTATGCAACAGGAGCAGATCAACCAGGGCTAATGGAGATGTGGAAACTTTGTTTTCCGTCTGATTCCGGGAACTTCCGGAAATTTTATTTCGACCGGGTTTACCGGAGTGAAGAAACCCTGGCTTTCCTGGAAAGTAATCGCCCTGTAGCATCCCTTCAAATGATACCTTATCAGATGAAAATTCATGGAAAGTCCTATGTTACCGGATATATTTCCGGAGCGATGACCCATCCGGAGTTTCAGCGTAGAGGTTATATGAACAGTTTGCTTCAGATTGCTTTTGAGGAAATGAGAAAAAATAAATTCAGCTTCTCATTCCTGATTCCTCAGGAAGACCGTCTGTTTTCCTATTATGCCCGGTATGGGTATGAAAAGGCATTTCCGAGAAAAAAAATAGTCCTTAAGCCGGAAATAACACTCCCTGTAGATCCGGAAATACGATATTACGACCAGTACCCGGATGAAGACTCATGTGGGTTGCTGTATGATCTGTATCGTCGCTTTCTCGACCGGATGAATAACGTGGTACTGAAATCCAGGGAGCAATTTCAGAATATATTAGTTGATCTGTTTCTGGATGAAGGGGCCGTTTTTGCCGGAGAATCAGCCATGGCTTTGGTCATTGCCCGGGATGCTTCAGTTCAGGTGAAAGAATTGCTTTATAGCGACGATGAATCCAGGAAGGAGTTATTAGCTGCGATTGGTGAAAGAAATCCTGGCAAAGATCTGGAAATTACACTTTCCGGCTGTGAAGAAGGGATATACTATGGCATGCTCAAATCTTTCGATGTCTCTTTCAATCTTCCTCCGGATATTTATATGAGCATGATGCTCGATTAAATTATAGCTTTAAGTGAAATATTCTTACTCCCAGATATGGAAAGTGGCGTATCCGATATTGCTGACCCTTTTGGTTCAGAATCTGATACAGGTGATCGGTACGGCTTTTTTAGGACGTGTCGGTGAAGTAGAACTGGGGGCTTCGGCTATTGCCGGTATTTTCTATATTACTGTATTTATGCTGGCTTTCGGTTTCAGTACAGGGTCTCAAATCCTGATCGGTCGTCGGAACGGAGAGCAGAATTACGATAAAATCGGCGAAATCGTGGTACATGGCTGCCTGTTCTTACTTCTTCTGGCTACTTTTATGTTTTTTCTCACCCGGTCGATGTCCGGGACTATTCTTGGAGGCCTGATCACTTCCCCACATGTACTGGAGGCTGCGTTGGACTATCTCGACTGGCGTATTTACGGATTATTTTTTTCGTGTATCAATGTGATGTTCCGGGCGTTTTATGTTGGGATTACAAAGACCAAAGTGTTATCTCTCAATGCCATTCTTATGGCCCTGACGAATGTGATATTCGATTACCTACTGATTTTTGGGAATGGAGGATTTCCGAAGATGGGTATTGCCGGGGCGGCGATCTCTCCGGTTATATCCGAGGCTGTTTCTGTGTTATTTTTTATAATTTATACCGGATCTGTTATCAATCTGAAAAAGTATGGCTTCCGGGGAATCCGGATCAAAAATCTCCAGGTTGTTAAAAATATCCTCAATGTTTCACTATCCTTGATGATTCAGTATTTTCTGTCTCTGGGAACCTGGTTATTTTTTTTCTTAGCGATAGAGCATATGGGAGAGACTCCATTGGCAATTTCCAATGTAATCCGGAGCTTGTACATGATTATTTCCATTCCGATTTTTGCCCTGGGGGCAACTGCCAATACTTTGGTCAGTAATACGATCGGGTCGGGTAGGAAGGAGGAGGTGATCCCTTTGATCTGGAAAATAGCACGAATGAGCCTCTTTATTATGGGGTGGATGATCACCGTCATATTGTTATTCCCGACAGCCGTTTTGTCTATTTATACTTCCGACATGGAATTGGTCAATGCTTCCGCGCCTTCGCTTTATGTCATTCTTGGAGCGCTTCCGGTTGTTGCTGTTTCGAGTGTTTTTTTTAATTCGGTTTCAGGAACGGGTAATACCCGGACAGCTTTGGTGATCGAGGTGGTCACCTTATCGGTTTATATTCTCTATATGTGGTTCGTTACCTCCTACCTGCATGCCCCTCTATCCGTTTGCTGGACCACTGAACTGGTTTACTGGGGAGGTATTCTCGTCTGGAGTTTTATCTATATGAAGAAGGGAAACTGGCAAAACCGGAAGATCTGAGAAAATTATGGTGATTGAAGGAGTTGTCGGACAATTTCGACTTTTTCAGCATCGGGAACAACAGCATCGATCCAATGAATTTTGAATCCGCGGCGTTCCATCCCCCGGAACCAGGTCATTTGCCGCTTAGAGAACTGATGGATGGCGATTTCTAATTGCCGGTACATTTCATCATAACTGAGTTCCCCGATAATGTGCTGAGTCAGGAATTTATATTCCAGGCCGTAGTAGATCAATTCTTCGGGAGTGACTCCGGAATCGAGTAATCTATTGATTTCGTTCAGCATACCATTGTCGAGCCGGGATTTCAGTCTGCTGCTGATCTTTTCCCTTCGCATTTCCCGGTCGATACTGATACCGATTATTAAACTCCCGATCGGATGAAAGTGGGTTTCCTCCGGTTGGTTCGTCAGGTAATATTCTTCGATTTCAATGGCCCGGATGGCCCGCTGGGCGGAATCGAGATCCGTTTTATTATGCAATCTTTTACAGGAGGAGAGAATCGACTCCAATTCTTTCAGGTCTTTTTCTTTGAGTCGCTCGCGAAGTTCCGGGTTTTCCGGCACATCCAGCAATTTATATCCCTTCAGTACAGACTCGATATAGAGTCCGGTACCTCCACAAAGTACCGGTAATTTCCCTTTCTTCCGGATCTGGTCGTATGCTTTATGAAAGTCGTGCTGATATTCAAATACATTGTATTTTTCACCTGGATTACAAATGTCGATGAGGTGGTAGGCCACTGGTTTTCCATTCACGACGTATTCATCAAGATCTTTTCCGGTACCAAGCGTCATGCCCCGGTACAACTGGCGTGAGTCGGCGCTGATTATTTCCGTATCGAGTGCAGCAGCCAGCCTGGCAGCAAAACCTGTTTTTCCCGATGCTGTTGGTCCTAGTATAGTGATTAATTCGAAACTCATCTGCTGTTTTTCTCCGGTTTATACTGTGTAAAGTTGTCGATCAATAACCGGGCGCTGGATTCTACAGACAGTTTCTCCCGTTGTTCGATACAAGATCCGACATATAATTCCTGGTTTTCTACCAGTTCGTTAAGATCGGATTCATCCCAGTTGTTTTTTGCAATACCCAGCCGGTTGTCCCGTATAAATAATGCTGTTGAGGGAACCATATTGGTTATTACAGGGGTTCCGCAGACAATAGCTTCGGGAATAGATACCATATTCAGGTCTTGCTTCGTATCTACCAGCATGGCTGTTGATGCGGATACCAGCTTTCCCAACTCTTCATGAGGCTTATACCCTAATAATTGTATATTATTTTGTAAACCGAGTGTTTCGACTTGTTTTTTTATTTCATTTTCAAGTTCTCCTTTTCCGACAATGAGCAACTGAAAATCTTTCCGGTTATACTTAGACAAAAAGCGATGGAACTTCTCGATAATACTTCCGATATTTTTTCTTGGTATAAGTTGTGAGACCACGATGAACTGATTCTTTTTTTTATCTGTGACGACAAACTTACGGAGGTTGACCCCATGTTCGACAATGGTATCTGAAATATTAGTTACATATTGTTTTATAAAATCTCTGGCTTCACCAGATCGCGGAACAACCAATGTTTTTTGGAAAAACGCCCTGACAATCACATTATACCATATTCGGGAAGGAATTTTCTTTAGTAGTTTGGGGTGAATATTCATTTCATGCCAGATCAGCGTGTTTCCGGGAGAAATAAGCGCTGCAACAAAAGATGGAATGGCGAATAGTTCGCTTGAAATGATCAGATCGAAATTCTTGCCGTATTTTTTCAGGTAGGAAACTAATCCCAATTGCAACGGAAGGACTCCGGTCCGGAATAATTTTTTAAAAGAAGTTTTTTGAAAAATAACTTCAAAGTCATAAAACTCGTTTCCGGATGGTTTATAATCTTCTGCTGCAATCAAAGTAACATCGTGCCCCAGGTTTTTAAATCCGAGTCCCAGATTATAGATCATACAATCTTTAATGGAATCGACAACCGGAATAACATTTTTTTCCGAAGTTCTTAGAATGGAGTTTAGAATCAATATTTTCATATCATCCGGGAATAAATCATTTCATGACTTTTTATGAAATTCCTGATGTCTGACCCTTCATCTTTAATAAACCGGAAATAATGTTTCTCAGTGCAAAGAACCTCAATTTTTTTTGCCAGGTCTGCTGGATCTTCCGGATGAAAAGACAGCCCGATATCGTATTTTTTTACCAGGTTTTCCAGGGTACTGGATCCCGGGACGATGAGAGGAATTTCATTAACCATGGCTTCCGTCATTGGACCGCTATTGCCTGAAAACGATTTTCGGTAGGGTAGGGCCATGATATCGGTGATCCGGATATTTTCCATGAATTCCTTATCTGAAACTCCTTTTAAAACCAATCTGTTGTTTATATGATACTTATCTAATGATTCCCGGATATACGCTTCGTCGAAATGTTCAGGTCTTCCAACAATGTTCAGTAATATTTTCTGCTTGATAGCTTCCGAAATGAAACGAAAACTTTCAATCAGGATATCCAGTCCTTTGTCGTATCGGGTTCCTCCGAGAGCAGAAATTACGATCGCATTTTTGGGGGAAATATTGTATTTTTCTCTCAATTGTTTTTTTTCGGCAATGTGTGAATAATCATAAAATGATGGATAAGGAACTAAGAACACATTTTTTGTTATCCCGGATTTAAAGTATTGTTCCTGAATGAATTCTGAGTGTACAATGATCCCAGATAGTTTATTGCAGAAATTTTTCAATAAAATTTGCTTGGCCCGTTGTTCCGGAAATTTATGCATGGTTGCAATAATTTTCCGTTTGGAAGATTCCAGTTTTCCGATGTAGGGTGCGATATAAAAAAAATCTCCATATAGAAAATGAGCGATAGATTGCTCCGGGACCTGATGGAGTAATTTGAAAAAACTATTGTACCGGTGGTATATTATCGATAACATACCGGATCCTATGTTGGATGGGATGAAATAATCGATTTTACTTGTACCCTGAATCTTGAGAAGGGCATTCATGTACACGACGTTATGGCCAAAAGGATCGGGACTTGAATCTATCAAATTTATATTCATACGGTTGGAGTGTTAAGAATATTCTGATATGCCTCTAAATAGCGTGAAGTAGTCGTTGAAATGTCAAAGTTACAAACAACGTAATCGTATGCCTGTTGAGTCATTTTTATAATATCTTCCTGGGGAGTCTGTATTACTTCCAGTAATTTGTCGTGTAAATTATCGACGTTTCCCTGTGTAAAAGTATAGCCATACAAATTGTTCCCGATAATTTCCTGCAGGCCGTCGGCATTAGAAGAAAGAACGGGGACTTTAGCTGCCATGGCTTCAATCACGGTCAATCCGAATCCTTCGTAGCGGGAAGGTTGAATCAGTAGGTCATATTCACAGAGGCGCTCCTGTATGAAATCGAGTGATTTATTCCCCTCGAAAATCACTTGTTCCGATAGGTTCATTTCGTCCGATAGCTGTTCTAAGTACTGCCGGGACGGACCTTCTCCGAAAAAATGGAGGATGAAATTGTCAAATTTTCTTTCCTTCTTAAGCTGGCCTAAAGCCTTTATTAGAAGGTCATGCCCTTTGATTTCGTGGATTAGCCGGCCGATCTGTACGAAATGCCATTTTTTATTCCCGCTATTGTAATCGGTCTTCAGACGAAAACGAATAATGTTTATCCCATTGTAAATCAGTGTGGAGTCTAATCTGCATTTTTTTTTGATCTGTTCTTGTGTAGACCGGGAGATTGCAAACAAGTGATTGTACTTGTAAAGCGAGTCAATGTCCATTTTGACGGAATGTACCGTCAGACAACGGTTTTTTATCCACTTTCGAACAGGAATGTAATCGATCAGGTTATCTTGATGGAAATGAAAAATATCGCTTTTGGCCGATAATAATAATTGTGATAGCTTTAGAAAATAAAGCGGATTCTTGTTATGTAGCGGCCTCTTTATTAAATGTTTCCTTACCCGGCTGTCTATTCTGCTGATCAGATTCGGTTCAATAATGTTGTTCACGACGATCATTTCCACTTCATGGGCCAAGCATTGTCGATTTAATAATTGTACCAGCAGCGTTTCAGCACCACCATAGGTCAGACTCCAGATGACGTGTGTAATTTTCATATTTACTTTGCAAATATAACTATCTTTCCAGACAAAAAACAGTATTTTTTATTTTGTATGCTTCTTAAATGACAATTTTTACCTAAGTTTGCAAAGATAAAAACGGCTTTTATGTCTCGTTATTGAATCGATTGAGAATGAAATTTACAATATTAACCCCATCCTATAACCAGGCGCATTATTTAGAAGAAAATATCCTTTCTGTTTTAAACCAGGAGGGTGTTGATGTAGAGCATATTGTGATTGATGGTGGTTCGACAGACAATACGGTTGAAATATTGAATAAGTACCCACACCTGAAGTGGGTTTCTGAAAAGGATGAAGGACAGGCCGATGCTTTACAGAAAGGGTTACAGATGGCAACCGGAGAAATTGTCGGATGGGTCAATTCGGACGATTATTTAGAAAAAGATATTCTGAAAAGGATTATTGGCCGGTTTGAAAATCCCGGAATAGACTGGATTATAGGAAATATCAGTTATGTCGATGAATCCAAAGGGTCTGTCTGGAAAGACCGGAGTCAGGAAATTACGGAAAAATCTTTGTTTTCCAATCCGGATATCTTACGTCAACAGGGCACTTTTTTTCGAAAAGAAACGTTGGTAACAGCCGGAGGTTTTGATAAAAAGTACCAGCTTTGTATGGATCTGGATCTCTGGTTTCGCATGCTTCGTTTGTCTCTCCCGGTGATGGTCGATGAAAATCTGGCCTATTTCAGGTTGCATGAATTTCAGAAAACATCCGGAAAACAAACCGATGCCCAGTTAAAGGAGATGCTTGATATTTTTGAAAAGTACGGTTCCGGGAGCTATTATAAATTTAAAATACGATACCGGAAGCAGTATTTTAAGATTCGGCTTAAGATCGTGAAGACTGTGAAAAAGTTTCTGAACATCTAAGAATAGAGAAGATATGAAAAGGATCCTTCTGGTAAATAAATTCTATTATCCTTTTGGTGGAGATTGTTTATATACTCTCAATCTGGAATCTTTGCTTCAAAAACAGGGTCATGAGGTGGCTGTTTTTGCTCAGGAAAGCCCCAGAAACCTTTCTTCAAAATGGTCGTCTTATTTTCCTTCTGAAGTTTCATATTCTTTAAAAAATCCAAGTGGTTTATTGGCAACTTTTTCCCGGCCTATGGGATCGGAAGAGGTAAAAATGAAATTTCTCCGGCTTTTGGATGACTTTCAGCCGGATGTTGTACATCTTAATAATATTCACACCCATTTATCTCCTGTCATTGCCCGGATTGCCTCAGAAAAAGGAATCAAGGTCATCTGGACATTACACGATTACAAACTGCTCTGTCCCAGGTCGGATTGTTTAAGGCAGGGGAAATCTTCTTGTGAAAAATGTTACGATTCGAAAGCGAATGTAATCAGGTATCGTTGTACTCATGGTAGTTTTCCGGCAAGCTTTCTGGCCTATATGGAAGCTCTGAAGTGGAGCCGGAAAAAGTTGGAAAGTTATACCGCCCGGTTTATCTGTCCGAGTCATTTTATGAAAAGCCGGATGCAACGGGGACATTTTGATGAAAATAAACTCTGTGTCCTTCATAACTTTATAGATACGAGCAAGGTCAAACGGGATAGTTATACTAAATCGGATTATTACTGCTATGTCGGACGTATTTCTGTGGAGAAAGGTTTGAAAACGTTACTGAATGCAGCCTCCGGGCTTTCGTTCCGATTAAAGGTTGTTGGCGACGGCCCCCAGCTTCATGACCTGAAATCCTGCTACAAGCAGGAAAATATAGAGTTTTTTGGAAAACAGGATTGGACTGCGATCAAAGAAATCGTAGGGAATGCACGCTTTTCGGTTATCCCTTCCGAGTGGTATGAGAATAATCCTCTGTCGGTAATCGAGTCTTTGTGCCTCGGAACTCCAGTGATTGGAGCTAAAAACGGTGGAATTCCCGAATTAATTGAAAACGGCGTAACCGGCTGCCTTTTTGAACCGGGGAATATGGATGATTTAAAAAAGAAAATTATATCTTTGTATGAAAAAGAAAATTCAGAATCGGATTACCGGCTTATTGCGGAGAAATCGCAGCAGGCTTTTTCCGAGAAAATCCACTATGAAGCATTGATAAAGATTTATGAAGAACCTTGTTGATTCTATGATCCGGAAATTAGGAAAAGACGGCTATTCAGTTGATAAAGATATGACTTCCTATTCCTTGTTTATTGTCATGAAATCCCGTTTATTAGCTGCTTTCCGTGGCTTCTGGTATAAATTGTTTCTGAAAAAAAGTGAAGGAATTCTTTTTGTAGGTAAAGGATGCCAGTTGAAGCATAAGCATAAAATAAGCCTTGGAAAAACGGTGACAATCGATGATGGAGTGGAAATCAATGCGCTTAGTCGCAGAGGAGTAATGATCGGAAATAACGTTACCATCAAGAAAAATACCATAATAGAATGTACCGGGGTAATCCGGGAATTGGGAGAAGGTATCCGTATCGGAGAGCATACCGGGATTTCTCAGAACTGCTTTATCCAGGTTCGTGGTTTTGTCGACATTGGTTCCCGGGTCATTTTTGGTCCTAATGTTTCTGTTTTTTCTGCAAATCATAATTTCAATAACCCCGATGTCCCGATTATGGACCAGGGAGAAAGTCAAAAAGGGGTTATTATAGAAGATGATGTTTGGCTGGGTTCAGGATGTATTATCCTTGATGGCGTCAAAATCGGAACCGGCAGTGTTGTGGCAGCCGGTAGTGTCGTGAACAGAGATATTCCTCCTTATGCGGTTGTTGGAGGGATTCCGGCAACAGTGTTGAAGAGCCGGAAGGAATAACTTAGCGTTCGATTGATAAGACAATAAAGATGCGTATCTTTACGCCGGAAAAATATTAAAATTTTATTGAATGGAGAATTTCAGACAGAGGTTATTGACCGGAGCGATCTATGTTTTACTGATAACGGCCGGTATTATGATAAACTCGTATACATTCCTGGCCTTGTTCTCCCTGGTCGTTATATTGTGCCTTTGGGAATTTTACGGACTGATCAACAAGTCAAAAGCGGTATTGATTAATCCGTATTACAATTGTTTGGGAGGGTTGCTGCTTTTTGTTTCTACTTTTCTCTACTCCTCGGGAACATTGGGACATTTTATTTTCTTTCCCTACCTGTTGTATGTCGTCATTTTACTGATTTCCGAATTATATCAGAAACGGCAGGACCCGCTGATGCATCTTGCCTATACATTTCTGGGGCAGTGTTACATTGCATTACCCATTTCCGTGTTAAATATGGTTGCTTTCCAGACCGATGACTTCGGAGTGAGCAGTTATTATTTCATATTGGTGCTTTCTTTGTTTGTTTTCATCTGGATTAACGATACCGGAGCTTACTTGATTGGAGTTGCATTCGGACAACATCGACTTTTTGAGCGGATCTCTCCGAAAAAATCATGGGAAGGTTTTTTGGGAGGACTTGTTTTTACGATTCTTGCATCCTTTGTTTTTGCCCGTTTTGAGCCTGAGATTCCTTATTACGACTGGATCGGATTGGCCGTAACGATTGTCGTTTTCGGCACTTGGGGAGATTTGGTCGAATCATTGATTAAACGAACGCTGGAAGTTAAAGATTCAGGACATTCCCTTCCCGGCCACGGAGGATATCTCGATCGTTTCGATAGTCTGTTACTGGCTGTATATGGAATGCTTTTCTATGTGCAGTTGTTTATTCGCAATTAATCTTTTTCATTGCTGCATTTTTCAGTGTTTTATTGAAAAATATCTGAACACTTTGTAAAATCAGCAATATTCCACAAATAAGGAATAAGAGGTTCAGGTTTATTATGTCTCCCAGCGGTCCGAAAAGGAGCATGCCTGCCGGCATAATCGCTGTTGCTACTATCTGTACCCAGCTGAATACCCGCCCTTGTTTTTCTACTTCTACAATTTCCTGGAATAAAGTCATTTCGGTAGCATTGAAAAAAGAAGCAAAAACTCCCATAATCAGCATCATAGCCATGTAAATATAAAAATCAGGAATGTATAGCAGGGAACAGGAGATTCCAACCACCAGACACGATAACGCGATGGTGTTGATCCGGTTTTTAAGACCTCCCCACCAGGCTATGATCCCTCCGCCAAGCATCATTCCTCCACTGAATGCCACTTCCAAGGCTGATAAACGCCATACTTCTTCTCCAAAATTCCTGGCAACGGCAATCTGACTTAAGAATGCAGCCGGGGTTATCAGGAAAAAATAGAAGGTATACATGACCAGCATTTCGCGGACAAAGATATTCCGGGTTACGTATTCCCAACCTTCTTTCAGATCGCTTATGTAGTCGGTTTCCGGTTCTTGGTCCGGTTTGATATGCGATTTTATGGGTAGAAGCATTAAAATACAGATTCCAATGGCAGCAGTGATCACATCGATGAAGAAAATCATACCTAAGGAAGCAATTGAAAGTAATCCGGCGCTGACCACCGGGGCCAGCAACATGATTGCAGACTGTAAGCTTCCATTGATACCGTTGATTTTTAATAACCGGTCTTCCGGAACCATTTGTGGAATGATTGCTCCGACTGCCGGCGTTTGAATTCCTGTTCCGACCGAACGTATTCCCAATACCAGAAATATCAGCCATAATTCCCGGTATCCAGCTAGGTAGATGATCGCCAGTAAAAGCGTAACAGCAGCAATTCCGGTATCGGACCAGATAATGAGTGCTTTACGATTGTTCCGGTCGGCCCAGACTCCCGCAAACAGGGATACGATCAGTCTGGGTAAAAATACGCAAGCCGTTCCGATGGCCATGGCCACACCTGATTTGGTTGCCAGGGTAATGTGCCAGATAACCGCAAATTCTACCAGAGCCGAACCAAAAAGGGAGATGGCTTGCCCTGTCATGAATAGGGTGATGGTTTTTTTCCAGTTCCGGAAAGTGATATCGTTATTCATTGTTCTGATTTTCGGCTCCAAAGATAATAAAAACAAAGCGCTGCCGGAAATTTATATTCGACAACGCTTTGTTTATTTACCGGATATATTCTTAAAACTTATATCCTAATGTTAGTACACCTTTATACATACTATTGGTGAATTTTGCCGGCGTGGAATTCAGAACAACGCTTCCCGCTTCAAAAAATTTGGGATAATAAAATAATTCGTCCGTTTGGGTGCGGTAAACAAATGCAGCATCCACATAGAAATTATTGGTGATACGGTACCCAATCCCACAGGTAATATAATTGGCATCTCCTTCCACGGTGTAATGAGGAATCGTACCTACAACGGGTACAGCCACTAACCCGTCTTTGAACTCTTTTTTATAGGGGTTTTGCATCCAGGCATAACCTGCACGTGCTGAAAACTGAGGTGTTACACGATATTCGATTCCCGCTTTTATGGAGGAAGTTGTTTTGAAGTCCTCGTCGATATATTCATTATCTACGTAGTTATAACCGTCCGGCTCCTGCATATCCATACCAGTATAATCGGTTATTTCGTAATCGAGACTGACAATGGCTTTGGTCCCTATGATTCCGGCGATACTGGCTGTCCAGCGGTAGGGAGTTTTAAGCTGATAATCGAGGTAGGCATCTTTTGGAGTCCAGGACTCTGTATATACACTTTCTCCTCCATCCATATATTCGTAGTTGGTTTCTCCAACGTACGACCGGGTCAGGTTATACCATGTCGGAGAATGGTATGCAAGACCAATCCGTAAAGCATCGACAGGCCGGAATATAGCGCCTATAGATACCTGATAACCGGCTCCGTCTTCTATCATATCATTATATAGATCGTATCCATCGAGGTTTGTTCCGTTATTGAATTCTTCCGAATACTGGGAAGACATCGAATAATACATATCTGTCAACGAAAATGTAGCTCCAAGGTATAGCTTTTCTGAAAAATTTGTTCCTAATGTAAAATCGTAAGTTTCAATGTATCCTTTTTCCGAAACTTTCAGGAATGGATCAACAGTTGCTCCTTGTGATAAAGTCCGGGGACTGTACATTTTTTTTCCATCGTCATAAGCAATTAAATCTCCGTTGTAACCCAGGACCGTCAGCCAGGATGCATTGCTGCGGTATGGATCATATCCTTCTCTAAGTCCCAAAACCTGAGGGCCGTATCCTTCGGAATTTGCAAGTTCTGCCATATAATCGGTCAGCGAGGTTGTCATTCCTCTTCCGGAAGAAGTATATTGCCGGTCGAAGTTTTTTAATCTGCTGTATGTAAATCCGAAATTGATGCTCGACGTTGTTTCATTGCCCAGAGGAAAATAGCCCATGTAAGCAATGTTATCAAAATTAAATTTGAAACGGCTGTCGCTGTTGGTGGTTCCCTGCCAGTTTGTTTCGATGTTGGCCGATGAAAAATTCAGGGTTGTTACTACTTCGGAAGAGCGATAAACCCCAATCCCTGCAGGATTGGCCATCACCCCGGTTAGATCACCACCCAGAGCTCCAAAGGCACCTCCCATGCCCAATCCTCTGGCAGAGCCTGAAAGATCGTTTCTTGTATTGCGTAAGGCATCATTCTCACCTTGTCCATAAGAAAGAAATCCCATAGTCAAGGTAAAGGATAATAATATGATTCGTTTCATACAATGTTTTTATAAATATTCTTCAATAGATTTGTTCCGGGTTCTCTTTGATTACCTGCGTCCACCTCCGCCTCCGGATGAACGTCCACCTCCACCACTGCTGCCACCAGAACTGCTTGAACGTCCTCCACCGCCGCTGCTGCCGCTACTATAGCTGCCACTGGAAGAAGAACGGGAAGGAGCGCTGTAAGTAGAACTTCTGTTACTGTCGCTGCTTCTTGTTGAGCCGGAGTATGTATTATTACTGTTGCTACTACGGGTCCTGGTTCCCTGTGAGTTCTGATTTGAATTGCTAGCCGGTTGAGAACTCCGTGTGCGGGTAGTTCCTGAATAAGTGGAATTTGTACTTCCATCATCAGATCTTCTCACCGGACGGACAGTCCGGGTTGAATTCTCACTCGACCGGGTAGTGCCGTATTCGGAACCGGATGAATAGGAGCGGGTACGTGTCGGTGAATTGGTGTAATTACCATCTCCGGAACGAGTGGAGGTGCTTCTGGTTGTCGCAGAGGATCTCCGGCTCCCTGTTGTGTATCCGTCCGAACTGCGAACTGAGCGTCCACCTCTCGAATATCCGTCACCTCTGGCATATCCGTCGGTCCGGGTGGAGTACCTTCCGGCAGAGCGTCCGCCTTCCCGGTAATATTGTCCAGAGTTGTAATATCTGTTGCCGTAGTATGGCCCGCTACAATAACCCCAATATGATCCGTAATAAGGAGAATACCAGGGATCATACCAACTATAGTACCAGGGGCTGTACCAACTGTAATACCAAGGGGTATACCAACCATAGTAACGGGGTCCGTACAATCCCGAATACCAGCCATATCCTCCGTACCAGTAAGGATCCCAGCCGGATCCCCATCCTACATTGATATTCACATTGGAGTATGAGTCGCTTTGGTCACTGAAGTCCAGAACATACCCTCCATCTTTATCGTAAGCGATGTTTACATTGTCTGCACCTACCACCGTAATCTTGGCCGGGTCATGAAATTTAATGATGCGTTCTGTAATCTGTCCATCGACATAGGGAACGGTATCCTCGACAATATATTGTTCTTCAGAAACAAGGGTATCGTTTACATAACGGCGATTGT
>JAVBRK010000061.1:0-2957 GCA_031548005.1 Bacteroidales bacterium
AATCAGACATTGAAATTGCAAGAAGCATCGAACTGAAAAAAATCAAACGGGTAGCGGAAGATATTCATATCCCCGTAGACGAAGTGATGAACTACGGTAAATATATCGCCAAAATTCCGGAAGAACTGATCGATGAACAAAAGGTGGCCCAGAGTAACCTGGTTTTAGTCACGGCCATTACTCCAACCAAAGCCGGTATCGGAAAAACAACCGTATCCATCGGGCTGGCATTAGGTTTAAATAAAATCGGAGAAAAGGCTGTCGTTGCCTTACGGGAACCTTCTTTGGGACCCTGTTTCGGGATGAAAGGAGGGGCTGCCGGAGGAGGATATGCCCAAGTATTGCCGATGGAAAATATCAACCTTCATTTTACCGGCGATTTTCATGCCGTAACGTCGGCACATAACATGATTACGGCTTTATTAGACAACTACCTGTATCAGAATCAGGGCGTTTGTGGGATTGGATTAAAAGAGATCCTGTGGAAGCGTGTGCTGGATGTCAATGACCGCGGACTCCGGAGAATTGTTACCGGATTAGGAGCTGCCTCGAACGGCATCCCTACGGAAACCGGATTCGACATCACCCCGGCATCGGAGATCATGGCCATTCTATGCTTATCTAAAGACCTGGAAGACCTGAAACGCCGGGTCGGAGAAATACTTCTGGGATTCGATTTTGAGAATAAACCGTTCAAAGTAAAAGACTTAGGTATTCAGGGAGCGATTACCGTTTTGTTAAAAGATGCCATCCATCCGAATCTGGTGCAAACAACCGAAAATACTGCGGCATTCGTTCATGGAGGGCCTTTCGCCAATATTGCCCATGGGTGTAATTCTATCCTGGCAACTAAAATGGCCATGACTTTTGGAGACTATGTCATCACTGAAGCCGGATTTGCCGCCGACCTTGGAGCTGAAAAGTTTTTCAACATCAAATGCCGCAAAGCCGGTTTGAGTCCCAAACTGAGTGTAATTGTAGCCACTGCTCAAGGACTCAAAATGCACGGAGGGGTTCCGGTAGAAGAGATTAAAAAACCCAGTATCGACGGGTTACAGAAAGGGTTTGCCAATTTAGACAAACACATTGAAAATCTGAAGAAATTCGGACAGAGTGTTGTTGTCGCTTTCAATCGTTTTGCAGAAGATACCGACGAAGAAGTAGCCCTGCTACAGGATCATTGCCAAAAAACCGGGGTGGGATTCGCCATTAACAATGCATTCGCCCAAGGGGGAGAAGGCGCTATGGAATTAGCGCGACTGGTGGTCGATACGATCAAAAATAAACCTTCCGAAGCTTTGAAATTTACTTATGAAGATCAGGATCCTATCCGGACCAAAGTAGAAAAAATCGCCCTGAATATTTACGGAGCCGATGGGGTCGTTTTCAATGAACGTGCGGAAAAAATATTGAAACTGGCGCAAAGTATGAATATCGAGCATTTTCCAGTTTGTATTGCCAAAACACAATATTCATTCTCTGCCGATCCGAAAGCCTACGGAGTAGCCAAAGGATTCAAATTGAAAATTAATGATATCGTGATCAATAATGGCGCGGAGTTCATTGTGGCTATTGCCGGAGAAATTATGCGGATGCCCGGATTACCCAAGCACCCGCAGGCTGTTAATATTGATATCATAAACGGTTTTGTCGAAGGACTCAGTTAACTATTATTTTGGACGTCTTAATCTTTCCTCCGGCCTCTGTAACTTTAACAAGATAAATTCCATCGCGAATCGGGCTGCTCATGACAAAGGTACTGCCTTTTGCCGCTTGCCGGAACATCAGATTTCCGGATAGGTTATAAATACAAACAGAGGCCAGATCGACTTCGCTTGTTACATAAATATTTCCATCGGAGAACCAGATCTTTGCATCGGAATGCGCCGGAATGCGTTCCATACCAGCAGGAATCCCACCGTAATAGTAAATAGTTTGCCCGTAAGGGAGAGTATCGGGGATTCCTGTTTTGGAATTGATAAAATAGAACGAGGTGGTTGCCAAACGTTGACTTCTATCATATATATTCAAAAACTGGGCGGCATCATACCATTTATTTGTTTTGTCATCCCATTCGGAACGAATGCCTTTAGTTATCTTGTTTGAATCGTCATATTCGTATTTGAATCGTTTGTCTCCCTCCCAAACATCATTTCCGGCATAATAATATACGGAAAATTCAGTCGGGTTGTTCCGTGCATCATATTTGAACTCTTCTTTTTCCACAGGAGTATTTCCAGAATCGGCCACCTCAAGGAAAGTCCGGTCCGATAAGTTTCCACTCAAAGAATCGTAGTTCGAAATTATCTGATAGTTTATATCGGCATCGAATACTCCATCCCCATTAGAATCCAAATGAAGCACCCGTCCGGTCATTTCTCCCTGTTCATTGTATTTATTTTCAACTTTCCCAGCCAACACCCAGGCTTCATTTTCCCAATCGTAAAATGTTGTGGATATTTCATGATTCGATTCGTCATATTCCATCACATCCTTGGAATAGGACATCCAGCCACCCCGGGAAGCAATCCATTCGAAAATAATAGATTCGATAAGATTTCCTTTATCGTCATATTTCAAAGTTTCTTTTTCATCAGGTTCATTATTTTTATAAAAAATAAGGCTGTCGGGTTCCGGCTTCATATCATCCGATCTCAAAGACAACGGATTTTTCCTGAACAAGTCGTTCCTGGAAAAATTTCTTCTTTCAGCCGGGTTCGATTGTGCGAACAAGACAAGGCCTATGGCTGCAAAAGTGAAAAGCAAAGTAATTTTTTTCATAAGCAAAAAAGTTTATCGTTTTAATTATTATACACATATCCATTCCGGATGCAAATATAAATATATTTCGCTAATGGGAAAAGTATCACATATCATCTATTGGAATATCTTTCGGTTTACGTGAAGTTTTCGCTTTCCCAAATGAATATTGAATCGACAGCATGACATTCAATTGT
>JAVBRK010000004.1:0-16607 GCA_031548005.1 Bacteroidales bacterium
TTGCAAAGCCACCAAAGAAGTGGCTGCAATCTGCGAAGCAAAGTTGTTGGCCTGACATTTTCCCAATCCAAGCATCCCTTTGGCTTCCTTGAAAATGACCTCCAAAGACCATCTTTGGGAGTAAATTTTGTACGCTTCAAAAATCAGAATGGATCGAATCTAAAGGAGAAAAATTCGATTATCCGGGAAGTGTTATTTATGCGGTCGGGCTTCTGGGCTTGATTTATGGATTTACTAATTTACCCCATACGAAGGGATTTATTTGCCTGGCAGTAGGGATTATGGCATTTATTATTTTTGTTTTGTATGAAAAACAATGCTCCTTTCCGGTTTTTAATGTCCGGCTTTTCAGCGACAACCGGACTTTTGCGCTCTCGTCATTAGCTGCATTGATCAACTATGCTTCCACTTCTGCTATTGCTTTTATGCTGAGCCTATACCTACAGTATGTAAGAGGATTCGATGCCAGCTACGCCGGTCTGATCCTGATCTCCCAGGCATGCATACAATCGGTTTTCGCCTTGATATCCGGACGGTTATCCGACCGCTTTGCCCCTTCTTTTCTGGCAACTTCAGGGATGCTGATCGTAGTTATCGGACTTATTGGTATGATATTTATCACACCGCAAACACCCATATACATGATTATCCTTTTACTCCTTTTACTCGGTATGGGTTTTGGTCTGTTTTCTTCTCCGAATACAAATGTTATTATGAGCTCGGTAGATAAAAAGTACTATGGACAAGCCTCTGCTACAACAGGTACAGTACGTCTTACCGGACAAGCTTTCAGTATGGGAATTTCCGGAATGGCTATTTCTTTACAGGTGGGAAATCATAAGATTGTACCGGAAGTTTATCCTCAGTTTTTAAAGAGCATGCATATTACTTTTATTATATTTGCCTGCCTTTGTGTGGTCGGCGTTTATGCTTCTTCTCAAAGAGTAAAAAACGTTTGCAGTGGGCCTTTGTCGGGAAAAAAGCAACCATTAAAAACAAAATCATGATTCCAGATTTTTTTGAAGAACCGGATGATGCAACTCTGGCGGCTATTGAAAAAGCAGCTCTTTTCTTTCAAAATTTCATAAAAGAGTGTTGAATTTAGTCAAATTTTGTTAATATTAACCGAATTCCAATAAAAAACATCAAAAAACGTTTATACTAACTGTAAACTCTTGATTATTTAATTTAATTCGATAATTTTGAAGTTCCACATTACTAATACACTAACAAATAAATCACCACTAATGAAAGCAGTAAAGTCCCTAAGTATCTTGATTTTTATTTTTTGTACTTTTCAACTGTCGGCACAAAATGCCCCCACAGGGTCAAAAAACACAAAAATAAGCGGCCAGGTAATTGATTCTTTAGCAAATGAAACGATACCCTATGCTACTCTGAAAATCACAACAGCAGATGCTCCTGAAAATGCCGTAAAACTGCTGACAACTGATGCTGATGGGAAATTTTCAGTTAATCTGAACACTCCTCCCGGACAATTCCAAGTACAGATACAATATGTAGGTAAAAAACCGTCCGTCACTCCATTCGAAATTACAGAGGACAATAAGCAGGTTAATCTTAATAAAATTTATCTTAGCGACGCACAAGAGCTTGAAGAAGTCGTGATTACAGCCATTAAGCCGTTAGTTTCAATCGATCTTGATAAAATAACCTACAGTATTGAAGACGATCCCGATTCAAAAACAAACAATGTATTCGATATGTTGAAAAAAGTGCCTATGGTAACTGTCGACGGAGAAGAAAAGATTGAACTGAAAGGCTCTACCAGTTTCAAAATTTACATGGATGGAAAGCCTTCCAACCTGATATCGAACAATCCTACCCAGGTACTGAAAAGTATGCCGGCCAATGTTGTAAAAAATATTGAGGTCATTACCGACCCGGGAGCAAAATACGATGCAGAAGGAGTCAGTGGAATCATCAATATCATTACAAACAAGCAACCGATGGGAGGATATACAGCTTCTCTTAACGCCGGAGCTAACTCGCTCGGAGGATACAACGCCGGAGCCTATGTCTCTATGAAATACGGAAAACTGGGAGCTACCGTCAACTACAATTACTATAATTACAGAAATACTGAAGGAGGCCGGGATACTTACCGGGAGTCTTTTGTAAGTCCGACATACAAGTATCTGACACAAAATGGGAGCAACTCCTATAAAGGACACGGACAATACGGATATGGTGAACTCAGCTATGAGATAGACACCCTCAACCTGCTTAGCGCTTCATTCAACAGGTATGGAGGTAAAAATACGGCTGAGTCCGATCTGGCCGTTAAAATGGAAGATCTGAACAAAAACAGCGTTTATGAATACGATCAGGTTTCCGAAAATAAAAATACATATGGAAGTACAGAAATGAATGTCGACTATCAACGTACATTCAAGAAAAAAGACGAATTGCTCACGGCATCTTATCGCCTAAGTCTCAGCCCACAAGACTCGGAATCCAAAGCCGACATCAATGAAATACTGAACTACTATAATTCCAGTAAAAAATCAATGGAAGATGCCGGGATGAACGAACATACTTTTCAACTCGATTACACCACGCCCCTAGCAAAAATACATACACTTGAGGTTGGAGCAAAGTACATCATCCGAACCAACGAAAGTACCAGCCAGCACGACTCACTCAATTATGCCACAGGTTCCTGGGTTAGTATTCCAAAACCGGAGCAAGATCAGTTCAACCATCGTCAGGACATTTTAGGCGCATATCTCGGATACAGCCTGAAATATAAATCGCTCGGATTGAAAACCGGATTACGCTACGAAGGTACAAAGTTAGATGCCGAGTTTCCACTTTACCCGACAATCAACTTCAATAAAGATTATTCAAACTTCATTCCTTCTGTTACCCTTACCTACATGCACAAAATGATTCATACATTCAGATTAGGATATAACATGCGTATTCAACGTCCCGGCATCTGGTATCTGAGTCCCTACGTCAACAATGCAGACCCCAAGTACATTTCTCAGGGAAATCCATACTTAGATGTTGAAAAAGGACATAACTTCAACCTCAATTACGGGATTTTCAAGCCAAAATTTAACATCAATGCCACACTATTTTATAATCATACAGGTAATTCCATCCAACGGCTGACCACCATGCGAAATGATACCAGCTATAGCACCTATGGGAATATTGCAAGGAGGGATGAAACCGGGATCAATTTCTATGGAAACTGGGGAATCACTCCCAAGTTAAGACTCTATGGCAACGCCAGCGGAAACTATTCCGATATCAAAACATATGAAGGAGAATTAAAACATAATTATGGTTTTCAAGGACGGTTATTCGGAGGAGTCCAATATACTTTCCCGCATGACTTAACCCTCAGTTTCAATGGCGGAGTTTCGTCTCCTTACATCATGTTAGAAGGAGAATCTTCCGGATTCAATTATACCAGTCTTTCAGTCAATAAAAGCTTCTTAGATAAAAAATTAACATTATCTCTTTCCGGAAATAATGTTTATGAAAAATACAGGCACTTTAAGGATGAGCAGCGAACCAATGAGTTTTATTATAAATCGGACAATTACTCAATATCCCGGCAATTGTGGTTTTCCGTATCGTACCGTTTCGGAGAAATGAAGCAGCAAATCAAAAAAGCCCAGAGAGGAATTTCAAATGATGATAATAAATCAGGAGAAGGAAACTCCCAGGGAGGAGGAAATACACAACAGTAACATGCAATCTGGAATCATGAAATCATTATTAAGAGAAAATGTGTATTATTACACTGCGGTTCTGATCTTGACCTTGTTGGGGGCCACAGTTTTACTTACTAACCATAAAGCGGATGTTACCATTTGGGTCAACTCTCACTACAGCCCTTTTATGGACCAGTTATTCAAAATCACCGATTATGGCGGCACCATCGGTTTCAGCGGAGCTATCATTATTTTATTAATTATTACCCAAGGCCCCAGGGTAGGGCTCAAAGCCCTGGTATGCTTTGCTTCTGCGGCTCTGATCGTACAATTCCTGAAATATGTGGTATTTCCGGGAGAACTCCGCCCGGTACTTTACTTCGAAGGCAGTCACGAACTACGGCTCATCGAAGGTGTTACCCAACTGCAAACGGAAAGTTTCCCTTCGGGACATACAACAGCCGCATTTTCAGTAGCCACCTTTCTGGCCCTGTTACTACCGGGAAAGAAGTGGCACTGGCTTTTTGCCATTGCCGCAGCATCCGTGGGATACACCCGGCTTTATCTATCCCAGCATTTCATTACCGACGTCTTTACCGGAATGCTGATCGGAGTTACCACTACCACTCTTATTTATTATTTTTATCCGGATCAGGGGGATATTAAATGGAGAAAGAACTGAAAATGTTAAATTCTTAAATTCTACAGTATTTTCCTGATCATTTCAATCACCTCCGGAATTGAGGCTTTTACCGGAGGTGATAATTCCATGCCTACATCTGCAATATTCTCTACTGATATAACAATCAATTTGACTTCAGGAAAATCTCCCGTCAACTGCATTGCTTCCAACATATCACGTAATCCGATTTCATGAGCGCTCATTAAAGGGGGAAAATCGGATGCATAGCGAGGTTGTAACAACCGGACCGTACCCGGCGGACGATGATCCAGGGATGCATCGACCATGATGATACGCTTGTAATCCTGTAACCAGCTAAGTAAATGAAAGCCTCCGGTGCCACCATCCAATAGATCGACATCCGGAGGCAGCTTTTCGTGTTCAAGCGAACGAACAACATGAACCCCTACTCCTTCGTCGCTCAATAATAAATTTCCAACTCCCAATATCAGAGTCTTCATGCTTCCTCAAGAATTACTTTCCGCTTCTTTTCTGCCAGCTTTTTTTCTTTTTCTTTCCGTTCGTCCTCTTCTTCCTTTTCCACCACCTCTTCTTCTATAAACTTCCATCCACCTATAATAGAAGATGTTACACCACGACGTTCGATATAATCATGGTAAAATACCAGATAAACATGAACGATTGCAAAAAGGATAAAAAACCACATCAGGAAATGGTGGATATGCCTCACCATCAGATCTCCACCCAGCAAAGGTACTGTCCACGCAAATAACTTCGGAAGCGCCGCCGTGCTCATCTGGGCATATAAGCCGAATCCGGTAACGCACTGTAACAGAAACGCCAGAAACATGCAAAAATAAATAAACGATGCCATGGTATTATGTCCTATGCTTTCCACCGGCTTCTTGTTAATCATCAGGATATCCACTTTCACTACATCAAAAAGTTCTTTCCATTGAGATTTACGAAGCGGTATGAAATTCCGCCAACTGGCGTATTTATTACCTACAAATCCCCAATAAATCCGGAAAACAAAATTAAAGAAGAAAACAAAAGCCGTTACAAAATGAATCAGCCGTATATAACCGAACCAATAAGAGAATGTAGCTTCTGTTCCACTCATGATTGCGGGAGGATTGGCTATTATAAAACCGGTTATACAGAGCACAACGATACATAACGCATTCAGCCAGTGGTAAAAGCGCACAGGAAGTTCCCAAACGTAAACTTCCCTCAATTTTTCTTTCCGACTTTTCATACAACAATTATTATTTACTTTTAAAAAGTATCCATCCGGTGTACATAGTCACCCTGTTCATCATACAAATGAACTGCACAAGCAAGACAGGGATCGAAAGAGTGAATAGTCCTCAATATTTCAAGAGGCATTTTAGGATCATGTACAGGCGTCCCGATCAGAGAAGCTTCATAGGCAGAAAGCTGTCCCTTATGATCCCGTGGGGAAGCATTCCAGGTAGAGGGAACCACCATCTGGTAGTTTTTGACACGATTATTTTCAATGACGGTGAAATGTGCCAATGCTCCACGGGGAGCTTCGGTCAATCCAACTCCCTGAGCAGCTTCCGGCCATTGTTTCTCATCCCATTTTTCATGGTTTACCACCCTGGAATCGCTTTTCAGGTTATTAACCAAGGTATCGAGGAATTCCAAAGCCCAATCGGCCACCAGCTTGGACTCCAATCCACGGGCTGCTGTACGGCCCAAAGTAGAAAATAAGGCTTCAGCCGGAAGATCCAATTGTTTGAGCGTTTGCTCCACCATGGTCTTCTGAGGTTCTGCTCCCGAAGCGTAAGCCACTAACAATCGGGCTAAAGGTCCGACTTCCATAGGATTTTCTTTCCACCGGGGAGTTTTGATCCAACTGTATTTTTTATCGGTATCCAAATGAGCGTACGGAGGTTTAGGCCCTGTGTAGTCCAGGTTTGTTTCCCCGTCGTAGGGATGCAAACCGGCCTCGTCTCCCTGAGTATATTTATACCATGAATGGTAGATGTATTCCTTGATCTCTTCCGGAGAACCGGCATCTACCGGATGCACCCGGCTTAAATCGCCATTCAGGATGATTCCTCTGGGCATTTTAAAACTTTCGATGGAATTATATCCGTCTGTCGGAAAATCCCCGTAGGCTAAGTAGTTATTGATACCTCCCCCTATTTTTCCCCATTCATCTTTATAGACTTCCGCAATCATAAGCAAATCGGGGATATACACCTGATCGACAAATGTCTTCGCATCTTCAAGCAATTTCCTTACAAATGCCAGACGCTCTGCATTAATTGCATTAGCCTCATCGATATTGATACTACTTGGCATTCCTCCGACCAAATAGTTGGGGTGAGGGTTTTTACCACCGAATACAGTATGCACTTTCACCACCTCGCGTTGCCATTCGAGCGCTTCAAGATAGTGGGCTACAGCAACCAGGTTTTGTTCCGGAGTGAGTTTGTAAGCAGGATGTCCCCAATAACCATTGGCAAAAATTCCCAACTGACCGCTTTCAACAAACTTTTTCAGCCGGTCCTGAATCCCCCGGAAATACCCTTCCGAGCTTTTAGGCCAGGGAGAAAGTTTCTGTGCCGCTGTTGCCGCTGCTGCAGGATCGGCCTTCAGGGAAGAAACCACATCGACCCAATCGAGTGCATGTAAATGATAGAAATGAACTACATGATCGTGCATGTATAGGGTACAGGCCATGATGTTACGAATCATTTCCGCATTGGGAGGAATTACAATATCCAAAGCATTTTCGACTGCACGAACCGAGCAAAGGGAATGAGTTGAAGTACAAACGCCACACACACGCCCGACAAAAGCCCAGACATCGCGCGGATCTCGATCTTTCACAATAGTTTCAATTCCACGCACCATGGTTCCGGAACTGAATGCATCTTTTATTTTACCGTTTTCAATTTCGGCTTCGATTCTCAGGTGACCTTCTATACGGGTAATCGGGTCTACAACAATTCTTTCAGACATGGCTCTAATTATTTATGATTCGACTTTTCTTCGTCCGAGACTTCATTCTCAATCAGATCTTTTTTCCAGATATTGGTAGCAATCGCATGTGCTGCTATACCGACAGTAGTAACGGCTCCGATCGCAACACCGATCTGGTCGGCTGTAGCCTCGATACCGAATGCATGCATGGCCGGCTCCCGTTTATAAAACGGACTGTTATCCCAGAATCCGGCCTCACTGCATCCAATGCAGGGATGACCACTCTGGATCGGATAGCTGACTCCTTCATTCCATTTGATGATACCGCAGGAATTGTAGGTGCTAGGCCCTTTACAACCCACTTTATACAAACAATATCCCCGCTTGGCGTTTTCATCGTCAAAACTCTGGACAAAAAGGCCTGCATCGAAGTTTGCCCGACGGTAACAAGTATCATGAACCCGACGGGAGTAAAATGCTTTCGGACGTCCGAGACTATCCAACTGGGGAATGGTATTGAAAGTTAACAAATGTACTACGACACCAGCCATGACTTCTGCAATCGGGGGACACCCCTGTACATTGATGACCGGTTTTCCTTTGATGATCCGGTGAACCGGTTTGGCCCCGGTAGGATTTGGATTCGCAGCCTGGACACATCCGGCCGATGCACAATTGCCCCAGGCAATGATGGCTTTCGCTCCTTCAGCAGCTTCTTCCACGATCTGCCGGGCGCTCCGGCCTCCAATGCAGCAATAAGCCTCATTTTTAGTCGGAATCGATCCTTCTACCATCAAAATATATTCCCCTTTATATTTCTCCATCGTATCGTGCATGCTTTTCTCAGCCTGCTCTCCCGATGCTGCCATCAATGTTTCTGTATAATCCAATGAGATATGATCGAATAACAAGGCCGATAAAATCGGGTGAGAAGTCCGGATAAACGATTCGCTGCAACAGGTACACTCCTGTAAATGCAGCCAGATGACGGGCAACCGGGGTTTAGTTTCCAGGGCCTTCACTACCTGTGCAACACCAGTAGACTCTAGACCCATCATCGCTGCTATTGCAGTACAGAATTTTAAAAAATCCCTGCGGGAAATGCCTTCTTTCCGGCATTTTTCATAAACAGAAAGGTTTGTCTTTTCCATTGCATCAAACTTGTTTGTTAACACTTTATCTATTCTTTTTCTTCTATCAGCAAATCCGGGGCAGTTGATCTCCATGTAACATGGATACAATACGACTCCCTCCATAGTATGTCTTCATTCTGACCAAAGACTGTCCGGAACTTACAACATGGCCAATTACAACGGCATGCTCTCCTTCCGGAAAATTCCGCATAACCGAAAGGGCCTTTTCGGCAAACTGCTCCGGCAAAATAACCAACAGAACTCCTTCATTGGCAATATAAACCGGGTCGAGTCCCAATATTTCCGAAGCTGCGCGAACAGGAGCAGAAACCGGCAGGCCGGCTTCGTCTATCTCAATCTCCACATTTGCTGCACCAGCCAGTTCGTTCAGCGTCGTTCCTATCCCCCCCCGTGTCGGATCACGAAACACATGAATTTCGTCTATCGACGTCAAAAGGGCGGCTACCAAGCCATATAAAGCCGTCGTATCGCTTTTTATTTCAGTCTCAAAACCCAGACTTTCCCGTGAAGACAGGATACAAATTCCATGAGCGCCGATAAAACCGCTGCAAATCACCACGTCTCCGGGCCGGACATTGGCCGGACGGATATCGACTCCCGGAGAAACCGCGCCGATTCCGCTTGTATTGATAAAAATACCATCACCATGTCCCCGCTCGACAACCTTGGTATCGCCGGTTACAATCCTGACGCCCGCTTTTCTTGCAGCCTCTGCCATAGAACCGACAATCTTTTTCAGGTGATCCAACGAAAAACCCTCTTCCAGGATAAATCCAGCAGAGAGAACCATCGGTTTTGCCCCACAGCAGGCCAGGTCGTTCACTGTTCCGTTTACAGCCAGATCTCCAATATTTCCTCCTGGAAAGAATACCGGATTCACAACATAAGAGTCTGTTGTAAAAGCCAGTTTTGAAGTATCTGAATGAAACACACAACCATCATGATCCTGGTCTAACAAGTCGTTCCTAAAAGCCGGATAAAACACTTCCCGCACCAACTGGTGGGACAACCGGCCTCCGCTTCCATGACCAAGCAAAACACAGTCCGAGCTACTTGTTATTACAGGGCAAGATAATTTCATTTCCGGATCAGATACTGAAAAAAATATGATTCGATTAACTCTTTTTTTATAACTATTTTTTGTAAAGGTAATATTCTTTTTTCTTACATTCCTATTTTTATTGAAAATTTTAACAGGTACATTCTTAACAAATCTGTATAAAAATGAACATCTTCTCCAATAAATTATTCAATAACTGATAATAAAATGATATATTTACAAACTTTTTAACAAGGGGATCCTGTTCAAAGTTCACAACGATAAAGATTGGCACGATATATCATAAGTAATATCCGGATGTCGAAAATCAAAGTAATTATAGTATTACTTCTTTTATCCGACATCGCTTTTGCTGGATCAGCAGATTCCAGTGCAGTTTCGCACCGTTTTATCCACAGAATCGGAATGGAAGTCCGACCGGAATACATTTTTCCGACCAATGTTTTTTTCCGCGGAGAAAACAAGGCATACCAACCGATCAAAAACTCGTTTTCCACTCACCTGCAATATTCCTTTCAGTTTGAGCCCAACACCTGTACCGACCGGATTTACGGAGGAGCTTACCAGGGAATCGGATTAGCCCGCTATACTTTTGACAACCCGGATGAACTGGGAGACCCGGTGGCGCTCTATCTTTTTCAAGGCGCACGCATCCTACAGTTATCTCCTCGGTTATCATTCAATTATGAATGGAATTTTGGATTATCTTTTGGATGGAAGCCTTACGACAAGCAGGAGAACTATTATAACATTGTGGTCGGATCGAAAGTCAACGCCTACCTCAATACCAATTTTTATCTGAACTGGATGCTATCGAACCAATTCGATCTCACCCCGGGAGTTACGCTGAGTCATTTTTCTAACGGTAATACCAAATTTCCCAATGCGGGACTAAACACAGTCGGGCTAAAAATAGGACTGGCCTATAATTTCAACAGAGATAACAAACTGTTTTCAAAATCATCATACCGGCCTCCTATTCCGGAATTTCCGCGACACATCAGCTATGATCTGGTATTTTTTGGCTCCTGGCGACGGAAAGGCGTCGTTTTCGGAGATCACCAGGTACCCTCTCCCGACGCTTATACAGTGCTGGGGTTCAATTTCAATCCGATGTACAATGCCGGATACAAATTCCGGGTAGGAATCTCTCTCGATGGCATTTACGATGGCAGCGCCAATGTATACACCGAAGATTACATTGTCGGGACTTCACAGGAGTTCTTCAAGCCTTCCTTCAACCGGCAACTGGCGCTCGGACTCTCCGGTCGTGCAGAATATGTTATGCCTTATTTTACGGTAGGACTCGGCCTGGGAGCAAATGTACTGCATCCGGGAGGAGACCTCAAGTCGTTTTACCAGTTACTGACTCTCAAAACCGAAATTACCCGGAATTCATTTATCCATATCGGCTACAGTCTGCATAATTTTCAGACACCGAATTTTCTGATGCTCGGTATCGGATTCCGTTTCAACAATCGATATCCCGGTATTTATCGTTGATAATTTCTAAAAATACTTAAAAACGGTTTTGGTTTACAATCCGGTAGAATAAATGTATTAGTTTTGCCGGAAAAATTATTCTGATCTTTATGAAGCATTACTACATTTGCCTTTTTCTATTGTTTACCTTTCACCATCCCCTTATTTCTCAAAACTTTACCGGGAAAGTTATTGAAGCCAACCAGGAACCGGTATCCGGAACTACCGTCTACATAAAGGAAATCCGGCAAGGACTGATCTGCAATGCCGGCGGAGAATTCCAAACCACTCTTCCGGATGGAAAATATCATTGTACTTTCAGTTGCCTGGGGTATGAGACCCAGGAGCAAACTGTGGAAATCAAATCTGGAACAGCCCCCCTTAATATTACGATCGTGCTGGAAACAAAACAGTTCGAATTGCAGGAAGTTGTGGTCAGTAACAAAGAAGATCCCGCCTACGCCATCATGCGAAAAGCCATCGAAAAAGCGCCATATCACGCCGGTGTTGTGAAAGAATATACCTGTGAAGCCTATGTGAAAGGATCCGGAAAATCGATACATATACCTAAACTCATTGAAAACCTGGCCAAAAAGGACGGAGAAGATATCAGTATTTACAAAGACAAACTGTTTTTACAAGAATCTTTCAGTGAAGTGAAATTTACGGCCCCCGACCACTACGAGCGGGTAGTCAAAGCATTCTCGAGCTCCATGCCAAACGATTCCGTTCCCGAAGAGGCCTTTGGAGTTGCAACCAACTCTCTCTACAATCCGGAATATGGCTACAGGGTCTCTCCCCTGAATCCGAAAGCCTTTTCATATTATAAATTCCAGTACGAAGGATTTGAAGAAACCGGCGGAAGTACCATCAATAAAATCAAAGTTACTCCCAAATTAAAAGACTCCAGATTCGTAGAAGGCTACATCTACATTGCCGACAATTCCTGGGATATACGTTACGCCGAGTTGACCCTGAACAGTGTAGGATCATCCTACCAGACAAAGACCAGTTACCAGGAGGTTTCCGAAGATATTTTCCTCCCTGTTTCGTTTTCCAGCAGCGGCGACATCAGTATCTTCGGAATCAAACTCCATATCGACTACTTAGTTTCGTTGAAATACTCCGGTATTGTTTTAAATGACTCCCTGATCAATTCCGGGACAAGTAAAAAAGACTCTGAAAAGAAAAAACAAAAAGAGAAAAAAAGCTTAGAAATCAAACCGGAAGACAAGTTCAAAACAACATCCGATTCATTAGCGGCAAAACGGGACTCTCTGTATTGGACAGATATCCGGAATATTGCCCTCAATGACGAAGAAATCCGGAGCTACGCGCGAAAGGACACACTAAAGGCAAAGGCAGACTCGATCAGGCAGAAAGAACTACATCCTAAATTTCATTGGACAGACATTTTACTCGGTGGACGAACTGGAGGAGATTCATCAAAAGTTACCTTCAAATACGGAGGAATTACCGGAGGTGCACTCTGCGAATACAATTTTGTTGATGGTTGGTGGCTGGGGCAGACTGTAGAAATCGGTATCAGGAGGAAAACCAATTCCTGGTGGAAAATCAAACCGATGGCCTATTGGGCGTTGTCGCGCAAAACACTCCTGTGGAGCCTGGATACGGAATTAAGCTATGCCCCCGATAAATTGGGCAAGTTTTCTATTTCGATGGGCTCTGTTTCAGAAGATTACAGTGATAAATCCGGTATGCTCCGGATAGAAAACGCCTTGTACTCGCTTCTGGCAGGGATCAACGATGCAAAGCTTTATCAAAAAGATTATATTCAGCTCTCGAATGAAATCGACCTTGCCAATGGGTTCAAGTCGGAAATTTTCACCGAAATGTCCAAGCGGTGGTCTATACCGAATCATACGACCTACAGTTTCTTCGGTGATGAAAAAGACGCCAGGCCGAACCGGCCTCCCTACAACGGTGATCTGAACGGACAGTATGAAATGCTCCTCCGGTGCGGGGTACAATTCAGTTATACCCCCGAATATTATTACAAAATGGAAAACGGCAAAAAAGAATATGTCCGGTCGCGGTTCCCAAGATTCGACGTGTCGTTCCAGAGCGGAATACCTGTCAACCAAAATTACTCCGAGTTTTACCGGATGGAAATCGGAATTCATCAAAACATCCGGAAAGGGTTGTTCGACCGTTTCTTTTATTATGTGAATGCCGGAACATTCCTGAATAAAAATCCATTCAATTACATCGATTACAAGCATTTCAATTCTGCCAACCAATTGGTTACAGGAAAAATGTTCGAATCATCTTTTTCTCTCCTGCCCTACTATACCTATTCTACCCCAGACCAATGGGTACAGGCATTTACCTCATACAATACGGATTATCTGGTATTGAAGCGTCTCCCGTTTTTGCAGGGTAAATTATTCTCCGAATCTTTATACGGAAAATATTTGTTCACCCCCCAGAAAAAGCATTACACCGAATGGGGTTACGGAGTGGGAATCCCCGGATTCGGCAATATTGCGGTATTTGCAGGTTTCGATCGATTCGATTACAACAGTTGGGGTGTCAGTATTTCTTTACCTTTATTCCTGCAAAATATGGGGTACCGGAAATAATGATTATCTTTGTTATAGTCGAGAGATAAATGATTGACTATAAATAGACTGAAAGGACTTCGTATGAAAAAAGGCAACAGATAAGTACAAGAGAAAGCGCTTAGGTACGCTTAGTTTTTCATACTTTCAAATAACTCTGTCATCTGTGTGCAAAGGTAAGGATTGTTCATTAATATGCAAAGGATGTTCATGAGTTTTCCGCACATTGACTGACAAATTATAAACAAGAAAGCAGGGAATAAACCCTGCTCTCTTGTTTCCGCACCTTCGGTTCAATTTCGACTAAACAAAGGCAGCATGGCAAAGAAATGAAGAAAATAATCGTCTTTACCCGTCCTTATCTCCAGACAATAGTCGTCGACTATCCAAGCCCTGCGGATGTAATCGTACTTATAAGTCCTGTTGCAATAATCGACGTAATGCTGCAATTCGTCGAGGTTATCCAAAAACAGGAACGAGCATTCGCAATAATCGCCTTCGTCGAATGCACAGGTAAGGGTAACCGTATCGAAACGTATTTCTATGGCTTTGTCCTTTTCATTGCGTGTAATGTAGTCCATGACACAAATTTCGTTATCGGGAAACAGTTCGGGAATCTTATTGAAAGAATGCTTCAGAACCTTGTATGCAGAATTGATATGCTCTGCAAAACAAGTTTGCAAAGCGGGATACTGATGATTTACCATAACACAATAATTTACGCCCGCCGTCCCTCGCAGACAAATGAATAAATCAATCAGTTCAAAAAAATCATTCAACGAGAATGTATCAAAAAGAAGCGCGGGACAGGAACCGTGTTTGCAACCGGAGGTACTGGCATACCGTTACCGCAAAACAAGTCCGTCCCACGCATATACATTCGAACGTTACACGACATCGGATTGCGCCCAAACGGAGTGACGGGAGCAAGCAAATTACTGTAACGTTTCGGAAAAGCATTACTATGACACAACTTATCTTTCTTGCGGTTATCGTAGTAAAACGCCAGTTTTCCGATTACAAGAACAACAGCTGCGCTGCATTTTGAATAAGTCGACCGCAAAGGTACAACATAAAAACGAATAACAATCGTTTCGTATCCAAGCTTTTGAGTATCTTTGCAAAAATATTCCCATAAAACAAAGAATTAAGCTGTTAAGATTTATAACTTTGTAAACGGGCAAATAAAATTCAGTATGAAAAAGTCAATAGCATACCTGCCGAAACGTAAACAGGACGATATACATTATCTTGTCAAATCCGTATTGGAGAAACTTCCACAGACACAAATGATAATCCTTTACGGAAGTTATGCTACAGGCAAATATGTGGAATACGACGAACGCACGGAGTTCGGCATCCGTACCACCTACATGAGCGACTACGACATTCTTGTGGTAACTCATGGAATAAAGGACAAAGACGCGGGGCAGAAACTGGACGCGGTTGAAAACAAATACTACACCGACCCCGATTTTCAAACGCCCGTCCAATTCATCAACGACGATATAAAGAAACTGAACAAAGACCTTTCCGAAGGACGCTATTTCTACACGCAACTGAAAAAAGAAGGAATTGTTTTATACGATAACGGTAAATTCAAATTGGCTCGCCGTCGCAAGTTGCATTTTGATGAAATCAAACAACAGGCGGAAGAATATTTCAAAGAGAAATACGGAAGAGCAACAGAATTTTTAGACCAAGCAGAGTATGCTTATTCCAAAAGTAATTTTGTGATGTCTTCTTTCTTGCTTCATCAAACCTGTGAAAACTTGTTCTATTCCGTTCGTTTAGCTTTTACTTTGGAAAGCAACAAACAACATAATCTTGCCAAATTATTGAACTCCGTAAAAAAGTACTCCGACGAATTTGTGAATATATTCCCCCGTAAAACGGCGGAAGAAAAACGTCTTTTTGAATTGGTAAAAGCCGCTTATGTGGAAGCCCGATACAATCCCAAATTTGTCGTAACCAAAGAGGATATTGATACGCTCAGACCGATGATAAATCAGCTTTTTGAGTTGGTAAAAAGGATTTGTGAGGCAAGGATTAAGGAGTATGGGGAGATGAAATAAAGTGTTATTATTATGGCGCACTACCTCAAATATTTTCGGCCACAGGATTTTATTAACAACATTGATGTTGATTTCCAACTCTTGGAGTGCCCTGTAATAAAGTCAATACTTAATATCCTCATAAAGGGTCGCATTGCGACCCGAAATACATGCATTATATGAAAGAATTAGTATCATCGAACTTTTATAATGATGTGAAAAACATCATCATCAATGCCCGAAATAAAGTGTATCATTATGCTAACAACACAATGATATATGCTTATTGGGATATAGGGGAACGTATCATCATAGAAGAACAAGGAGGCAAGGAACGTGCGGATTATGGAAAGAAAATACTGAATGAACTTTCCCTAAAACTTACGGAAGACTTCGGCTCAGGGTATGACGAGCGAAACTTGCGTAGAATGAGGCAATTCTATCAAACTTTTTCAATTCGGGACGCAGTGCGACCCGAATTAACATGGACACATTACCGTTCGTTATTAATGGTTAAAAATGAAATGGCTCGCCAATACTACTTAAAAGAATCAGTTGAACAAAATTGGGGTACACGTGCTCTTGACCGTCAAATTTCGTCATTGGCATACGAGCGGATTCTTTCTTCTCAAAATAAGATAGAAGTAAAAAAGCATGAAGATACAATGGCAAAGGAAGATGTTTTAACGCCGCATGACATAATCAAAGACCCTTATGTATTGGAGTTTCTTGATTTGCCTTCCAATACTGACTTTTACGAAAAAGATTTGGAAAAGGCATTAATCGACAAGCTACAACACTTTATGTTGGAATTGGGTAAAGGATTTTCGTTTGTTTCCCGACAACGCAGGTTCAAGGCTGAAAACGACAACTATTTTGTCGATTTAGTTTTCTACAATTACATTTTGAAATGTTTTGTATTGATAGACCTCAAAGTTGGTTCCTTAAGTTATCAGGATATAGGACAGATGGATTTTTATGT
>JAVBRK010000066.1:0-10599 GCA_031548005.1 Bacteroidales bacterium
AACACTAACACCTGAGGTGGTGTATTCATTGTAGAGGATTCTGAAATAATCTAATGTCCAATATACCATAATCTTTGTTTTGCGGCAAAGATAGGAAGGACTGACGAAGATTAACAGACGGAGTTGGCCGATGGCTTACGAGCAAATAAGAAATACGTTTGGTTTGACACTTTTTATTCTCCATGTATAACATCTCTGTTTTGTAAAAAGAACAACACATTTTCAAACAATGTATTATTCTTTTCAAAAATAGAAGACAACATGCTTTTAGTAGATATTCTTCCTTGTAAAAAATATGCTAATCGATTTAATTATGATGAAATGGCTTTTCAGAATGTAGGACGAACTTATTTATTTATTTTTTGTAAAAATGGCAATTTAAGGGCTGCCTTTAGTCGTGAGATGAGTTATGATTAGTTTAGCAAGGTTATATTCCGTATGACCGAAACTTCCTTTAAGAACAAAATATGGCGGTATAATAATCAAATATTAAAGCATAAATAAAACATGAAAATTCGAAATTATATCACATTAGGTTTTTGTACTTTATTTTTTTTAACTTCTTGCGATCAAAAAAAAAAAGAAATCCTGATTTTGATGAAAATCTGATTCAAATAATTTCTGAGAATCCAATATATTCCAAAAATTCAGAGAATCCTCCCTCTTATGCATTTAGTATGTTTTTTGTTCAGGGAGACAGTGGTAAAATAATAAAAATAGATCCAAGAGAATTAGAAGAAATTTATAATGAAGATTACTCTTCTTGGAAATATAAGAAGTTTGTCAAAAAAGCACTTAATCAAAATTTAATCATTAAGAAAAAAAAACAAAGGCTATTCATTTGAAATCAATAAAAATGTGATGGACAATTATTCGCAAAATAATTTCACTGATTTTATGGAATTATATTGCAAACATAGCTCTATAGATAAATACATGCTAACATATGACATCCCTGAAGATCAAATAGATTCAGTACTTTATTATGCATTTACAAACAACTATCTATCATCATTTTATGATGTATTAGTAGTATATTATATAATAAAATCATTCAAATATATAAGCGAAAATTAGATTTCCGTAATATATAACTTAAATATTTGTGATCACTATCAAACATTATAGAATATTATTATGGCTAAAAAAGTAGTAGTCGCCCGCTTGGAAATTCTGAAGGGCCAGGAGAATGAATTTATGTTATTAATTCCGGAGTTGGTTAAATCATCCCGGGCAGAAGCCGGATGCCTGAGTTATACCCTGTATCAGAACCCTGATAATCCTTCTGAATTCATCTTTTACGAAGAATACACGGACGATGGAGCATTCAAATTACACGGAGATTCTGCGCACTTCCGGTTTTTCGCAGGAAATGTAGGCCGGTTTCTGGCCAAAGACCTGGATATTCAGATTTTTTAATCGGGGTCTGAACCCAAGGTTTGCATCAATCTTCCGGCCATTTCTCTATCAGGGATAGCTTCACCCTGGAGGAATTTCAGTTCTCAGATCAATGAATATGCTCTGGCTTTTATCTCCGTCATAGCCACGAACTGAGAATCCCGGTATCGACTATCATGGAAGCCTCTGGAACTACTGATTACGGAATTGGGCATCAGGTACCGCTTCGGGAAGTAAATCTACCACAAAAGATTTGAGTTCCGGATTCTGCATGGATCTCGGAACTGAGTTTTTTATCAGTTCCAATACCACGTGAATCATCCTTTTACGAACATATTCTTTGCTGACCACCAAGGAAACTTCCCGCACCGGCGTACTATTTTTGAATGCTCTCAGATTTTCCTGGCGTTCTTCACTCAAACTCATAGCCGACATTTCGGGGATAACCGTAATTCCGGAGTTCAGATCGACCACATGAATTAACGTATCGATACTTCCGGCTTCATACCGCACCGGTTCATGGCCCGGGGCAACTTCCTTTTTCAACCGGCACAAACGTTCGATCTGTCCCCGCATACAATGCACGCTTTCGAGCAACCAGACTTTGTTGATATCGATCCGATCCAGATCGATTTCCTTTTCCCGGTACATCTCGTCCTGCGGGGAAACATACGCATAAAATTTCTCATAATATACCGGATATTCCTGTAGTTCCGGATGATTCAACGGTCCGGCCAATATCCCGCCATCGAGCCGGCCCTGCAACAGATCGGAGATCAGGCCGGCAGTCGTATTTTCTTTCAATGTCAGCTCGATTTCCTTGTACAGGCTCTCTTTTTTATGAAGAAACTCCGGAACCAGAAAAGGGGCAATGGTGGGTATCACTCCCAATCTAAAGCTCCCTCCTATCGTATTTTTCTCATTATCGACCAATTCTGCAATTTTTCCGATCTGTTTTAATGCAATCCCTGCCTGCTCCACAATTTGTTTCCCGATCACCGTCGGCTGAACCGGAAGAGCAGCCCGGTCGAATATCTTGACATCCAACTCCTCCTCCAATTTGCGGATCATCATACTCAAAGTCGGCTGCGTAACATGACACGCCTCTGCCGCCCGGGCAAAATGACGGTAACGATCTACAGCAATCACATACTCCAATTGTTGAATATTCATCATTATAAATTTTATCTATGCAAAGATAGAAATTATCAGTTTGATTTATATCTTTAAATCATCTAATTTTGTATTCAATTAAATGTTCAACAATTAAAATATTTTAAATTATGCAACCAATCATCAATTCTCAACTTCCGGAGTTTAACGTACAAGCGTATCAAAACGGCGAATTCAAAGCAGTAAGCAGCAAAGATGTATTAGGAAAATGGGCTATTTTCTTCTTCTACCCTGCCGATTTTACATTTGTTTGCCCTACCGAACTGGTAGATATGGCCGATAAATATGCTAAATTCAAAGATGCCGGAGTGGAGATCTACTCTGTCAGTACCGATTCTCATTTTGTACACAAAGCATGGCACGATGCATCCGAAAACATCCGTAAAATCAAATACCCAATGCTGGCCGACCCGACAGGAGCTTTGAGCCGTGCATTCGGTGTGATGATCGAAGAAGACGGTATGGCTTACCGTGGTACTTTTTTAGTAAACCCGGAAGGAAAAATCAAGATTGCAGAAATTCACGACAACGGTATCGGGCGGAATGCCGACGAATTGCTCCGTAAAGTAGAAGCTGCTCAGTTCGTAGCTTCTCACCCGGGACAGGTTTGTCCGGCCAAATGGCAAAAAGGGGATGAAACCCTGAAACCAAGTATCGACCTGGTTGGAAAAATTTAAACTATGTTAGATCAATCTTTAAAAGACCAGTTAAAAGGTATATTCTCCTCTTTAGAAGGAGAATATACTTTGGATATCAGCGTTTCATCGCAGCACGAAAGTTTAGATGAGGTGCTGGAGCTTTTAAATGACCTGGCATCCTGCTCCGATAAAATTTCCTGTAAACTGAAAGAAGGGGAAGGACTGGAATTTTCGTTGTTGAAAAACGGAGTAGATACTGGAGTCAAGTTCCGGGGTATCCCCAACGGGCATGAATTTACATCCCTGCTGATGGCCATACTTAACAGCGACGGCAAAGGGAAAAATATTCCCGATGAAGCGATCTGCAACCGGGTCAAAGCATTGAAAGGTCCGATTAATCTGTCGACCTACGTGTCTCTCACCTGTACCAATTGCCCGGATGTGGTACAGGCCCTCAACCTGATGGCGATCCTGAACGAAAATATCCGCCATGAAATGGTCGACGGAGCCTTGAACCAAGCAGAAGTGGAATCCTTGAAAATACAGGGGGTTCCGGCAGTATTTGCCGATGGTAAGATGCTGCACAGCGGAAAAGCCGAATTCGGGGAACTGTTAAGCAAACTGGAAACCCGGTATGGCGCCGATCCGGTTAAAACAGCCTCAACAAGCAAAAATTACGATATAATCGTGATCGGAGGAGGGCCCGCAGGAGCTTCTGCCGCCATCTACTCCGCCCGTAAAGGACTAAAAGTCGTCGTCTTAGCTGAACGAGCAGGGGGCCAGGTAAAAGAAACCGTAGGCATTGAAAATATGATCTCCATTCCGAAGACAACAGGAGAACAATTGGCGGCGAGCCTGAAACTCCATATGCAGGATTATGAAATCGATTTACTGGAGCATCGCCGGGTAGAGCAAATCACCGTGGACGGAAAAAATAAAACCGTTTCGGTAGCCGGAGGAGAACAGTTTACTGCTCCGGCAGTGATCATCGCCACCGGTGCAAGCTGGAGAAAACTGAATATACCCGGAGAGTCGGACTACATCGGCCGGGGAGTCGCTTTCTGCCCGCATTGCGATGGTCCGTTCTACAAAGGGAAGCATGTCGCCGTAATCGGCGGAGGAAACTCCGGAATCGAAGCGGCTATCGACCTGGCCGGTATTTGCTCGAAAGTAACGGTATTTGAATTCTTGGATGAGCTGAAAGCCGATCAGGTGCTTCAGGAGAAAGTAAAAAGCCTGTCGAACGTGGAGGTTTTCAAATCATCGCAAACGACAGAAGTAATCGGAAACAACGAGAAAGTCAACGGCCTGAAGGTAAAGGACCGCCATACGAACCAGGAACGGGTCGTGGATATTGATGGGGTGTTTGTCCAGATCGGACTGGCTGCCAACAGTTCGGCATTTAAGGAGGTAGTCAGCACAAACCGGTTTGGAGAAATCGAAATCGACAGTCATTGCCGGACCAATATCCCAGGAATTTATGCTGCAGGAGATGTAACAACTGTTCCTTACAAACAGATCATCATTTCGATGGGAGAAGGAGCCAAAGCAGCACTATCCGCATTTGAAGACCGCATGCGCGGGACATTATAATCAATCAGAAAATACCCCGGAAATTCCCGTACATGGCAAATTCCGGGGTGTTATTACTATCAAATTAATTGCTATTAAATTAGGATCAGAACGTCAGCTCCAGAATCTCCCGGACTTTCCCGGAAGTAATGTCTGAACGTTCCCCGAGTTTCCATCCTCTTTCAGCAAAACGTCCGACAATCAGATCGACTACCTCTTTTCCGATTCCATACTCCGACAATTTGGTACGGGTACCCAACGAACGGAAAAAGTTCTCCACTGCATTGATCGTCGCCTCGATCCGCTCCTCCCGACTTCCGGAACGGATACCGAATACCCGCTCTCCCATTTGGATCAGTTTGTCGCCTTTATTTTGACAGGTCACACGCAACAGGGCCGGCAATACAACTTCGAGAGTTTCACCGTGAGCCAGTCCGCAAAGTGCAGTGATTTCATGTCCGATCATATGGGTTGCCCAATCCTGAGGTACTCCGCAAGCAATGAACCCGTTCAACGCAGCAGTAGCCGCCCACATCACATTGGCCCGGGAAGTGTAGTCGGTCGGATTTTTCAATACTTTGGGACCTTCTTCCATCAGAGTAATCAGGATGCTTTCGGCAAAACGATCCTGCAATGGAGCATCAGCAGGATAAGTCAGGTATTGTTCGCAGACATGCACAAAAGCATCGATAATGCCGTTCGCTGTCTGATTTGCGGGCAAGGAGAATGTTGTTTCCGGATCCAGGATCGAGAATACCGGAAAAACCAACGGAGAGTTAAAAGCTAATTTTTCCCGGGTCGCAGCTTTAGTGATCACGGCGCCGGAATTCATTTCCGAACCGGTGGCCGGAAGCGTCAGCACGCAAGCCAGCGGAACCGCTTTATTCACAGGAGCAGCTTTCGCCAGGATATCCCAGGCATCTCCCTCAAAACAGGCCGCAGCTGCAATGAGCTTGGTTGCATCGGCAACCGATCCGCCTCCTACAGCCAAAAGGAAATCGATCCCTTCTTTCCGGATTACTTCTACTGCCTTCATACAAGTTTCATAGTGCGGATTAGGCTCAATTCCTCCAAACTCGATCCAGGCATGTTCCTTAAGAGCCTTTACTACCTGATCATACACTCCATTTTTCTTGATACTTCCCCCTCCATAAATCACCAGAACTTTGGCGTTCCGGGGAATTTCCATACTTAACCTGGCAATAGTGCCTTTGCCAAAGATAATTTTTACCGGATTGTAATAATCGAAATTATTCATAAATATACTATTTAAAAAATTAAAGCCACTCTCTTGTCTTGCAAATATACGATTTTATTAAAAAGGCTCTTCAATCATAAAACAAACAAGAATAAATCATTTTTATTCTTTTATCGATATTTAACAATTTAGATTTGTAAACTTGAAATGGGGCTTCTTATGATACGGGTTCCGAGCATGTCGGATTCGTTGTGTAAAAGTAATTTATAACTTCCCCCATTAACATTGCAAGTATTAATTGATATTGTGTAAACGGGATATAGTATCCTGACAGCATGATTGTGTTTTTTATAAAAGGGGTGCCATTAGATTGGTCTGTATCTTTTTATAATTATTATTTAAAATAAAAGCTACCTTGTACTGCATAGTACTAAATTTATTCATATCTTTGTGGCGTAATTCTTAGTATAAACATTGAAATATTACAACACCATGAGAAAAATTGTTTCAGCCCATCTGGGAAATAAGGTATTTCAAATTGAAGACGATGCCTATACCTATTTGAATCGGGTTCTTTCAAACCACCGGGAAAATAGTAGTCTGGAAGTAGAAGTTGCTGAGATCCTGGACAGAAAGCTCAACAGCATGAAAACCGTGATCACCTATCCTGATGTAGTAGACGCCCTTTACCTTTTGGGATATTCGATCGGAGACATACGTGAAGAATCGCGCCCATCCCGCGAAGACAAAAAGCTGTATCGTACCATGGAAGGAAAAATGCTCGGCGGAGTCTGTACCGGACTTTCCGAATACTTCGATACAGATCCGACTTTGATCCGGATTTTGTTTGTTGCCGCTCTTTTTATCGGAAGCTTTGGTTTCTGGGCTTACATGGCCCTATGGATCGTGATGCCGAGAAAAGCCGGAGAGTTCACTAAAAGTGAGCAAAGAAAGTAACTAAAAAAGGAACCGAAAAGTCGAGTACCAATCCGTGAAATACGGCGATAATCACGTAATCGGTTCCTGAATATTTTGAAATCACCGGTAAGGTGGTGTCTATCGTCGTGGCGCCACCTGCCGATATCGGAGCCAGTTTACCAAACCAGGCGACCAGTAAAGGAGCAGCCAACAGGGTGAATACTTCACGCATAATATTGGAAATCAGCGCAATAGTTCCAAGCTCGATTCCTTTGTACCTGGTAATAAAAATACTCGACAGGGAATAATATCCGAATCCGGCGCCCACTGCCATACATTCGGGCACGCTCCGGCCGTCAATCAGCAATCCGATCAATGCGGTTCCGGCTAATGTACCGATCAGAGTAGCCAAAGGTACGAGCAGTAGTTTCATTTTCTTGCTCCTCAAGGTCTGAAATGCCTTCTTGTCGGCTCCAATGCTGATTCCGACAAGAAACATCAGTCCATACAGAATATAGATGCTCCAACCGGGGGCCGCCAGAAAAGCAGGAAGCCAACCGGAGTAGCCTGCACAAATGCCGGCTATAAAAAATGACAGTATAATCAGGCTTCCTTTCACTTTTTAAAAAACCGGATATATACGAACCACGACAACAAAATACTACCGGCCAGTGCTCCAGACGTTATTAATAATGCCTGAAGCCCCAATACCGGAAAATTACGGATTACCTGCTCGTTACTGCCGACACTGATTCCCAGAAAGAATAATAGCAGAAATATGAATAACAGAATCAATTTTCCAACCACTTTTCTGGCACAGTACCGGTCGCGTAACAGATATCCGGCCCCGATACCCAAAAGCATGATGATAAAAACACTCAGCATACCCGAAATCACTTCGTTCCCTTTTCCAGGTTAATGGTTTTCAGAATATTTTCTCCGATACCGATCCTGTAACCCTCGGAATAGAACAAAATACCTCCATTACCCGACAAATAGAGCGTAAGCGGGAAATTATTCCGGAAATCTAACTGCAAAGTCCCGGCTACTGTATTCAGCAATTCACGTCCGGGATCAACCGTCCAGGTAGTCTGTCCCGGCAATCCTTTGAATACCGACGCATCGAATGCGACAGAAAGTTTATCCTCCGGAGTCATCAGTACGACTCCTCCTCCCCAGGACTCAAACTCCTGTTGCAAGGCCGGCAGATCCTGTAAAATATGTTTTGACGGTTCCCGGTCGGGATCGATGAAACAGAATACCAACCCTTTCCCGTTCGACAGGTCTTTCAATGGAACTTTAGTCCCGTCGGTACGCCGTACGATGGTATTCATATCCACAATACCCATTACCTGCAATTTTCCTTTTACTTCGGGCATCCGGATATCGATGGTTTTCTTCGCATTAGCCGCCAGAGAAAAATATTCCGTACGGGTAGTAACCGATCCGTCGTTGGCCCGGCTTCCGGTCATAACCCGGTAATATCCGGTATCCACAGCAATCGTTGCAGGATAATTCTTCAAAACAGGATCGTTTTCATAATCGAACGGAACAAAATCCCCATCGATGAACTTAGCAATCGTATAGTGTATCTCGTATTGAGGCTTGACGGTATTTGCCGGATTATTCGTAAAAGTTGCCCGGGCTTTTGCAGCCACTTCCGGCAGAGGCGCTTCGAACAGGGCGTCTGTCCAGATATTTTTCTCGAAATACTGGGGCTTCCCGGTGGCAGGCTCCAGTCGGGACGGAATACCGAATGTACGGCAAGCGGCCACAAAAGCGATATCACGCGAACGGGAATCGGCAATCTGCAATTCGGCAACTCCAACCGGAGTAATGGCGCAGTTATAGTAATTCTCATCATCCAGAATCCGGATATGATCCTTGATCCACCGGATCATGTTAACGGCACTGACCTGTTCTTTCGGGAAACGGTATTTTGCGGCCAGGAAAGAGCGCCAGGGCTTAATCAATTCAATGCCGATCCGGGGAGAAAGAATGTATTTTGCCACAAAATCTTGATCTTTCAACTGCGGATCGATTCCAGCAAGAACATTGACATTGAGGTGATCGTTTAGATAAGCCTCCGGAGTATCTCTCAGATCTTTCGGATACAAAGACGCCAGAAACGGGAAAAGATACGGATTTGATTTGTTGGTACGGATAAACCCGGCTATTTCTTTCCAGTTTCCTTCCGACTGATCGATATATTGCCACACCTGATCTTGATTCAAGCCGGTTTCTTTAGCCAACTCATCAGCCTGATCCTGCGTCATAAATGTACCCATATAAGCGTTCCGGATCGAATCTTCGGCGACAAACCTCCGGGCGTTCTCGGCCAACTTTTCCGGATCCAATTCTTTGATTTTCTGCTCGGCAGGCGGCAACAATTCCATCATTTCATCGTACTCGTTTCCGGGAAGCTTATCCAATCTCACTACCAAGTCGTTCTGGCCGGAGGCCGCTTTCTGATATCCGTACCGATCGCCCGAATGAACCCAAACCACCAGGTCGCCCAATCCGGTCAGCAAAGATGAGACTCCCAGCGAATCGGTTTTCGACTCGGCAACCGGATAGATCTGGGCGTAGTTATACAGTTTAAAACAAACATCCACCCCTTTCAGAGGATTTCCGGCGGCATCCTGCACCGTTACTTTCAACTGGCGGGTTGAAGCATAATTCGATAACAGGTTGATCTTCGAGTAGAGATTTGTTTCCAGATTTTTCTCTTCCGGACCATTATAAAGTCCGAAAACGTTGGTATGCACCATCATGGCCCGCTTAGCCGGGGCTGTAAACCAAGCTATATCGAGTTCCGGTTCCGGCTCGCAGGCGCCGATATAATGCCATTTTCCATCGACCCAGGCTTCTACCCAGGCATGATTGTTATCGGTATGCGCCCAGCGTGGCGTATAACACTGACGGGCTGGAATGCCGACTGCACGCAAAGCAGTAGCTGTAAAGGTGGATTCCTCACCGCAACGTCCCCAACTGGTGCGTGCTAATGCCAAAGGAGCTGATGTACGGGCATCCGTACCGCGGTAAGTTACTTTTTCATGACACCAGTGATTGACCTCCAGAACAGCTTCTTCCATGGTCATTCCTGCAATCCGGTCTTTCAATTCTTCAAAAAATACCACACGGGCCGTATCTAAATTCTCGTTATTGATCCGGTAAACTAACACAAAATGGCGGAAAATATCTTCCGGGACTGTCTTTCCCCAAGAAAAATGATCTCTTGCCCTGAATGCTCCTTTCACCTGATTCAGGAAAAAACGGCTATCATAGTCTGCCAGATCACACAAAGGCATGTAGGCATACAGAAACTCCAGTGCTTCCCGCTGCTCCAAAACCAGAGATGAATCGTTAAAGATTTCCAGCATGGCCTCCTGGCGATTTTTCAGTAATTCTTTCCGTTTCAGGAATTGTGTATGCACCTGTCTACGATAAGTCTCATCCGTCAGGAAGTGTTTTTCTTTTGCTTTAGGCAAACAGCCCGATAAGAAAATTAATAAAAAAAAATAGAGTGTGAGTCGTTTCATAATATAGAAATTTTACATTCACAAATTTACATGATAATTTTCAGATAACCACACAGACGCATAAAAATGGGTTGATTGGTTCTCTCATCACCAGATCGAGTCCATGATTTTCTTACCTTTATAACGTGCTCGAGGCACAATCAATAATTGTCTCATTTTA
>JAVBRK010000098.1:0-11768 GCA_031548005.1 Bacteroidales bacterium
GGCCTATAATAAAAATGAAATTCTGGATCTGGGCGGCGTTGATTATCTTACCGATCCCAATAACAGTAATAAAAGGAATCAGGTGGAAAAACCTATCGGATCGTATTTCCTTTACAGAGCCGGCGGATTTTTCCAGTCGGACGAAGAGGCCCAGGCTTATATGGACAAATATGCCGGCAAGGAAGGGTATCCGTTTACCCGTAAATTCAGGGCCGGAGATCTGATTTATGAAGATGCGGATAATGATGGAATGATTTCGGCCAAAGACCGTACAATCTGTGATTCTTCCGATCCTGTATTTACTTTCGGATTGAATATGAATGCCGGTTACAGAGGTTTTGACCTGTCTGTGACTTTTACCGGAGCTGCGAAAGTCGCCCGGATTTTCAGTAATGAAGCTTTTGGTGATTTCAAGGGAGATAATTCCCATCCGTCTACCATCTGGTTGGATGCCTGGACTCCGGAGAACAAAGATGCAAAGATGCCGCGGGTTTCAGAAGGAACCTCTTCCAACAGTCATCCAGCCAATATCATGTCTACATTCTGGTTACAGAATACCAGCTATCTGCGTCTTAAAAACCTGCAATTCGGCTATTCATTGCCGAAAAATGTTTTGAAACCGGCTGGAATAGAGAACCTGAGGTTATATTATTCGGCAGAGAATTTGTTGACCTTTGACGCCATGCCTATTAACCTGGATCCCGAATCTACTGTCGAACGCGGATCGGCGTATCCTCTGATCCAGACATATTCTTTTGGTGTGAATCTGACATTCTGAATTTGAAAATATGAATGCTAAAAAAATATACCTATGAAACAATTGAAAATATATATACTGGCAGGATTCATGATGGGATTGGCTTCCTGCTCCGACTTTTTAGATACTGTTCCTCACGATGCCTTATCCCCGTCGACCACCTGGAAGACAGAGGATGATGCCAGAAAATTTGTCGTGGGATGTTATAATTCGTGGCTCGATGGCGGATCCATTCTGTATTGGGACTGTGCTTCCGACATTGCGTTTAATAACTTCCCCTGGGAAGGCTGGACGGTGATGGGTAACGGAAAAATGACTCCGGTTAATTATGGAACCTCATTTTACGACTTTTCAACGATTCAGCGTTGTAATACATTCCTGAATAATGTGCAGAACGTTCCGTTCTCAAATGAAGCTGTGAAAAAAGATCTGATCGCACAAGTCCGGGCAATCCGCGCTTTTGACTATTTTCAAATGAACTTCTGGTATGGAGGGGTTCCAATAGTCGACAGTTATTCCAGCGCCGACGAAGCCAAGGTTCCCCGTGAAAGCGAAGAAACGGTAAAAAAATATGTATACGATGAAATCGATGCGGTGATTGCAGATATTAATACCGTACCTTCTGAAAGAGGCCGGGTTGCCAAAGGCGCTGCTCTGGCTATTAAGATGCGTTCGGCCTTATATTGGGGAGATTATGCCCGTGCAAAAGAAGCTGCCCGCTCGGTTATAGACCTGAATCAATACAGCTTGGATGCTGATTATTCCAATTTGTTTACAATCGCCGACCTGGATTCGGAAGAAATTATTCTGTCGGCGCAATACCTCGAAAACCTTCAGGGATTCGGAGTGATCGGGCAGATGTATAACAATGGAGATGGAGGTTGGTCGTCTATTGTTCCGACACAAAATCTGGTCGATTCTTATGAAATGGCCGATGGATCGACTATAGAAAAATCTTCGGTTTACGATCCGGTGCATCCGTTCAAAGGGAGGGATCCGAGAATGGCGATGACGATTTTGTTTCCGGGCCAGGACTGGAAAGCAAACGGAAAGGACGAAGTGATCCTGAATACCCTGGATCAGACGTTGCCCAACGGTAAGAAAAATGAAAATTATCCTTTGTCGGCCGATAATGCATCAAAGACATCGTTGACCTGGGCAAAATATCTGGCTCCGATGAGTCAGTATAATAATATCTGGAATACAGGCGCCTGCCCGATCGCATTTCGTTATGCAGAAGTGTTGTTGAGCTATGCAGAAGCATCCAATGAATTATCAGGTCCGTCGGACGATATTTATAATATGCTCGATCAGGTACGCCAACGGGTGGGAATGCCTGCTGTTGACCGCACGGAGTATGCTACAAAAGAAACTTTACGTGAATTGATTCGCCGGGAACGGATGGTTGAACTTGCCGGAGAAGGTCTTCGCCGGGCGGATATCGTCCGCTGGAAAGACAACCATGGTAAAATGGTGGCGGAAACAGTGTTGAATGGAGCTTTGGAACGTATTATCGGTACTATCGACTACAATCAGCCGGATCCTTACCTCCGGGCGGTGGTCAATGTGAATGCGCTTCCGGCTGATAAAAAGATCGAAGATCGTGAATTTGTCGCTACGAACCGATATCTGCCGATACCGCAAAGCAGTATCGATAAGAATCCTAAACTGACTCAGAACAGCGGTTATTAAGAACGCTGAGCCGGGTTATCGTTGGATCAGTTTTGTGACTAAATGGACAAAGCGCCGTTTAGTCACATTTTTTTTATACGGACCGAAACCTATTATATCGTGTTTTTTATAATCAATTTTTTTCTAAAAATGAGTATTTTGTTTGTTTTTTTCTATTATTGAAAAAATAAACATGTATGTCATTGTATTTATTGTCATTGATTATAATTTTCATTTTGTATTTTTAAAATATTATGATAAAATATGAATTAATATTTTATATCCGGGGTTGTTTGAAAGTTGGGGATCTGTCTGTTGAATATTGAAATATTTGATTTAAAGGTCTTCTATTCCTGTTTTATTTAATGTGTACTATGTGTACGGAAGTGTGGAGAAGTGGATGTTTTGAAAATTGGCAAGTTGGTTAATTTATATCTTATTTTTATAAATATTTATCAGTTATTTTTTCTTTAAGTGTTAAAAATAGAGCAATAGTTGTTTGTTTTGAATGAGTTGTGTGGAGTTGGCATAAGAATTGAGATATGCTACTTTGAATTTAATCTAAAACGATAATAGTAATGAAAACAAAACCCAACTTCGCTTTTTTTAAAAAAAGGCAGTATTTAGACCGTGTAATCGTGATTCTTTTTTTGATCACTCTCCGTGGAACTGTATGTGCCCAAGACCAGAGAGCTTTTCAAGTCCCGGATTTTGGATCCCCCCAAACGGAGTATGCTATCCCGGCTCCTTTAGAAGTGGCAGAAGAGAACTACTCTTCGGGCCTGGTGTTCAAGCCTTTTGAGTTGAGTGAGTCTACTCAGAAACTCTGGCAACCGGTCTTATACGGTCCTGGAGGAGATCCGCTTGCCGGAATCGATGTTCCGGTGTCTGAAAATTTATTCATTGTCATTCTCTTGGGTATTGTTTATGCTATCAATATTCGTCTCAAGAAAAAAACGGTTCGAAATAATTAAAACAGAATTAATATGAAGAATTTCTATTTTGTATCATCAATCACAGAAAGAAGGTCATTTTTAATGGCTCTGCTTTTTCTGATATCAGGCGTATTTTCAGTGCAGGTAAATGCTGCGACGGCTTATCCCGATGTATTTCTGGTGAGGAAGAATCAACCGTTCACATTCAATGTCAGTGCGAATGATGTTTTGACCGGATGTGCCGGAACTTTGAATTATTCTATTTCTGCTTCAACTTTTGTTACTCAAGGAACGCTTGCGTTTATCAATGGACCAGCCGATCCGAATGCGACTTATACACCTGCAACGGATATGGTCGGAGTCGACAGTATGAGGTATCAAATCACTTGCAGCGCTGAAGGTGCAGCCTCGATTGTGAAATCATTTGCAATGGTGGTCGACGATACCGATCCGCATCAATATTATGTCAGTTCGGGAGGTGTTCAACTCAGTATGTTTCCATTCGATGACGTTCATTGTCGGTATGCCGTATATACAGATGAAACAGGAGGAACCGCTTTGTCTACGAACGAAGCCCGTCCGCTCATTCCAAGTCCTGTAACCGGAGCAACTTATTGGGTGGAGGCTCAATTCCGGAGATTTACAAACCCGACTCCGGGATGGACTACTTCGATCAATCGTATTCCTGTAGTTTTAGGACGTGTCGGTGGAGCAGAAAGCACTTTCTGTAACCTGATCACCCCCATTGAATGCTCTGTAAAAGGGAAATTACTTGCCAAGCAGGATTTTGGAACGGGAACTGATGCTGTTGCAACAGCGACTACTTTGCCTGCCGGAGCTACGACTTATAACTTTGTCTCCAATAAACACCCTGTAGATGGAAAATACAGTTTAGTGAAGAATTCGGCTGATGGCACCTCAGATGCTTATCCAGCCTGGATTAAAACTTACACCGACCATACCGGTGGAGGCTATATGATGATGGTCAATGCCAATGATGTTGGAGACCGTTTTTATTCTCTTATGGTGGATGGCCTGTGTCCCAATGTCCGGTTGAATTTTTCAGCCTGGATCGGTAACTTAGTAATTGGCAATGATACCTATAGGAATAAAGCAAATCCGAATCTGCGTTTTGATGTGCGGGAAGGAGGGCCTGATGGCGCCTTGGTTGCCCAGTATTATACTGGGTCTATTCCGAAAGTAGCCGGAGTTGAACCCAATAAATGGAGGCAGTACGGCTTCAATTTTACGAATGGATCTTATTCTACCTTATATTTTGCAATTTATAATCTGGAAACAGATACAGATGGGAACGACCTGGTGCTGGATGATATAGCCGTTAATGTGTGTATGCCGACGACTACGATATCCGGAATCCATAATTATTGTCCGGATACTCCCATGAATCTTCAGTCGAACTACGTTGATGATGGAACTTTAGGGGCATCTTATCGTACCCATTGGCTTTATAGCGAGGATGTTTCGGCTCCGATTGAAGACTGGGAAGTGACTTCTGTTACCGGAACAATTAACAATACGACCGCTACTCCCGGTTATTACCGGGCTGTTGTTGGTAATACCGGTAATTTTACCGGTGATTACAGTTGTTGTTCAGTATCCGAACCGTTTCAGGTAGCTGTTTCCGCTCCGTTGATGTACTGGAAAAGGAATACTACCAATAAAGACTGGAACGATCCGAATAACTGGGAGGATGCTGATGGTATATCCCTGAATGCTGTTCCAAGCAGTTGTACCGATGTGCATATCCCGGGAAATGCAGCATTCTATCCGTCGCTCTACTCAGATACCACCATTCACACGGATGTTTACGGAGCTCCTGAATGCCATGATATCTACTTCCACTTTGGTTCGGAGGTAGCCAGAACAGACTTATTGACTTATCATTATGCTTTTGTTCAATATAATTTCGGTTATTACACTGCTAATGATATCAGTTCCATTACCAATGGAGATGTGGCCAATAATGGCAATCTTTCTTACTCGGCAGAACCTATGAAACGCGGCCAGTGGTATGCTTTATCGGCGCCATTGAAAAAAATCGGCTCCGGAGACTTTTCCGTGGGTGGTTTCCCGAATATGTGGCAGCAAAGCTTCAAGTCGTCGCCTAACCAAAGCGGAGCGGCCGGAGAGTGGTACACCCCTAAGAATACAAACTCGTGGGATATCGGCACGCAGCACAATGCGATCAGTATCTGGGCGGGTGAATACCTTCCGGGAGAATTGGGAGAAGATGATCACACGAATCTGAATGCGCTTAAGGGAATTTTTGAAATGCCTTATTTCGAAAATGGCCCGGTAAGCACTTTGCACCGGATTCACAGCTATAGCGGAGGTGTCAGCTCATTTAAGTACTATTATTATAAGATTCCGGGACTTCCATTGGCCGGAGAGGGAGGATATCCTGATTATCCTGCCGGAACCCTGGCGCGCGGAGAAGAATCATACCGGTTTATTTTCGATGGCAATCTGACCATTAATGGTACAGAAACCGTATATAAGGTAACTGTTCCTGCAGGAACGGATGTGATGATTGGAAACCCTTTCCTGTCGAGTCTGGTGTTTTCTAAATTCTACAATATGAACAGCGCCAATATCGAAAATTACTACCGTCTGTTCGAAGGTACAGTGCCGAATCCGTATACTTATACACTCGGCAACCAAGACCTGATCGCATCGTTCCAGGCATTTTTTATTAAAACAAAGGGCACGGGCACAGTCGATCTTTATTTCCCGGTCAATGCATCGGTTACCAGAGGACAAAATGCTACGCATCAACTTAAATCGTCTGAGACCAGCGAGCTAAAAGAAAATGTACTGCAATTGACTGCTTCTAATGCAAAAGCAAACAGTAATGTATTCGTTTCATTGAATAGCGGATTGCCCGAGAATAATGTTCCCCAGTTGTTTATAAATGATCCGTCTTCAGATAACTCTTTACAATTCTATGTAAAAAATGAAGAAGGAATGAAGAATGCAATTCAGTTTGAAACGGGAGAAAATGTGGAAGTCCGGATGGGAATTGTCAGTAAAAGTAAAGAGGCTGCAACTATCCATGTTGCCAATGCAGAGCATATTAATGCTTCTTCGTTACTCCTGACAGACCTGAAGACTAATAAAACGATCAATCTGCTTGAAACTTCATCTTATGACTTTGTCAATGATCCCGATTTTACAGGCGAACGCTTTATTCTTACAGCAAGTAAGTCTTTGTCTCCTACGGGTATACTTTCTGTAGATGCTGCATTCGAAGTCAACGTTGTAGGTCATGAGCTGAAAGTCTGGTCTTCCGTTGAAATCAGTGAAGTTTCTGTATTCAGTCCTCAGGGAATATGTGTAGATCATGTTCAGTCTGTGGCATCTTATAATCTTACAAGGCAATTAAATATAATATCCGGAGTGTACATCGTTTCCGTAAAACTTACGACTGGAAAGGTGAAAAACATGAAGGTGGTTATACCTTAACCGATAATTTCTGTAAGAATTGTTCTTAGTTGAAAAGGGGCATCTTGCAATTGCAGGATGTCCCTTTTTCTATTTTAGAAAATATCTGGAATCGTAAACGATCGTCCGGATGTTTTTTGCAATTCTTCAGAGTCATATCTTGTTTAGAATATAAAGGCTTATTTTTGCAAACAAATCAAATGGAAAGTTTGTTATAAATCTAATTTTACGAAATATGAATCTTAAGAATGAATTAAATATAAAAATATGAAGAAATTATTATTGGCAGTTATTCCGTTGATGCTTTTCCAAAGTGATAACTCAGGCCAAAACGTATCCCGTTCTCCCAGATCCGTTCATGAAAATTCCCGGAAGAGAAAGGAATTAATGCATGAATTTTGAAATAGGGATTGACATATGTCGAGAAATTGGAACTGAACCGATATTGCAATCCGATGCCGAGCAGACTTCCCAGCCCGGTCTGGTTATCGACCAAACGATTTTTTGTGATGTCGAAATCGAGCAATAGCCCTCCATTGATAAAAAAGAATTTTCCAAACAGGGCTTTAACAGTACAAGGGATGGAGAATAGATTTACAACACTTTCTCTCCCCGCGCTATCGAAAGGTTCTCCATAGTAAGGGGGCGAGTAGAAAACCTGATTTTTTGTATATTCCAGTCCGGTTTCGAATGCAAATGTTTTGTTTATCTCGTGTGTATAGCCTGCTCCAATTGCAAAAGCGCCTTCATTGCTGTAGCTTCCGCCTCCCTCTATGCTTTGGAATGTAAATACATTGCTTGTACCCCATGGGGTCAGATAAATGCTGATTCTTTGATGTCCGGATTCCTGAGCGCGAGTAAAGGTGCTGAAAAGAATGGATCCGGATAGGAAGCAGGAGATTGTTAAATTTTTTGCTTTCATGGTAATCCTCATTTTCAAAAATTGAAATTCTTGTCCAAATAATAGATAGATTATGATTTATTGTATGTTATACAGTTAGTTGATTGTTAATCTTGTTTGTAGCTTGTCAAGGGTTCTTTTTTCACAAAGAAAAAATGGATGCGTTAAATGTAGAACAAGTAAAACATAGGACTCGTTTTTCCATTAATGTTTAATAACGTTCTTGCACAAAGATAACGTTAAAATTACAATTCCAATGAGAAATACTACTTTTTCATTGAAATTTCTGTGCATTTACAGAAATAAAGAGAGGTTTACAACTTCTTGTAAACCTCTCTTCGTAGCGCGACCCAGGATTGAACTGGGGACCTCATGATTATGAATCACTATCCTTTATCAAAAACACAAAAAATAACAGAAATTAAATCATTGAATATTAACATTATACTTATTATTAGCTATGAATCGATTATTGTTTTTTGCTATTAAAGCGAGTCTATTTTTGAGAGTTATGGGGCAAATTTGTGGGGCAAGTAAAAATGAATATAAAAATATAAACGATTGATATACAGTTTTTCATAAAAGAATTATATAAATTTACTTTGATGTAAAAATCATAATCTGTATATTTGTGGGGCAAATTTAATGAAGATAGTTATGATCAGTACTAATTTCGATGTAAATGTAACCGCTCATATCAGACCGGATAAGCGGACACTTACTAAAATAGGAAAGCATCCGGTTAAACTTTTCGTAACCTTTCAGAGGAAGAAAAAGGCTTATGCCGTCGGCATGGATATCGCTCCTGATGATTGGGACAAAATGCAATCGACCAAACTTAAAGACAAAAATCTGATTGAGCGCAAAATAAAAATCGAAGCGATTAAAGCCAATGCAACAAAATTCATTAAGCAGCTTGGGGATAACTTTACTTATGACTTGTTCGAGCAACTCATGTTTGGGATAAGTAAGAATGTCCAAAAAAGTAAGAAAGATGTATTCGCCGAATTTGAATCGAAAATAGAAGAACTGAATAAGAGTAAACAATTCGGTACGGCTGATAGCTACAAGCTGACATTAAACGCTCTCAAAAAATATGTACCGCGATTAGAGTTTTCAAAAATAACTGTGTCATTTCTGAAAGGCTGGGATCGGTTCCAAAAGGATAATGATTGCAATTACACTACGATTGGAATTCGTATGAGAACACTACGACACATCGTAAAGCGGGGTATTAAAAACGGGGTAATGTTGAACGAAAACTATCCTTTCGGACAAACCGCTAATGATAAATACGAAATCCCAAGCTCCCAAAATATTAAGAAAGCGCTTGACGAAGATGTGATAAAGCAAATCATAGATTATGTGCCGACACACCCCTCTCATGCCAAGACCAAAGCAATATTCCTTTTTATCTATTATTGCAACGGCATGAATTTTTCCGATATTATGAATTTGAGATATGAAAACATCGACGGTGACTTTTTACACTTTTACCGTCAGAAAACAATTCGTACACGCAAAGAACAAGTTCCTGTAAGATTGTACCTGATAGATGAAGCGAAGGAAATAATCAAAAATTTGGGAACAGAGAAACTGTCGCCTAAAACATATATATTCGGCTATCTGGATGATTCTATGGACGAGCAACAAAAATATGACAGGCGTAAGTATCACAGGGATCAATTCAACGACCGGCTTAAAACAATCTCAAAAAGACTTGGCTTAAATTGTAATCTAAGTTCTTATGTTGCAAGACATTCATGGGCTACAACTTTGTTAAGGCACGATGTTCCTATCGGTTTTATATCAAAAGGATTAGGTCATTCCTCCATTATGACTACTGAGAAATACCTTGCGGATTTTACAGACGAAAGGAAGAAAGATGTTGCTAATATTCTTTCCGGTATTGGAAGGATACCCTCCGGCAAGCAGGATTTAGCCGTAGTTTCGGATTAGGATACGGGACATTATCAAAACTTGCAAAATCTATGATTTTTGATAATACATCTTCTCCTTAACCTCATATACAGCAAGAAGTGGAATTTTGTCTTTTATCCTGAAAACAAGCAAGTTGTAAGGCTGATTTTTGCAATAGGTAACGATGTGGTAACCGAGCAAGTCTCATTTTTTACGCCATTTTTCACAACGGACACAAAGAACGACTTTCGAGTACAAAGATTTATTTTGGGAATATGTAATAATTTCAATGCAATTTAATTTCTACAAATTATGTTATTGCAATTAATATTACTATATTTGTGCTGAAATATCAGATGTTATAATATGGCGGTTTATACTCAAAAACAAAAAAACATTTTAGTTACGCTGGGCGAAAATATACGCTTGGCCCGATTGCGCAGAAAGTTGTCCATCCGTTCTATGGCGGAACGGGCTGGAATAGCTATATCGACATTGGGGAATATCGAAAACGGCTCTCCTTCCGTTTCTCTGGGACATTACCTGCAAGTATTATCGGTTTTGCGACTGGATGAAGATTTGTTACTGATTGCGGAAAAAGACCCTTTGGGAAGGCAGATTCAAGATGCGCAATTGACAACCAGAAAAAGAGCGCCGAAAGCGAAGAAACCCACACCGATTATCGAGCATGCGATAGATAAAGGAAATGTAGAAGAACCCGAATTTGAATAATTATGAGCCGGACAAAAGATATATTAGTGTATGCCGATTGGTATATGTACGATTCTCCCCGATTGGTTGGGAAGTTGTCTTTCTCTGCATTGAGGGGGAAGGCTGTCTATTCTTTTGAATACGACAAGGAATGGATTAAGTCCGGAATCGCAATTGATCCCGAGTTACCGCTGTTCTCCGGACTGCACTATGCGGCATCCAATGAAAATTTCGGAATATTCAAGGATTCTTCTCCTGACCGTTGGGGTCAGCTATTGATGAAGCGCAGAGAGGTGCTTTTATCGAAGATAGAGAAAAGAGACCCCAAGCCGCTGTTTGGAATAGATTTTTTACTCGGCGTTCATGATAGCCACCGTATGGGTGGGTTGCGTTTTAAAGAAAGTGAGAACGGTGATTTTCTGAGCAATGACAAGGATTTAGCAGCTCCGCCTTGGACCTCACTCCGGGAACTGGAATATGCTGTGGAGCAATACGAGAAAAATGCAGATCAACTGGATGAAGCCTCGCTAAAATGGATTAATCAATTGATTGCCCCCGGATCGTCTCTTGGTGGTGCTCGTCCGAAGGCAGATGTTGTGGATACTAAGGGGAAGCAATGGATTGCAAAATTCCCCAGCAGAAGGGACGACTACGATGTCGGATTATGGGAAATGATCGTCCATGAGTTGGCTGTTATGGCGAAGATTAATGTTCCCAATGCGTCGATCAAGAAATTGGGCACGCCTTATCATACTTACCTGTCTCAGCGTTTTGACCGGACGGACGGTCACCGACGGATTCATTATGCCTCGGCCATGACATTATTGCAACATACTGACGGGGATGATGCCGAAACAGGAGCGAGTTATCTTGAACTGGTTGATTTTATCAAGTCGGAGTGCGTTGATGCCAAATCGAATTTGGAAGAATTATTTAGACGGGTATTGTTCTCAGTTTGTGTTTCCAATACGGACGACCACCTGCGGAACCACGGCTTCATATACACTGAAGCCGGTTGGACACTATCTGGAAAAAACGGCTAAATAGACCCCTGAATGTCGGAGGAAAATGACCCCCCGAAGTTGGTTTAGAAACAAGCATAAAGTAGTCCACCGGAACGGGGTCTTTAAGGGAGATAAAATATGTCCGGATTAACAACTAAATTTTTCACAAAGATACGTCATCATTTTTAGATTTCCTCTTTCTTAACGACTCACCAAAAAGTTCCACCCTGAGAGCATGATGGACAATCCTGTCCAGAATCGCATCTGCAATAGTTTTTTCACCGATTGCATCGTGCCAGTTTTTGACCGGTATTTGTGATGTTATCATTGTCGAGTGTTTCTGGTGCCGATCTTCAATGATGTCCATCAGCAAGCTTCTTCCCTGGGCATCGAGCGGTTGGAGTCCG
>JAVBRK010000015.1:0-62978 GCA_031548005.1 Bacteroidales bacterium
TTTTAAAGATTTCGCCTTGATTTCGAGCAGCCAGGTGTTGTTTTTTTGTGGGGTGATGACCAGGTCGAAATTTTTGGATAATTCATCTGATAATAGAGTTTGTTCCATATCTAATGTAACTCCTTCCGGGAATTGGAGCAGAAAGGAGCCGGTAAGGGAGGTGTTGGAAGGAATGTCGAATTTTAATTCGAATTGACCTTGTTGATCCTGTCCTACAACTTTAATTTCATCGATTTCAAGAGAAGATCTAACGATTAACTTTCCCTCTTGACTTATCAGCTGACCACTTTCGTTCCTTACTTCTACTTTATACCTGCCCTGGTGTTTCCCCTCAGCTTTGGAAATAGTATAAATATTGTTTGTAGCTCCCTGAATTGCCTGGTCGTTAAAATACCATTGATAACTAACATTTTTCCCTTTAACAATCGTAGAAAAGGTATAATCTTTTCCCTGCTGGATGGTATCGTTTTTAGGATGAACTAAAATATATAGCAACACATCCTGCCAGGCTAAAGTTGGATATGATTTACCCTCATTGATAACCCATTTGGTGGCATCATCGATTGTAAAATTCCAGCCTAAATCTTCTTCATAAGTTCTTCGTTGATAGAGTTCAGTTTGGCTTCTATCCAATCCATTCAGTCCGTTAGGATTGGTTACGTCTATTTCCTGAAGCTTATTGTCAATATAAACTTTCGTAGTATTTAATACATAATTGTTTTGTAAGACATTTTCGCCGTTATCTTCTTCGTCTCCTAATATACGATGAATCTTTAACATGCCCGGATGCATACTTTCATTTTTACCTCCTTTAATCTGAGGACTCATCACGACACAATTTCCAAGGATTTTGCCATACATTGTAGCTGTTAATCCTCCCACATAATTATAATCTCTTACAATAGAACTAATCACATTTCCTGAAGCATAAGAGTTTTTACTTCCCTGGAAATTAGATCCAACTAATCCTCCTACACTAAGGCTTCCACCATATAATTTATCTTGAGATGTTACATTTACATTTCCGGTCGAATAACAACAATAAAAAGGCCCTCCTTCACCACAGACCCCGCCAACTCTGACTAGAGTCCCACCACCGATCGGTGCCTCCTCGCTACGAACTGTTATATCAATATTCCCGGTTGAATAACATGCAGTAATAGGAATGGACGAATCCATCCTCCCCACAAGCCCTCCAACTGTAACATTATGGAGTATGCCATCATTCAAATAGGTGAAGTTACCTTTAATATTAACCGTTGAATAACAAGCTAATAGAGAAGATTCTTTAAGCGTTGAATTTTCAGAGAATCCTCCAATCAGTCCTCCAAGACAGATCCCAAGTTCTGTCATATTTATGAATCCTGTTGAATAGCAATTATGAACCATTCCGTAAAAAATATATCCGGCCAATCCTCCAGCCCAAGAGACAGATCCTTGGGAATTAATATTTATGTTACAATCGACGACTCCAACATTTTTTATAACAGATCCAAATCCTATGCTCCCCCATAGACCTACAGATTGATAGGAATTTTTGATACCCATTTTTGAAACCTTAAATTCACATCCGTCAAATATCCCTTGAAAAGAGATTGTTGCTTCTGATGTTTCATTTCCTATCGGCACCCAATAATGTGCACCTAAATCAATGTCAGACGTAAGTTTAAAGTACTTTCCCTGGAAATTTTCTCCTGCATTTACCCGTTTGGCCAACAATGCCAATTGTTGAGGTGTCGCAATCTGATAAGCAGATGCTTCGGTTTCTCCATCTCCTCCGGCAAAAAAGGAGGCTACATTGCCGACATCTTGCCAACTTCCTGTTTGAGACAAAATAGATGATAACGGCAGTAAACACAACAAAAATAATGTAGTAAACTTTTTTCTCATAATATTTTTTGTATTTTCCATCTCGTCCCTACAATGGTGGTTTTTAAAATGCGGAAAGCGTGGGACAGTAACTATATTCGCGCTCGAGGTCTTAGGATACCTGTACATCAAATAAGTAAAAGCCCACGCCGGTTTACGACGTGAGCGTCCGGCTTATTTACTCTTGATGTACATTGAAAATTTCCTAAGTTTTCGAGCACAAGAATAAAAGCTAACGCTTTTCTTTAATATGTCAATTCAAAATTTTCTTTCTGTTTTTTCCTTGAATTTTAATTGTTTATACGACAAAAATACATAAAATCCTGGAAACAGCCAAAGCAAATGTAGTTTTGTGGAAAATGAAGAAAATGCTATTTTTGTACCTTGCAGGAAAACGATTAACTATAACCAAGCTATGGAATTAGAATTGATTCAAAACAAAATTTATGAGATAAGAGGTTGCAAAGTGATGCTGGACTTCGATCTGGCAGCCATGTATCAGGTGGAAACAAGGGTATTAAATCAATCCGTAAAACGTAATATCAAACGTTTTCCTCCTGATTTTATGTTCCAGTTAACTGAATATGAATGGGAAAATATGTCATCACAAATTGTGACGACATTACCGGTAAAACGTCCGAAATCAGCATTACCTTTCGCATTCACAGAGCAAGGAGTGTCTATGTTGTCCAGTGTTGTACGGAGCGAAGTTGCAATTGAAATAAATATCAGCATTATGCGAGCTTTTGTAGCAACCCGCCAATTTATACTTAATTCTCCAGGAAATAACAGTGTGTCACAGGATGAATTCCAGGAACTGAAAAAGTACCTGGAAGAAGTTTTTGCAGACTACAACGACATCAACGAAGATACCCGGATGCAATTAGAACTCATTAATGCGACATTGGCCGGACTGCAAGCAAAAAATCTGAAAACCAATCAGCCGCGCCCGCAAATCGGATACACGGCTGACCGGTATAAAAACAGGGAAAAATGAACTTCAGTTTATTTTACAACTTTGGTTGTCCAGCCTGATCCGCCTCTGATGATCAGAACTCCTTGCGGCAATCCGGAAATATTGATTTCCGCTTTCCCGGCAGCTTTGGATCCCGAGTATAATTTCACTCCGGAAACAGAATAAATCTCAATGGATTCGGCATTCTCCGTATCGACGACAAGGTTCTGGCCGGAGAGGTGGATAGAACCCTTGCCGGAATTGATTTTGTCAATGGCCGTTCCGTAACGAAAGACCTCGATATTAACAGCACGCTCCTGTTCGATAATATGGGTTCCATCGTTCAACTCGAAATCCAGGTCTTTGATCAGCGCTTCGTATGTTCCTTTTTCTAAAGCCGGATCGACCAGGTAAGCGATATCCATGATCGTTTGGTAAGTACCGGTTTCTGTCAAGCTTTTTAGAGATTTCGCTTTGATTTCGAGCAGCCAGGTGTTGTTTTTTTGTGGGGTGATGACCAGATCGAAATTTTTGGATAATTCATCTGATAATAGAGTTTGTTCCATATCTAATGTAACTCCTTCCGGGAATTGGAGCAGGAAGGAGCCGGTAAGGGTAGCATTGGAAGGAAGACAAAACCCAATTTCAAATTTACCTTCATTATTAAACCCTACGATTTCAATTTCTTCCGTTACCAATTGGCTTTGAAGTTTGATATTTGTTGTTCTTAGTACTAAACCAGGAAAAACAGAATTTTTCATTTCGCAATAAATATTTTCTGAGAGTGTATTTAAAAAGGTAAAAACTCCATCTTTCTCTTCATAATCCACACCCTTGACAAGCTTTACACTATCTGTAGTAAACCATGCATAAATAGTTTTTTCTACTTTCCCGGTTTCATCTTTAATTATATGTTGGCTGCTCAAATCAACTACCATATCATTCGCTCCTATTCTTATATTTTTTTGAGGTGAATAAAAATACTTTTCGTATTTGTAGACAGGTAATGTAGAAAACGTTAAATAATTATCTGAGCAACCTAATCCATATAACGATCTGTTTTTGCTTACATCCAAAGAAGTTAAACAATTTCCACCACAATCTAAAATATTCAATGCGGGATTATGGCTTACATCCAGAGTAGTAAATAAATTATTGCTACAAAAGAACCAATATAAATTCGGATTGTGACTTACATCGATGGTTTTCAATTGGTTATTAGGACAATCAAAATATTTCAATGCAGGATTATGACTTATATCTAAGGACGTCAGCAAATTATTACAACAATCTAGCCAAAATAGTTTTGGATTATTTTTCACATTCAAGGAGGTTAAGAGATTACCTCCACAAGATAAATCAACGACAGCCGCCTGGCTAAGATCTAAAGACGTTAGTTGATTTCCGCTACAACTGACATAAGGCCAGGGACCGGTACTGTTATCTAAATTTTTAACTTCCAGCTTTGTTAATTGCAAAGTATCACATTTTATACCATAAATGCAGCCCTGTACTTTGATTGTAGTGGTACCTGTTAAATTTCGGGGAGAAGAAATAAGCGTGTCCCCAGCGACCTTATATTCCACAAGAGAACCGTCCCCCCAATCTATTGTAACATAATCTTTATTAGAATGAAGTACAGAGAGTTTAAATTCAAAAGCTCCCTGCTTCAGGGTTGTCATAATAATGGATGTTTCTTCTGCCCAAGCAGTTAATGACAGAATGCTAATCAATAAAGTAAAAATCTTTCTTTTCATAATAATTTCATTTGTTCTGTCTCATCCCTCTGACAGAGTTATTTAAAATGCGGAAAGCGTGGGACAGTAACTATATTCGCATTCGAGGTCTTAGGATACCTGTATTTACAAATAAGTAATGCCCACGCCGGTTTACGACGTGAGCGTCCGGCTTACTTACTCTTGTAAATACATTTGAAATTTCCTAAGTTTCGAAAGCAAGAATAAAAGCTAACGCTTTTCTTTAATATGTCAAATCAAAATTTTCTTTCTGTTTTTCTTTGAATTTTAATTGTTTATACGACAAATATAAGAAAAAAATCATGGAAACAACCAAAGTAAATGTAGTTTTGTAGAAAATGAAGAAAATGCTATTTTTGTACCTTGCAGGAAAACAATTAACTATAACCAAGCTATGGAATTAGAATTGATTCAAAACAAAATTTATGAGATAAGAGGTTACAAAGTGATGTTAGACTTTGATTTGACCTCAATTTATCCCGAAAAAACCTACATCAGACTTTTTACTAAATCCCGCTGGTTTTTAAAGAAATCAAATCGTTGTCTGTCTCCGTTTTGAGTCAATAAAACAGAAGTTCTTTTCAATAAATTGATCCATTCCTTTTGTCTTTTGCAATACTTGTCATTGGAAAACCCAAGCTTATCAATATGAAATGTTCGTTGTATGCAATAATACCGTTCGCCACATTCCAAATAGTAATAACAAGAATCGATTACGAGTTTAGACAAATAAATCATGATTTCTGCTCCGGACGGGTAACGTCCCATTTCAGTCATCATTTCCGTTTCTTGTATTAGATCTAACATTTCCGATTTTAATTTTTGCAATTCAACTGTAGAGATTAATTCTTGAGCAGAAAAAAAACAAATATCATCCACCATGTCTTTAAAGACATCCCTACTTAAAATACAAGTAGTTCTGGGAATTTTTCGGCTTTCGCTCATGGCTGTTTTTTCAAGCTTGATTAATTCGTCAGGGATAACCATATCTGAAAAAACGAAGTCTGGCCTCGACCCTCTCATCAGGTAATTCCATTTATAATGCCAAAAGCGGTATAAATTCCCGTACTCCGCAAGAAAAGTATGTGGTATGGAATTGCATGCACCGTACGCACTTGCACTCAGACAGGATTGCATGTTTTTGAATGTATTTATTAATTCAGCCAGATTTTCGGAATACTGTTGTAAGTAGCTTTCTAATTGGTAAAATTTCTTCAAACTCAGTGTAAGCCATTTGGTTGTAACAACTCCCGAATCAACAATGACATCATCGATTGAAATACCGAAGCGATTGGAAATCTTAACGACCTCATCCATTGTAAACGGGATTTCACTCCGGATTCTTCTGTAGGTCGATTCTTTTCCCAGAGAAAGCAACTCCATTAGTACACCTGCAACTGTCCTGTCTTTAGGAATATACGGCTTAATGGAGGTAATTAGTTTATTATTTATCGTATTATTCATATTAAAAAGTTCTATATTAAAAATGCAAATATATGTATAAAAAAACTCATATTTAGTTACTACGATTAAACATATACGCTATTTATTGTGTTTTGATAAAAATAAGTCTATTTTTTTGCAAATAATATATCGGAGTGAAAAAAATGGAGACTGATAGGAGATGGGATTCAAACGTACGATTGTCAATAATCTGATAACTTTGTATTCGCTATTAAATCTGCATTGCGATTGAGTATAACGTACATCATGCTTTTTCGGTGCAGGGCATATAATCTAAATTATGTAGTTAACTTATAAAAAAAATGAATAAATTATTATTTTTCTGTTTTTTGATGTTTGGAGTTGCATCGGGATCGATCGCTCAACAAAAAGAATTGGATGTCGAAACGCTCAAACAGGCCAACAATCCGTTGGCTCCCAAAAAATCATTTAATGTACACAACTACGTGATGCCTTCGCTTTATGGGGCTGAAGACGTGACCATGAATCAATTAATGCTCCGGTATGCACAACCTGTGGGACGTGTATTCCTGAGGGGAACCATGCCTTTTGTAACACAATCATTACCGGCAAGTTCACCGACAACAGGGTTGGGTGACTTTAGTGTATTTGCTATTTACAAATTCCCAAGTGAGGAAGGGGTCAGTTATGGGGTCGGTCCCTTATTGGTCGCTCCCACCGGTAGTCACAATCTGGGACAGGGAAAATGGCAAACAGGGCTGTCTGCTATGGCATTCTTTTCCAAAAGTCATGTGATCCAATTAGGATCTTTACTACAATGGCAAACTTCTTTCGCCGGAGATGATGACAGGCAGGATGTGAGTTTACTGACCCCTCAGATATTTTTCATGTGGCAGATAGGCGGAGGTACCTACCTGCGTAGTACCGGAATCTGGTCATTTGACCTCAATAGCGGCAACTACAACATTCCTGTCGGATTGGGTATCGGAAAAGTTGTTAAAGCCGGTAAAACGGTATTTAACATTTTTGCGGAACCGCAATACTCTGTTGCCGGACAAGGAATCGGACAACCGAAATTTCAGTTGTTCGTCGGTTTTAACACACAGTTTTAAGTATATAATAATTAAAAAATTACGTATGAATCTGAAACAGACTATCAAAAAATGCGGTCAGGTTGCTACTGTAGGTGCAATACTCGCTGTTGGGGCTGTTATCCCTCAAAAGGCAGAAGCCCAGCAGAAGAAAGCTTCGTCGGGAAAGCCCAATATCCTCGTTATCATGGGCGATGATATCGGTTGGTTCAATCCAAGTTGTTATAATCGCGGAATGATGGGTTATCAAACTCCTAACATTGACCGTATAGCCAACGAAGGGGCGATATTTATGAGTTGGTACGGGCAGCAAAGTTGTACCGCCGGTCGGGCTGCTTTTGTTACCGGGCAGTCCCCGATACGAACCGGACTCACAAAAGTTGGTATGCCGGGAGCCGATATCGGGTTGCGCCCGGAAGATCCGAGTGTTGCTGAATTACTGAAATCTTTGGGGTACAACACCGGTCAGTTTGGGAAAAATCACTTGGGCGACAAAGACGAATTTCTGCCGACAGCACACGGATTTGATGAATTCTTTGGTAATTTATATCACCTGAATGCTGAGGAAGAGCCTGAGAATCCCGACTATCCGAAGGATCCGGCCTACCGGAAAAATTTCGGGCCACGGGGTGTGATCCGCAGTACTGCCGATGGAAAGATCGAAGATACAGGTCCCCTTACAAAGAAACGGATGGAAACAATTGACGAAGAAGTTACCACTGCTGCCGTAGATTTTATCGACAGACAAGCAAAATCCGGTAAGCCATTCTTCTGTTATTACAATTCTACCCGTATGCATGTGTTTACTCACCTGAGCCCGAAATATGACGGGAAAACAGGGCTTGGCATTTATGCTGACGGAATGACTGAACATGACGATAATATAGGCATCTTACTGAAAAAGTTGGATGAACTGGGTATTACCGACAATACCATTATCGTATATACAACCGATAACGGAGCTGAAGTGATGAGCTGGCCTGATGGAGGTACGACTCCGTTCCGCGGTGAAAAAGCAACCAACTGGGAAGGTGGTTTCCGCGTACCGACAGCCATTCGCTGGCCGGGAACTATCAAACCGGGAACTGTTATCAACGGCATGTGCGCTCATGAAGATTTAATTCCAACATTCTGCGCTGCAGCAGGCGAACCTAACATTGTTGAGAAATGCAAAAAAGGATATGCCGCAGCAGGAAAAACATTCAAAGTACATCTGGATGGCTACAACCTGACTCCTTATTTGAAAGGTGAAGTTAAGGAATCTCCCCGGAACGAATTTATTTATTGGAGTGATGATGGTGATGTACTGGCTTTGCGTTACGGGCGTTTTAAAATGACATTCATGGAGCAAAATGCCAAAGGATTGGATGTTTGGCTGAATCAGTTCGATAAACTCCGGGGAGTAAAATTTTACGATATGTTGGGAGATCCGTTCGAACGAGGTCCGGAAGCAGTAGACTATGGGCGCTGGATGATAGAACATTCATTCCTTATATATGGTTCAACAGCTTATGTGGGGAAATGGTTATCTTCTTTCAAGGAATTTCCGCCAAGACAAAAACCGGCGTCATTCAATCTCGATGAAGTAATGCGAAAATTGAGCGAACCTGCAAAGAATTAATGGAGTAAAGATACATGCAATAGGAAAGGCTGCTTCATAACAATGTGAGGCAGCCTTTCTTATGAACAATCAAATATAATTGTAGTAGCAGGTCTTATCTGAATTATTAAATCTCCGGATTATAATGATTCCGAAAACAGAATAGTTTTGCGGGAGAAGTTTTCCCAGGAGAGCTTTTTCTTCTCTTGTCGTATATTTTCTGTAAACATTTGGAGACCCTGGTTGAAAGCTTGCTGAACGCTCTCTGCTATGCTGGTTGCATCAGGATTACAGATTAAACCGGTTCCCGGAACTTCGATCGAATCCCGTAATCCGCCTACATTGGTGGCAATAACCGGTATTTCAAAATGATATGCAACAGGAATCACTCCGCTCTGGGTAGCCGATTTATAGGGTAAAACCAGAAGGTCTGCTGCCGAAAATAATACCGGAACCAAGAGGTCGTCGATATACCGGTTCATAGCTTTTATCCGGTCTTTTGCCGGGGATTTCCCAATCCGGTGATCATATTCATCAAAACTGCCGTAGCATTCTCCTGCGATCAGTAATTGATATTCGTCGCTCAGGTCCGGCATAGCATCGATCAGTAAGTCTAAACCTTTGTAGTCGCGGATAAGTCCGAAAAAAAGCAAAGTTTTTTTCCCCGGATCTATTTCTAACTGCTTCCGGGCTTCAAGTTTACTGATTTTTTCTCCGAAATGATCGTACAAAGGATGCGGTTGCAGGCTTATTCTGGCATCCGGCGCCAAAGAAAGAATGTCTTTTTTTACGATCTCACTCATAGCGATAAACCCTTTGCTTCTGGTGAACAGTAACCGGGCGAAAAACCGGTCGAAAAACCTCGGCTCATGAGGAATCGCATTGTGTACCAACGTAATGATACAAGTTTTCTTCTTCAATTGATTCGCAATGTGCCCGAGAGCCGGACCAAAAAAAGACATCCAGTAAGCAATAATTAAAATATCAGGTTTATACCCGGCAATAGCATTGGCTGTTTTTTGATAGGAAAAAGGATTTATACTGTCTAATAATCGCTCGGAAAGAACCTCTATGGCATGATCGCCTTTTTCAACGAATTGGCTTTTCCCAGGGAATAAAACCTCAGGATATAAGCGTGAAAAAGAGAATGCTTTTACTTCGTGCTCCTTTCCCAATGCCGTGTAAAGCATAGCGCTGAACTGTGCTATGCCTCCACGATAAGGATAAAAAGGAGAAAGAATGGCGATTTTCATGGTAAGAGTTGAGAATTAAAAAATGGAGAATTAAGTTTACAATACGTCTCAATTCTCCATTTTCAAATTTAGCTTATTTAATATCTGTAATGTTCCGGTTTATAGGGACCCTTTTGATCTACTCCGATATATTTGGCTTGTTCGGGAGTCAATGTGGTCAACTCCACCCCAATATTTTCAAGATGCAGGCGGGCCACTTCTTCATCGAGGTCTTTGGGCAAACGGTAAACCCCTACTTCATAATTCTTTTGCCACAAATCCATTTGAGCCAGAGTTTGGTTTGTGAAAGAATTACTCATAACAAACGAAGGGTGTCCGGTTGCACAACCGAGGTTTACCAAACGGCCTTCGGCCAGCAAGAACAGCGAATTTCCTTTTGGGAAAGTGTATTTATCGACCTGAGGTTTGATATTCAGGTGTTTGATTCCGGGATAACTTGCCAGCTTGTCGACCTGTATTTCATTATCGAAGTGTCCGATGTTGCAAACAAGAGCCTGATCTTTCATTTGTTCCATATGATCGATCCGGATCACATCTTTGTTCCCGGTCGTGGTTACGAAAATATTCCCTTCTTTCACGGCTTTCTCCATCGTTGTTACTTCAAAGCCTTCCATCGCAGCCTGTAGTGCACAAATGGGGTCGATTTCCGTAACAATGACGCGTGCACCATAAGAGCGCATGGATTTGGAGCAGCCTTTTCCCACATCCCCGTAACCTAATACTACGACTACTTTTCCTGCAATCATAACATCCGTGGCGCGCTTGATCCCATCGGCCAGCGATTCGCGGCACCCGTAGAGATTATCGAATTTGGATTTAGTCACCGAATCGTTTACATTAATCGCGGGAACAAGCAACTCGCCGGCTTCCATCATTTGATATAAACGGTGAACTCCGGTAGTCGTTTCTTCTGAGATTCCTTTCAGTCCGGAAATAGTCCGGTGCCAGCGTTGATTATCTTCTTTCAGAATACGATTCAACGTATCGAGAATGACTTGCTCCTCGTGATTTCCACCTTTGCGGTCGATCGTTTTTGCATCGTTTTCCGCTTTATAACCCCAGTGTACGAGCAAGGATGCGTCACCTCCGTCGTCTACAATCAGATTCGGTCCTTTTCCTTCCGGGAAACGCAGGGCCATATCGGTACACCACCAATATTCTTCCAGGGTTTCACCCTTCCATGCAAAAACAGGAACTCCGGCTTTGGCAATCGCTGCGGCAGCATGATCCTGTGTAGAAAAAATATTACAACTGGCCCAACGGACATCGGCGCCTAACTCAACCAGTGTTTCGATTAAGACAGCCGTTTGGATGGTCATATGCAGCGAGCCCATGATCCGGGCTCCTTTCAAAGGTTTTTCCTTGCCGTATTTCCGGCGTAAGGACATCAGTCCGGGCATTTCATGTTCTGCGATTTCAATTTCTTTGCGACCGAATTCGGCCAATGCTATATCTGCTACTTTATAAGGCAGATCTGATACTAAATTTTCTGTCATTTTTTGGATTGATGAATTAAATAGACTGCAAAAGTAGTGAATAAAATGAAATGTTTTTAATTTTGCAGTTCCAAAAACATTAAAACAAACTTATTTATGTCTGAGGTTGTTAAAACGATAACTGTCTATGGAGCTTCCAGTTCTAAAATAGATGCTGCATATATTGAGGCCGCAGAGCAGTTGGGCCGGTTAATGGCTCAAAAGGGAATGATGTGTATTAACGGAGCGGGAGGAAAAGGTGTCATGGGGGCAGTCACCGAAGGAATTCTGAATCATGGAGGAAAGGTGATCGGAATAATTCCCCAGTTCATGATCGATGAAGGTTGGCTCAATAACACCCTCTCGGAAGTCATTGTTACTCCGGATATGCATACCCGCAAACAACTGATGGCGGAAAAATCCGATGCCTGTATCGCACTTCCCGGAGGAATCGGAACCTTGGAAGAGTTACTTGAGGTCATGGCCTGGAAACAATTGGGTTTGTATAAAAAACCAATCATTATACTGAATACCAAGGGGTATTATAACGATTTGCTGAAAATGCTCGATAAATCGGCTTCCGAAAATTTCATCCACCATTTTCATCAAACAATCTGGGAAATAGCAGAAACTCCGGAACAGGCTTTGCTCCTGACCGAAAACAAACAGGAATGGCATTCCCATCCTCGTTCTATTGCCGCATTATAATTATTAGAATAAGCTTCTATGCTGGAAGATTCAATTACATTAACTCCGGATTCACTATCCGCTCCGATCGATAGTTCGAATTTTTTATATTGCTTCCCCGGAGATTTTTCCAAAGAAGAAAATATGGTCATCTCTAAGATGCCGGTATTCCAGCTTCAGGAAGATAAAATCTCGGAAAGATCCGTTCTTTCGGGTTGCGCTTTTATTATTTTTCTGATTTGCTTTATTGTTACTTCCCGGATATTAAGTACTAAGGGTAGGATGTTCTTTTCCATGTTTGAAGAATTATTCCGGTCAAAGGAAAGGAAAAGTATTTTTTTCGAATCATTGGGCCATGAGTTGTATGTCAAAATATTCATGATATTTCAGACTATCGTGTTGACTTCCATATTTGCTTATCTGGTGTTTATCAATCAGTATTGTGTTGGAACAGAATACACGCTTTCAGATTTTTTCAAAATACTCAGGATAAGTTGTATTTTCCTGGCCTTATTCTTTCTGTATAAATGGCTTTCGTACTACATTTCAGGAAAAATCTTTTTTAATAAAGAGCAATTATCGAGGTGGATAGACAATTTTTCCTCGCTGATTTGTATTCTGGGGGTTATGATATTCATTCCGGTATTATTTATGTTTTATATCGGATGGTCTTACTCTTTTTGTTATTATTTTGTCTTGTTCTGCTTTCTAATTGTTGCAATAATTGTGATTTACCGCTCTTATATGTTATTTTTTCACAATAAAGATCTTTTGCTTTATTTATTTTTGTACCTTTGCGCCCAGGAAATAGCGCCTCTGTTGATTTTTCACAGGGCATTGATGTACCTAACATAGTGGAGTAGAATATCTTATGGCATCAAATATTAAGAAAGTCTTGGTTTCACAACCTAAACCAGAAACAGAAAAGTCTCCTTATTTCGATATCGCTGAAAAATATGGTGTGAAGATTGAGTTTCGTCCGTTCATAAAGGTTGAGCCGGTTACTGCTAAGGATTTTAGAACACAAAAAATCTCTATTTTAGATCATACGGCTATTATTTTTACAGCAAAAACTGCAGTGGATCACTTCTTCAGGCTTTGTGAAGAACTCCGGGTTCAAATTCCGGAAACTATGAAGTATTTTTGCATTACTGAATCAATTGCTGTATACCTTCAAAAATATACGATTTACAGAAAACGTAAAATTTTCTTTGGTTCATCAGGTAAAATTGAAGATTTGATGATCCCTGTCAATAAACACAACAAGGAAACCTATCTGGTTCCTGTTTCGGATGTTCATAAAGATGATCTGTTACACTTGTTAGACGAGAAAAAGATCAAGTACTCCAAGGCTATCATGTACCGGACTGTAAGTAATGACTTCACTCCGGAGGAAAAATTCGATTATGACATGCTGTTGTTCTTTTCTCCTTCCGGAATTTCTTCCTTATTGAAAAACTTTCCGGAATTTGAACAAAATGACATCAAAATCGGATGTTTCGGCTCTTCTACGGCAAAAGCAGTGCGCGATGCCGGATTACGTTTAGACATAGAAGCCCCGAGTCCGGAAGCCCCTTCCATGACAGCGGCTTTGGAAAATTACCTGAAGAGTTTATCTAAAAAACGGTAAAAACAGTTACCTGATCGAACCAAGTCACACATTCAGAAAAGAAGAACGGATCTCTTCCCAGAAAGATATCGACCTTCTATTTGCATCCGGCCAATCTTTTAAAAGTTCGTTTTTACGTGTACTGTATGTGAAAAGATTTCCCCGGACCACTATATCCGGTGCTTCTACTCTGATCAGCGTTCCCAAAAAGAAAATTAAAAAGGCGGTTCACCGGAACCGGATTAAACGGCTTATCCGGGAATCGTATCGCCTGAATAAAACCGGATTATTGTCTTGTGGGGCCCTGAAAGACTACGATCTATTGGTCGCTTTTATCTATCTTGGAACCGGAGCCTGCTGCTTCCGGGATGTGGAGATTTCCATGAAAAATGCGCTGAAAGCGCTGAAAGAAAAACTTGACTGATGCAGCAATTGCGTAAGATTTTGATTTTTATCGCCTTGTGTCCGGTATATTTTTACCGGTACTGTATTTCTCCGTTGAAACCCCCAACTTGCCGTTATACCCCCACCTGTTCGGAATATACTGTGGAAGCAGTGAATAAATATGGAGTACTCAAGGGCGGATATTTGAGCTTCAGGCGTATTCTCCGCTGCCATCCCTGGGGAGGGCATGGTTATGACCCGGTCCCTTAACTTAATGGATATGAAATTATACGACATTCATACTCACCACCTTTCGCAAAATGAGTCCGTTGTATCCATTGTCAGCCGGAACGCAGGAGAGCATGGCTCATTCTGTGGCTTGAATTTGCAATACCAATTGTATTCTTTAGGACTTCACCCCTGGAAAATAAGGGTAGAAGAAGTGGCTAAAAACATCGATTACATCGAGAAAAATGCCATTTTCGATTCCATTAAGGCTATTGGAGAATGTGGGTTGGATCACTTGTGCGACACCCCCCTGGAATTACAAAGAAAGGTGTTTTTTGCCCAGATAAGGATCAGCGAAAATCTTTCCAAGCCTTTGATTATTCATTGCGTTAAGGCCTTCGATGAGTTAATAGCGCTAAAAAAAGACCTCAAACCAAAACAATGTTGGATCATTCATGGATTCAGAGGAAATCCCCAACAAATGAAACAGTTGCTGAATCAGGATTTTTTCCTGTCATTCGGAGCTAAATTCAACGAAGAAACCGTACAAAAAATGCTCTTGGAAAAGATGTTCCTGGAGACAGATGATTCCGGTTCGGAGATTGGGCCTGTTTATCAACAAATTGCATCTGCGAGAAAAATGAGCCTCCCGGAACTGGCAGATCAAATTCAAAAAAATTATCTTTCATATTTTCGCTAAAAATAATACCTTTGCGTTCGATTAATTGGAAAAATTATGAATTTTGTAGAAGAACTGAAATGGCGGGGCATGATCCACGATATGATGCCCGGCACAGAAGAACAACTCCAGAAAGAAATGACATCTGCTTATGTAGGCATCGACCCGACAGCCGATTCATTACATATCGGTCACCTGGTCAGCGTGATGATGCTTAAGCACCTGCAACGAGCGGGACATCGTCCGATTGCATTGATTGGGGGCGCTACCGGTATGATTGGTGATCCTTCGATGAAATCGCAGGAACGTAACCTGCTGGATGAAGAAACTCTGAGACGAAATCAGAATGGAATCAAAGCTCAATTATCAAAATTCCTGGATTTCGAATCCACAAACCCCAATAAAGCGGTTCTGGTTAATAATTACGACTGGATGAAAGATTATTCTTTCCTGGGCTTTATCCGGGATATCGGAAAACATATCACGGTTAACTATATGATGTCTAAAGATTCTGTTAAAAAGCGCCTGAGTTCGGAGTCGAATGTAGGGATGTCTTTTACTGAATTCTCTTACCAATTGCTTCAAGGATATGATTTCTTACACCTGTACCGTGAATATGGATGTAAATTGCAAATGGGAGGCTCGGACCAATGGGGGAATATTACCACCGGAACAGAATTGATCCGCAGAAAAGATAGTGGAGAGGCATTTGCACTGACTTGTCCGTTAATTACCAAAGCAGATGGAGGAAAATTCGGAAAGACTGAATCCGGAAATGTGTGGTTGGATAGGCGGTATACTTCTCCTTACAAATTCTATCAATTCTGGTTGAATGTGACTGATCCGGATGCAGAAAAATATATTAAAATTTTCACCGCATTGTCCAAAGAAGAAATCGATTCTTTGGTAGCAGAGCAAAAAGCGGCTCCGCATATGCGTCAGCTGCAGAAGAGGCTGGCAGAAGAAGTAACGGTTATGGTCCATTCGAAAGAAGACTATGATGCTGCTGTCGAAGCGTCCAGTATCCTTTTTGGAAATTCGACATCAGAGGCGTTGAGAAAATTAGATGAAGAAACTCTATTGACTATTCTGGATGGGGTTCCTCAATTTGAGATCTCCGGATCGGATCTGGGGAATAAAGCTGTCGATCTGCTTACAGAAAAAGCTGCGATTTTCCCGTCTAAAGGAGAAATGCGGAAATTGGTTCAGAGCGGAGGGATCAGTGTCAATAAGGAAAAACTCGCTGATTTCGACTCTGTTATAGATTCTTCTTTTCTGATTGGGGGTAAATATATCCTGATTAAGAAAGGTAAGAAAGACTATTTCCTCCTGATCGTGAAATAAAATTTCGCAAAAATATTTGTAATATTAATTGAAAAGCAGTATCTTTGCATCGCTTTTAAAAAGCATAGGATTGTCCCATGGTGTAATGGTAGCACATCTGATTTTGGTTCAGCTTGCCTAGGTTCGAATCCTGGTGGGACAACTTACAAAGAAAAATCCGCTTGATAATCAATAGATTACAAAGCGGATTTTTCTTTTACATACAATTTTACATGCAAAAACTGGGGATCAGCGTAAAAAGTTGAGGGATTTAACGATCCGGGATTCAGTTGTTTTTGCGTGCAAAACGCCAGATAACTTCACCGGAACCGGACAAAACCAATGAATCGGAATTCAGTTTCTCTATTTTCAAAGTATCCGTTCCTTCCAAAGTTTGTTTATTCCCGATGCTTTCGTACGCCAACAACAGGTTTCTGTCGGTCATTACCCATTTTTTGAAGAGCAAAGTGGCCATCCCCACAGACGAAGCTGTACCATCTTCATTCAGGGTAACACCTTGGAATTCGGAAGAATTAATGGGATTCGGTTCCAACCAGGTTCCTTTGATGTAAAAATAGGGCGAATGAGCTGTAACCGAAAGCTCTTCAGCCTTGAGAATTTCAGATTGACCCACTTTCTCTTTCACATAAGTAATACTGACCGAATCATTTACCAGAACACCCGGCACTTTCACCGGATCTGCATCCATCGTACTGATGTTCAAAGTATCTCCACCATCTGCAATAATCATAATGTTATTCATGGTAGCATCGACAACAAAGCCTGTTACGGTTTTTTGTACCGGTTCATTTTTACACGAAACCAATCCCACGATCAGGGATAAGGTTAAAAAAGCTACAGTCCAATTTTTTCTTCTCATTTTTTAGATATTAATTTCTTATTTTTCGTATGAAAAAACTTTACTAAAGTCTTTCTTCATATCTACAATGATCCAGCCCTTTCCAGGCCCTTCTATCAATCCTCTTTTCAGTTGTCCTATATGGGAAAGGCTGTCATAAGCAACCTCCCTGTCGGCATCGGTATGATGAAGGAGCAATGACAAATGAGGCAATGCATTATCAGTGGAAGTCCATTCCAGCATTTCAAAATCTCCGTCCGAGTTTCCAAAAGCCAGTACCGGTTTTTTTCCTATAATATTAAAAATAGCTTCCGGTTTTCCTACATTATCGTCATTATGCCAGATTTCCGGTTTGAGGGAAACGCTTCCGTCTTTATATTCAGCCTCAAACATAGTACCAATCACTTGTTCGGACGGAATACCATAGGCTTCCTGACTGAAATTGCGAATGAACATCGACGATCCGCCCGATACAATATACGTTTTGAATTGATGATCACGCAAATATTGCAACAATTCCACCATCGGCTTGTAAGTCAGATCAACATATTTTTGCTTGAACTTCACATTGACCGCCGTGTCTAACCACGCCCGCGCCATTTTATCGAATTGATCGGGTTTTACTGCGGTATGGGAAATAGCAAACGCTTCCAGAATACCTTTTTCTCCGGATTTCATGAAAGTAGCCTTATCTCCCGAAGCAAGGGCCTTCAATTCCGGCTTTTTTTGCAGCTCCGGACTTTGGGAAGCAATTTCCTGAGTGGCATCGATCGAATATCCCATTTCGAAATACAACGGTTGCTCACTCCAAAGCGTTCCGTCATTATCAAAGACAGCAATGCGACTATCGACCGGAATAAATCTACTGCTTCCTTCGGTAGTTGTCTGATTGACAAAATCAATAATCGCATTTTTGTTGTCTGTATCATTCCACGAGGATAAAGGATCCAGTATGGTTGCCTGTTCGCTGCTTTTTTTCTCCTGTAAATTACGCCCTTCCTTTTGTTTATCTTGTTGGCATGATATAAATGCAAATAATACAACAAGCATAAAAAAATAATTCTTCATATTTTAAATTTAACTGTTTATAAAAAATTCCATCTTATTTTAAAAAAACGTTCAATGACAGGTATTATTTTAATATTTTCTACCTTTTTTATTAAAAACATCCGGTAACCGGATTTTGTTTAAAAAAACACATTAACTCAGAATACCGGCTCACTCTTTTTTTAAAAATATTCCTCAAAAAAATATTCTTTCAGAAAATTCATCATTTTTAACAAAATTCCTGTAATTTAGCGCCTCATTATCCCAATCAGAATCATGAAATTAAAACTATTAAGCCAGTATCGTACCCAACTAATGGGCTTTGCAATCCTATGGGTTATGTTTTTTCACTCACATATCCATACCGGTTCATTTGCTCTTCTGGGATTTATAAAAAGTGTCGGGTATGGAGGAGTCGATATTTTTATGCTATTATCTGGTTTTGGAGTTTATTATTCTATTTCCAAAGAAAGTTCAATAAAGAATTTCTACAAAAAGAGAGCATTGAGAATATTGCCCTATTACCTTCCTATCGTTTTAATCGTTTCTTTGATAGCATATTATTTAGATTTCTGGTCTTTAAGTTCGGTAATTCATAATATGCTGACAACCGGATTTTGGATGAACATCGGGTTGACCAATATGTTCGACTGGTACATTCCGTCGCTAATTGCTCTTTATTTATTAACACCGTTATTCTATAAATTTTTCAAAAAGAATAAAACTGTAACTACCGTTTCGACAATCATTTTTTTCTACGTATTCAGCTATGTGACCGATCCTATATTCGCTCATTTATATAGTTTTACATTCCGGGCTCCATTATATATATTAGGATTCTGGATCGGAGATTATTTGTCTCTGCATAAGGATAAAGAATTAAGTAAATCCTGCATCCTCTGGCTGGCTCTATCATTAATAGCAGGGGTCTGTTCTCTGTATTTTCTTTCTCTTACGGATTTTTTTGGAAGAAGGGGAACTTTCCTGGTGCCTTTTGCATTGATTACTTTTCCGTTATGTATGTTTATCAGCTATTTCTTTTCCCTTTTTAAGCAGTATAAGTTTCCAATACTTACATTTTTCGGAACTTACACGCTCACATTGTATATCTTTCATGAAAGGATGTTGTGGACATTCAACTTTGTCTATCCGGTGCCTCATTCGGATACCATCGCTTTCATTTTTACTGTAATTTTGGCTGTCGTATGGCAAAAATTAGTCGAAAGGATAGTTGATAAAGTAGTGAAAAAGTAGAGTAATGTTTCAGATTTCAAATCCGATCCACTCTCCGACTTCTTTATATAAGAAAATATAAATGAAAAAACGGAGAAATTTCCCAAGAAGCATAAAAGCAGCACATTTAATGGGATTGACTTTATAAAATCCGAGGGCCAGGGCAAATACATCGCCAACAAGCGGAATCCACACTAAAAAAGCCAATAAGCTACCGTATTTGGCAATTTTCTGTTGTTGTTTCTCTATTTTTTCATAGGATATTTTCAGCCATTTTTCGATCCACTCCCACTTTCCAAACCAACCGAGAGCGTAAGTCGAGAGACTGCCGAGCCAATTGCCTGCTGTAGCTGTAATAAGGATATATAAAGGCGATCCGCCTGCCAGGAGCATGCCGGTAACCAATATTTCCGAACTGAAAGGGAGAATCGTTGCTGCCAGAAATGAACCGATAAATATCCCCCAATAACCCCATTCTAAAAAGTATTCCATTCAGATCAAAATTCACAGATTACAAAACAAGAAAGAGGTTCAAATCAAGATCATTTAATCACATACTTTCCCACAAAGGTATCTAATTTAACGATATAGATGCTTCGGGGCAAATTCAGGGTATATTCTCCGGACGGAGATTTTATCTCGATTTCTTTTACTTTATTTCCGACGATAGAAAAGACCTGAAGTTTTTTGCCAACAGGTGCATTCCTAACCGACAGGCGGTTCGAATCGACCAGGACAACTTCTATAGAAGAGGTTTCGGAATCAGTAATAGACTTACTCTTCACATCCTGCTGTGGAAAAACAGAAAAATGCAAAGAATACAACAAAGCTATTATAATTCCGAATATCTTTTTTTTCATTGGACTCAAAAACTCCAATTTTATGCAAATATACAACTAAAACGCATAAGTCAAAATAAAGGATGTAAAAACAAAAGCATTTTCTATTAATAATTTAAAAAATCCTGTTGAAATTTCTTTAATCGTTGATCTAAAATTTCATATTGATGTTCTTTAATAAAAGAAACGCAAGCCCTTAATCCTTCCTGGCAACTGCCGGTAGTAAGCAGGGATATGGCGCTTATTCCGTAAGGAATCAGGTTTCGCATCAATTCGACCCCGGTCATTCCCGGGTAACTGATTGTAAAATAAAATCCATCCGCAACCGGCAAATCCAGATCTTTATCATAAACGATTTCGAATCCGTTATCCAGGAAAATTTCTTTCAGTTTTCCGGCCCGCCGGCCATACTCTTTAACATCTTCTACAAAACGAAATGTCCCATCGGAAGCCGCTTTGAACATCGCAGCCAAAGCATATTGGGCCGAATGGCTCGTGCCGGAAGAAATCGCATACAAGGCCCGGTGAATAAACACACTGCCGAAAGTTCCTCCTCCGTAGCGGGATGTCAGGCCTTCGTATTTACGATGATAAAGCTTATCGGACATTGCAACGACTCCTATTCGTTGTCCGGCATAACTAAACACTTTAGAGCCGGAAATTAATAATAAATAATTATCGGTATATTTTCCGACAGTGGATTGGAAAGGGGGTTGGAACGGATTTCCAAGGTTTTTCCTGAAGTCCATCGCAAAATAAGCCAGGTCTTCCAGTATAATCGTATCGTATTTATCGGCCAATTCACCGATGATTTTCAGCTCTTCTTCCCGGAGGCAAAACCAGGCCGGGTTGTTCGGATTGGAATAAATAACAGCAGCAATATTCCCTTTTTGCAGGTAATCTTCGAGGATTCCCCGCAGTTTCTCTCCCCGGTAGTTGTAAACGTCAAACGATTCATACTTGTATCCCATAACTAAGATTTGCTGCTTTTGTACCGGAAAACCCGGATCGACGAAAAGAATGGTATCTTTTCCCGGAGTACACTGCCCGGCCACCAGAAAAGAAGTGAAAGTACCCTGCATCGAGCCGACCACCGGCACGCAACACTCTGCAGAAATATCCAGATCGACAAATGCTTTCACGAACCGGGATGCTTCCTGCTTGAGTTCAGGTAATCCATCGATCACCGGATAGATCGAAGCAACACCGTTTTGCAAAGCCTCTACTTCAGCTTTCACTCCAACATTTGCAGGCGGTAAACCCGGGACTCCCATTTCCATCCGGATAAACTCCACGCCCGATTCTTTTTCCAGAGTACTGGCAATAGCCACCACCTCCCGGATGGTAGCCCGTCCGAAATCCTTGATATTTAAACTGTCGATCACCTGATTAACGACTCCTGATTCTATAGGGATATTCATAGCGTTATTTTTTATGTTCCTGCAAAGATATTTTATTTTAATACGACTCCCAAATTCTTCTTCCCGTCAATTTTTATGATCACCGGATGATCGAACCGGACATGACGCAGATACTGCGTTTCCTGTACCGCCGGTTGAGAATTGAGGAAAGCTTCGTTGAAAGTTCCTTCTCCCGGAATGAACGGATTCACCGTAAAATAACCGACTCCAAAGGAGGTGAGATTCTGGAAAAAATGGGTTCCCTGACTCGGCTCGATCCGGTAATTTTCCAATCCGGCCTCGACGATCACCCGGGCATTCGATATATGCGGCCATTTCACCGGGATTCCCAGCCAGGGATCGCTTGTTCCCCAACGGCCGGGTCCGACCAGCACATAATTTTGTCCGGACCCGACAAACTGTTTGTTGATTTTTTCTATTTCATAAGCGATCGCCTGATTATTGGAAGCATTAAAATGTTCGGACTTGACATAAATGATATCGCACACTTCATTACAAATACCATGTCCGAGCGCATGCCGCGAATAAAGGATGCAATCGCTTTCCTCGACCTGCGTCAGGTCTTCGTCCATCATTTCCTTACTATCGACAATCGGACGGATCTGCAACAGATAAAAAGTTCCGGAGACTTTTCCATGCATTTCTTCTTCCAGGTTGACTGCAAATTCAATTTCGACCGGACGCCCCATTTCTTCTTGCCCCAGCCTGAGAACATAGCTCAGAATATCGGCCAATGGAAAAACATCGTGTTGAAGAACCCCGGAAAAGGTGATGACTTTCCGGTTAGGCCCCGGGTAATATCCATCCATCAGCACCTGGTCGTAATGATCGTATGTCGAAGAAATGTATTTGAGGGTATGGTCTTCCGCCTCTTTTACAGGAAGTTTCAGAAGATTAAATGCATCATCAATCGAAATCCGCTCATTCATCATTATCTCCAGATCGAGTGCATAGAACCGGGTTTGCGTATCTTTCAACGCCAGATCCAAAGAACTGGTCTGGATAATATTATGCGGATGCTTCGGCGAGAAGCGCAGGGTGGTATGTCCGTCGACAATGTATTTTCCCAATCCGAGCGCGATATTGGCAATTCCTTCTTCCGGCTTTTCCTCCCCCACCGGATAGAAATTCAAGGAACGCGCAACACCGGAAAATGTAGGGTAACACCGGCCACCATGAGCCTGACCCACGACTTCCTGTAGTACAATGGCCATTTTCTCCTGGTCGATCAGGTTTTGAGTAGCCGTCATATAAGCTTTACTGTCTTTGTAAAACACGGAAGCATATACTCCTTTGATCGCGTTACTGATCATTTTAAGCATCTGGTTGTTATCGGTCATCCGGGGAACCATATACGTCGAATAAATTCCAGCAAACGGCTGATAATGAGAATCTTCCAGTAAACTGGAAGAACGAACGGCTATCGGTGTTCTGATCGCTTCAAAAAAGGCGATCAAATCTTCATTCAGTCTTTCAGGAAAAGTAGCTTTCAGGAAATATTCCAGGATTTGTTCATCCGGCAGATCTTGTAAAGCCACCTCGTACAAATCGTTTTTTTCCATGAATTCATCGAAGATATCCGTACACAAAACAACTGTTTTAGGGATTTTGATAGTTGCATTTTTGAAGGTCAGGTCGATCTCGACCGAATGCCGCTTAACCATCTGCCCCATAAAAGCCAGTCCCCGGCCCTTCCCGCCTAACGAATCCTCTCCTATCCGGGCAAAATTGGAATATTCGTCGAACCGGTCTTTCAGGAATACAGCTACTACCCCTGAGTTTTTGGTCCGCCGGTAGCTCACGATCGCATCGAAAATAATCTGACGCGCTTCCCGCATATCGTTATATTCCGAGACATCGATGCCTTTTAGAAATTCGGCCACAGGAAACATCGCCCGGGAGTAGAAAAACCGGGAAAAGTGATTCCGGGAAAGGTGGTAAACGAGCGAATCGTCGGGAATACTGAATATCTTCCGCTGTAAATCTTTCAGGGAAGTAATCCGGGCGATTTCTTTCTTCGTTTCGGGATTCAGAATAATAAAATCACCGAATCCGAAATTATCCATGATCTCCCTCCTCAGATCCTGAGGATAAGTTTTGGAATGTTTGTCGATAAAACTGCAATGTAGCTCTTCGGCATAAATGAGATTTACGCGCTCGGAAGATTCAAAAATGACCGGTACGTATTTATCGTATTTCCGGACCTCTTTTGCAAATTTATACCCGGCTATTTTATCTTTTTCTCCCTCCCGGTTGAAACTCATATCACAAACGATCCCCAGCATATGGTTCCGGTACTTGTTATAAAGGGCCAGCGCTTCTTCATAGGTCCGGGCAAGCAGGATTTTGGGTCTTCCCCGCATCCGCAGTGTTCGTTGGTGAGCATTCAAAGCTTCCTGGGAGAATTCTTTCGATTGTTGAAGAACAAATTTGTACAGATGAGGTAAGGCTGAAGAATAAAAACGGATGGAATCTTCCACCAAGAGGATGGTTTGCACTCCGACCGAATCCACATCATCATCCACATTCATCTTATCTTCTATCAGTTTAATAATAGCGAGTAGCAATTCGGCGTTCCCCAGCCAACTGAACACATAATCGATCGAACTCAGGTCTTCCTGTGAGACACGCTTGGAGATTTCTTTTGAAAAAGGAGTCAATACCACGATCGGAATGTCCGGATACAATTCCTTGATGCGGTTCGCAACACTGAAGGTATCGGAATTATCCATGTTGGGCATGCAAATAACCAGGTCGAAGCGGGGTTGTCCCTGATTCAATGCCTCCATCGCTTCTTCTTCCGTACTTACCTGAGTAAAACGGGGAGGATAACGCAGGCTGAGTGAAGTATATTCGTTGAATATCTGCTCGTCGATCCGACCGTCGTCTTCCAGCATGAAAGCATCGTATTTGGTAGCGATAAGCAATACATTCAGGATCCTCTTATTCATCAGATCAGTAAACGAGGTATCCTTGAATACCAACTGCTTCATATCGTGTTTCTGCTTCATTTGTATCAAATTGTCAGTTTTTCAAGGCCCGGGAGCAGACTATTCTATATGAATTATCGTATCGTCGCCGATAAAACAATAAAATGTCACTATTTTTGCCTTGTTTTAAGTTGTTTTTATCAAGTTTATTTCTTACGTTTGCAGTGTTGCAAAAGTAGGTATTTTATTCGGAATAAAGAGTTGAAAACGTCAATATAAGACAATTAAATTTGATATACATGAAAACGGAAATTATCTTACAGGCTCTCGAGGCCAAGCACCCCGGAGAGCATGAATACTTGCAGGCTGTTAAGGAAGTGCTTCATTCGATCGAAGAGGTCTATAATCAGCATCCGGAATTTGAAAAAGCAGGGATCATCGAACGGTTGGTCGAACCCGACCGGATTTTCACGTTCAAAGTACCCTGGGTCGACGACCGGGGCAATGTACAGGTCAATCTGGGCTACCGGGTACAATTCAACAATGCGATCGGACCATACAAGGGAGGTATCCGCTTCCATGCTTCGGTCTCTCCTTCATCCCTTAAATTTTTAGGATTCGAACAGACCTTCAAAAACGCCCTGACTACCCTGCCGATGGGAGGAGGCAAAGGAGGATCGGATTTCAGTATCCGGGGTAAATCGAATGCCGAAGTGATGCGTTTCTGCCAGGCGTTCATGCTGGAATTGTGGCGCCATATCGGACCGGATACCGATGTTCCTGCCGGAGATATCGGAGTCGGAGCACGCGAAATCGGCTACCTGTACGGCATGTACCGGAAATTAGCTTTGGAAAATACCGGTACATTTACCGGGAAAGGACTGGATTACGGAGGCTCTCTGATTCGTCCCGAAGCCACCGGGTTCGGCGGATTGTATTTTGTGAATCAGATGTTGAAAAACAAAGGAATCGATATCCAAGGTAAAACGGTGGCCATCTCCGGATTCGGGAATGTAGCCTGGGGAGCCGCCCTGAAAGCGAATGAAATGGGAGCGAAAGTAGTGACCATCTCCGGACCCGACGGATACATTTACGATCCTTCCGGAATTTCGGGAGAGAAAATCGACTATATGCTCGAATTGCGTAATTCCGGAGAAGACATTGTAGCTCCTTATGCAGAAAAATACAAGGCTGAATTCTTTCCTGGTAAACGTCCATGGCAACAAAAAGCAGACATTGCACTTCCTTGCGCCATTCAGAACGAACTCAACGAAGAGGACGCCCGGATGCTGATCGGCAACGGCGTGCTTTGTGTCGCCGAGATTTCCAATATGGGTTGTACTGCCGGAGCAGTCGATTTGTTTATCGAAAAGAAGATCCTTTTCGGCCCGGGAAAAGCAGTCAACGCCGGTGGTGTCGCCACTTCGGGATTGGAAATGACTCAAAATGCCATGCACCTGAACAGGACCGCAGCAGAAGTAGACGAAAAACTGCAGCAGATCATGAAGAATATCCACGAGCAATGCTGCATCTACGGCCAACAACCGGACGGTTATATCAACTATGTAAAAGGCGCCAACATCGCCGGATTTATGAAAGTAGCCCGCGCCATGATGGCCCAGGGAGTAATTTGATATATTCCTAACCTATAAAAAAATACCGGGAAACTGCCTGTCAACTGCTGATAGGCAGTTTTTTATACAAAAACTTCATCTGTATGAACTTTTAATAAATACTTAATATTTAAATAATTTTAATTTTTGTAATCATTGTTTATTTCAAACTATTATTTATATTTGCATAGTCTTATTGTATGTGAAATACTTTAATAAAAATAACCTTGTATCAAACAGAATTTCAATCATTAAAAATCAGGATATCCACTCCAAAAGGAGAACGGGTTATTTATGTAAAAGACATTGTTTATATAGCTGCAAACAAACCCTACTGCAACCTCTTTTTAAAAGATAATTCTTCTTTCCTGACAACCGGGCCGTTGTATTTCTGGGAAAAAAACCTGCCTCTTGCTTTCTTTCAATGCAATAAATCGACGATTGTCAATCTGAATTTTATACTTGACTATAAAGAGATAAGCAAATACACCACACACCTTCGTCTCTCAACCGGACAAACATTTTCGATCTCAAACAGACGTCAGAAACTGCTCGCCACCTATATCGACCACTTAGTCAAAAAGACGCTTCCCTGCCATCGCTGTCTGGCACGAAAACAATGGGAATCCGGAATAGATCCCGAAACGTTGGGAATACAAAAGTAATACGCTTGGTAATTTTTATATAATTTTTAGTTCCAACTATATATTTAATTTTATATATTAGCGGAATACATTAATTATATGATTGAATATTCAGAAAGAGCGATATTATTATTGGCGTCTTACGATTTTGAATCATTACAGATTACATTAAAATCACTTCATCACACATTGAATGATGAGGAAAAGGTGATTATTATTCTTAACGGGAAGTCCTGTTTTTCCGGAGAGATGGTTGAACGCATCGCCCGGGAATGGGCTAGTGAAGACCGGAAACATCGCTTTGTAGTACGCCCCTTATGCTCCGGAGAGAAAGCCTATTGGGCAATCAAAGAGGTTTGTGAACAGTTTGAGATATTAAAAAACACCCGGTATATCTGTAAAATAGATGACGATATCATTCCATTAAATAAAGGATGGATGAACAAATTGTCCGACGAGTATGAAAGACTCAGTGCCTTAACCGGAAAGGTCGGATTTGTAACAGGCCTGATCAATAACAATAATTGGGGATTTGCGGAACTCATCGATATTTTTAATAAAAAAGAAGAATACGAACAGATCAACAATTATCCAAGCCGTTCCGGAAATGAGATTATCCAAGCTGGAGAAATTGGGAGCAGTGCACAAGGGACCGTATGGCAATATCCTTATCTGGCCTATTGGTTGCATCAATGGAGCAGTCTGGACCCGGAACAATTTATCCGGAAAACACAATCTTTATCAACAAAGGAAATCCCCGGAGGATGCCATTACTCTATTGGCTGTATCTTTTTTGAAAAGTCACTCTGGATGCAATTAGACAAAATGGAAGAAGACTACTTTGGTTTTGACGAATTAGCAATTCATAATTATTGTCTGCAATCGGGATTATCGAAATGGGCTGTCATGAGTGAACCGATGATTCATATTTTTTACTATACACAACGGTTCCCCAATAAAGACATCCTGCTACCGCTATCCCAAAAATTAGGCCGGTTTTTTAACGACAACAGTTTTGATAATATTCGGTGGCTTCAACCCGATGAACGGATCATTTCATTTGAAGAACGGATCAGTGAATAAATAAAACTTAAATACCATGAAAAACATACCGAAAATAATACATCAGATTTGGAGCGATAAATACAAACCCTTACCCTCTTTTTGTTCGGTATTAGCAGAAACATGGAAAGAGAAACATCCCAATTGGGACTATATTTTGTGGAATGATCAAATGATGGATGCATTCGTTCAGGATGAATATCCTTCGTATTATGATTTATATCAGAATCTGCCATTCGATATCCAACGATGGGATGTGATCCGGTTTCTGATCTTAAAAGACATCGGGGGACTATATATCGACACCGATTATGAATGTCTGGAAAACATCGAACCCCTGATTGAGCATGCCCGATTCGCCATCGCATTGGATCCCGAATCTCATTACCACCTGATCGGTTATCCCCATATCCTGAACCATGCCCTGATGGCAAGCGCTCCGAATCACCCTTTTTTAAACCGGGTAATCCAAGAAATTTTTACTGAAAAGGAGTGTAAAGCAAGCCTTTCGGATAAGATTCATTATGTACTGGAAACAACCGGGCCACAAATGATGTCGCAGTTATATGCCAGCCTGAGTCCGGATGAAAAATCGGAGATTCTGTTACTCGCTCCCAAGCATGTTACCCCTTTCGACCTAATGCAGATGAATCTGGTGAAAGCAGGTATTGAAAACGATGAACTGGAAGCCTGCTTAGATGAGGCCTATGCGGTTCACTATTATTCCAATTCCTGGTTTTAAAATTCCATAATAAAAAAGAAACTATATGAGAGGTTTTTCCGTCATTATGCCCACCTACAATCAGTCCGGATTTATCCGGAGAGCGATCCTGAGCCTGTTCCGGCAAACATTCCGGGATTGGGAATTGATCGTTGTGAATGACGGGAGTACGGACGACACGGAATTTTTCCTTTCGGATTACCTGAACGATGAACGGATCGTGTACCTCAAAAATGAAGACAATCAGGGATTGGGGTTTGCAATCAATCAGGGATTGAACCGGACCCGTTATGATTACATTGCTTATCTGCCATCGGACGACTATTATTATGAAAACCACCTGGAGCAAATCATGAAAAAATTCGAAGCCGAAACAGAAGATATCGGATTAGTCGTGGCCGGAATCAAATATGATAACAAAGATTCCTGGTATCAAAACGCTGACTATTTTTCACTGAAAACAATCCCCGGAGGGAGCCTGCAATTGGTTCAGACGGCTCATAAAAAGACCTGTAAACGATGGATCGAACGCCGGGAAATGGAGTCCGGGAGCCTGTATGAACTCTACTGGAGCCAATTATTAGACGATGGCATCGTGGTTTATACCAAAGAAGTGACCTGCCACTGGACCCGGCATCCCCACCAACGGCATCAGATCATCTCCGAACAACTCGGAGGGGGACTCAACTACTTCCGGAATTATTACAACGTAAAAACTCCTCTGAAACTGAAAGTTTCAGAGACCCAATTCATTGACGAAGAGCAGATCTACAAGGCTTTTCGAGAGCCGGTTGAACAAAAGAAAGACAAACTGAAAATATTGATAATCGGTGAATTAGCTTATAATCCGGAAAGAATCGTAGCGTTGGAAGAAGCCGGACACGAACTGTTCGGGCTCTGGGCGGACCGGCCGACTGCCAGTTTCAATACAGTGGGCCCCCTCCCCTTCGGTCATGTACAGGATATCCCGTACAAACACTGGAAAAAAGAAATTGAAAAAATCCAGCCGGATATCATCTATGCACTGTTGAATGCAGGAGCAATTGATTTGGCACACGAAGTACTGATGGCCGGTACCGGCATCCCGTTCGTCTGGCATTTCAAAGAAGGCCCCTCTGTCTGCATGAAAATGGGCAACTGGAAAAAACTGATCGACCTGCTGACTTATTCCGACGGGCAAATTCATATCAGCAACGAAGCCAAAGACTGGTACGATCAGTTTGTACCCGGAAAATGCAAAACGCCTTTTATTCTGGATGGTGACTTGCCCAAGATCAATTATTTTACAGACGATTTTTCCCGGAAACTTTCGGACGCTGATGGCGAAATCCATACGGTAGCCCCGGGCCGGGTAATCGGTATTGCTTTTGAAGAACTGAAAATTCTGGCCTCGCAAAGAATCCATCTACACCTGTATGTTCAGAACTACCTGAATCTCCGGGAGATTTTTATCGCTTCGGCAACAGCAGCCATGGGACCTTATTTTCATTTACACCCAACCTGCTTACCCTCCGGATGGGTCCAAGAGTTCTCCCAATACGATGCCGGATGGTTGCATTGCTTCACCAGTGAAAATGATGGCGATTTAACCAAGGCCGGCTGGGACGACCTGAACATTCCGGCCCGGATGAACACCTTAGTTGCAGCTGGGCTCCCCCTGCTTCAGCGGAATAATGCAAAGCACCTGGTGGCCATGCAGAAACGGGTCGAGGATTTAGACATCGGTATCTGCTTCGATCGATACGAAGATTTAGGAGAGATGCTCCGGGATAAAAAGAGGATGAGCGAATTACAAGCCCAGGTTGTCAGGCACCGGCATGAGTTTTCGTTCGATTATCATGCTCCCGGATTAATAAACTATTTCCGGATGCTGATCCGGAACAGGAAGAATACAACTAATAAGATATAATATGTCAGCAGAAAAAAAAGAAATACTCCAACGCATTGCACGGCACCTGATGCTGCATTCCAGTTTTGCAAACGACTGCGGCTTGTATCATGGTAAAATGGGAGCCATCATTTTTTTCTTCCGGTATGCCCGGTATACGGGAAATCCGGTCTACGAAGATTTTGCCGGAGAACTGATTGAAGAAATTTACGATGAAATCCATACCGGGATGGCCGATACGTTCGAAACCGGACTGTGTGGAGTGGCCTGGGGGCTCGAATACCTCCTCCATCAAGGTTTTGTGGAAGGAGATTCGAATGAAGTACTGGAAGATTTGGACAAACGGATATTGGAACGGGATGTCAGGCGTATCGGAAACCCGGAATTGGAATCCGGACTGAAAGGATTAGCCCACTACGTTCTGATCCGTTATTATAATAAGGACTCTGTTCCGGCATTATTAGATCAAATTTACCTCTCGGAAATTATTTCCGGGTTGGAAAAGTTAGAAACGGACGATCAGGAGATTCCGAAAATCACCTCCTCTATCAAATCCATTCTTAACGGAGATGATTACAATTATGATGTGGAAGAGTTATTACTTGGAATTATCGGAGACATCGAATACGACGAAAAAAAGTTGTTCGAAAATCCCCAACCCATCGGATTAAAACGGAACGGATATGCCGGAATCGGTATCAAACTAATGGCAGAGGAAAAACCGGAATGAAAAAAAACATCTACATCCTAACCGGAGCAAGCCGGGCAACCGTTTATGGCATCGGCACCTACATCGAGCAGGTGGTACGGATGATAAAACATTCGGATTTCAGCTTCACCATCATCGAGTTCAATTCATCAGGTAAAGAAGTCCGGTTAACACATGAAAACGGGTATGATAAGTTGAACATTCCCTCCGTCGTTTATAATTCACAAGGACGTGAAAAGTCCGGTGAATATTATGCCCGCAATATCGCTTACCTCTTGAAGGAATATATTTCTCCGGAGGCTTCCAACCTCTTCCATCTCAACTTTATGGGCATGGACCGGCTGGTATTCTGGTTGAAAAAAATGTTCGGGGCTAAAGTGATTCTGACTGTTCATTATACCGACTGGAGCTTCAGCCTGATGGGAGATCAGCAACGTTTACAACGAATTCTGAAGAAAACAAGAAAGAAAAAGGCCGATCCTCTGGAGGAAAGCATCCGCTCCAGCGTAAAAAGCGACCAGGAAATGATCCGGCAGTGCGACCGGGTAATCGCTATTGCCCGGCATTCTTACGATAGCATCAAAGAAATCTATGGAGCTAACGACGACCAATTAGTCCTGATTAACAACGGATTAGAAGATAGTTACAAAAAATACAGTCCTTCTAGATTATCACAATTGAAACAAAAATACTCCATCGATCCCAATGAGCGAATCATCTTATTTGCAGGAAGATTGGACGATGTAAAAGGGATTTCCTTCCTGTTGAAAGCATTCGGTGGATTGTTAAAAACGAGAACAAACGTCCGGTTGGTCATTGCCGGAGAAGGAAATTTTGCTCAGTGGCTCAGTGAGTCGAAATATTTCGGAACCAAAGTCACCTTCACCGGAAGGTTAGATAAAAAAGAACTCTCCGAATTTTACCAGATCGCCACCATTGGAGTCGTGAGTTCCATTCACGAAGAATTCGGGTTTGTCGCCACCGAAATGATGATGCACGCCCTCCCGCTAATCGTTTCGGATACCGGTGGATTACAAGAAATCGTCGATGAAAACATAAACGGATTGAAAGTCCAGGTTAAAACTTTAAATAAAAAACGGGAATTGGATGTCGCCGGTTTAACTGCTCAGATGCAGTATTTGTTGGACCATCCGGATAAAAGTAAGGTATTGGGTAACAATGCCCGGCAAAAATTTTTGCAAAAATACTCGTTACCTGTCTGGAACAGGGAAATGAAATTAATATATAACTTGTAATAAATAGTAACATTAAATATAATATAAAAATAATAATTTAATTAATATTTTACATATTATGAAATTAACTAATGAACTTATTCAATACATATTTCATCTAGAATGTCAATTATTTATGAAAACAAATAGTTATTATATCATTATGGAAAAATGTAATATAAAATGTCTAAATTTTGAGGAACGTAATCAATTACAGCATGATATTAACAATATATTTTCAAAATTAATACAAATTATTAAGAAATCCTGCCCAGAATTAACAAATGAAGATATATTATTTTGTTGTCTAAAAAAAATAGGATTAGATAATTCAATTATATGCCATTGCATGGGAAATGTAAATAAACAAGCTATCAATCAAAGAAGATATCGTATCAAAAGAAAAATGAAAGAATCAATGTGTTATGAAATATTTTATTTAATATTTTTTAATATATACAATTAAAATTTGACAACTATAAATATTTATATACAATATTATGATTTCAACAGTTAAACTGAAATTAGATTTAATAGCAGAATGCATTCTGAATAAAATTCAACAAAAAGAAGAAAATTTTGGTTTATATACCGGAGGATTTGGAATTTTATTATTTTTATTTTATTATTCAAGATATTCCAAAAACAGAAAATATAAATTACTGACAGAAAATTATGCAGAAGAATTATTAGAACGTTTTTCTGAAGAAACAAACCTACATACATTTTGCTCTGGATTTTCTGGAACATTATATTTATTTGAATTTTTACGTGAAAATAATTTCATCGATATGAATGTTGATAAAATTCAAAATCTATTAGATAATTATTTAGTCATTCGAATGAAGCAAGATATCCGACAACAGAATTATGATTTCATGCATGGAGCTTTAGGAGTTGGACTATATTTTATAAGAAAAAGAACAAATCCCAAATATATACAAGAATTAATTGATTTTTTATACTATACAGCAGAGAAAGATCTTGATAATAAAATTTTCAAATGGGAGTCTATTATAGAACCTGAAAAAAAATTAATTGGATATAATCTTGCATTGTCTCATGGTATTCCAAGTATTATTATATTCTTATCTCGCATCATTAAAAGCGAAGTCTCTGACAAAAAGGTCATAGAAATGCTATCTGGTGCCGTAAATTATGTGATGTTACAGCAAAAAGATTTCTCAGAATTTGGATCTTGTTTCCCTAGTTACTTATTAAAAGATTCTCAGAATCCCACTTCAAAAAGTCGTTTAGCTTGGTGTTATGGAGACTTGGGGATTGGAATCTCTTTATGGCAAGCTGGAAAGGCTTTGAAAAAAACTGAATGGAAACAAAAAGGAGTGGAAATTTTACTTCAATCTACAAAACGACAGAATTATAGTGATACTCTTGTTATTGATGCTGGAATTTGCCATGGAAGTGCAGGAATAGCCATGATATACAACTACATGTTTTATGAAACACATCAACAGGAATTTAAAGAGGCAACTGTATATTGGCTAGCACAAACATTGAATTTTTCTCCTTTTGAAGATGGCCTGGCAGGATATAAATCATTTGTAAAAGATAAATGGGAATGTGACTACTCCCTTTTAACAGGAATATCTGGCATAGGGCTTGTGCTTTTATCTTATTTAAAAGATAAACAACAAGCATGGGATGAAATGTTCTTATTATCATAATTTTGCTAATTCTTATTTTTTATTATTTCAATTGCTTTTTCCAAAAGCTCGTCACGGTCTTCTCGAATTCCACGAATAGTAGGTCTTACCTCAATATCAGGGATAATTCCTACCCTTTGAGTCTCCCCACCATCCGGATAATAAACCCCAATGCCGGAAATCGTCGTTCTTAATCCTCCTGGAAGAACAATATCCGATACATTTCCATCAGCACCTGCAGTTTGACTTCCGATAATTATAGTATTAGCCCCAGCTCGAAATGCCATGGCCGTATACTCCGCCTGACTTTGAGTTTCTTCATTGACAATAACAATTAATTGCCCTAAATAAGGTTCTCTAGACTTTGAGATTTCAATAGATGGTATAAAATTAAATTCTCCTGGATTAGCAGTGTTCCCATTCGTAAATTTCACAAAAGGGGTATTGTTTAATATAAAATAAGATCCGAGCAAAAAAGGCACAAAATGCGATGGATAGTTGCGGATATCTATTATTATACCCTTAGTGTTTTTGAATTCTTTTTTTATCTCGTTTATATCTTTATCTTTTATAGATTTCAAGGAGACATAGCCAATATCTTTGTTGATAAATTTATAACATTTTGTAGTATCTTTTTTATACTTATAATAATATATATAATCTCTATTCTTCAAATAAATTTCCTTTTTCTTTAATTGACCAGAAGATATATAATTAATGGAAAGCATGTGTTGATTAGAACGTAATAAATCATCAGTAATATTTCTCAATCTTACAGCTTCATTCGATCCCGAATAATATTTTTTGATACTATCAACAATTGATTCAATTGGTTTTCCACCAACATGAGTAATAACATCTCCAATTTTTAATCCGGTCTCCTTTGCTTTTTCTGCATTGGAAAGATTTGAATCCATAAAATAATCCGTTACTACCCACTTCTTTTCTATAAATTGAAGTCGAACAGGAGCTTGCTTGTCACCCCTTAATGAATCTATTTTGTTTCCACCTTCCCATAATCCGGCATGAGTATCACAAACCTCCACTACTATTCGGGTAGCAATTAATTCATATTCCAATTCGGTTTTTGTCTCAATAAAATAAGGAATGTATTCTTTAAGCACAGAACTCCACTCCTTGTCCGTTAGGTATTTGTAAGGAAAAAAATAGTATATCATATTCCAAGACCGGTACAAGGCTAGTAAACGAAATCCTACATCAGGGAAGCGCATTTGGGAATAGGAATTTTCATTTAAAAATAAGGGATTTCCAATACTTGCTGCAGTTCGCACATAATATTGACTTCCTTGATAACGGTTTAAGTAGATTTTTCTTAACAAGTCTTTTAATTTAAAATTGATATTACTTTTTTCAATCCATGATAAGTCAGATTTTAGAAAAGCACTGTCAGAAGTTACCCGGCTCTCTTTGCATGCAGCAATTTTTCCATATTTATTAATCCACTTGGATAAAATCTGGTCTCTTTGTCTATTGTCGTTTGCTTTCAGATAGACCGGTAGAATTCTAAATAATTCATAATCCCAATTATAGTTTCCCGTTGCAACAGCAGGATGATGATATTTTAAAAATCCCCAAATTCTTCCCAACAATTCCAAATCATTTATTTTTTGTTCATCCAATTTTGGGAAGATGATATTAGAACCCGAATCGAATGCACTATCTTTCTTTGCTGGTAAAAGTTTGGGATCATATAATCTTATTTTTTCAATATCTTTTCCATCAATTGTAACCGCTAGATCATCCAACCACATTTCTCCTTTTCCGACTAATAATCCGCCAAAGACAATTTTTTGAGTCAGTGTAGGATTCATATCCAACATTATTTGGTATTTTTTCCAATCCGTAGTTCCAGTCACTCCATTTAAGGACATATTATCGAATGCAATTTCAGGATCAATTCGCATCCACAAGCCGGCATACCCATCAATAACATTCTTTGTCTTAATATATCCCGACAAAGTAATCTTCTCCCCATCATAATTAGAGGGGAGATCAAAAGCCAGAGCTTGAAAATTAACAGAATCTCCCATGGATGATATAGCAATTGCATACTTCCCAGATTTGACATTTACTGAATCTAAAGAAACTAAATAATTCGGCTGATAATGTAATGTATACCAATCTTTTGGCATCTCATTCTTGATACTTTCAAAACTCAAATTTAATTTAGAATTATCATTATTGGTTTGACAACCTACTGAAAACAGAAGTAAGATTAATATTGGAAATGAATATTTTACTTTCATGGTCAATTGATTTTTAAATGTAAATGTAAATATTTACATCGACAATTTCACAAATTTGTAAAATTGTTGTTTTATGTTTTTTAATACTATGATATTCAGACAACAATAACATATTATTGTTATCATTAGTAAATTATAAATTTCTATTTATTAAATATCTTTGTAAACTCTGAGATACACTATAGAAAGTATTAACATTAAATTTAGATTCAAAATGCGTAAATTAAAGAAATTAACATTAAAGAAAGAGGTTATCTCCAACCTCAATGAAAATGAAATGAATGTTTTAAAAGGAGGAGTGTCCATGCTTTACACAAACTGTAAGAACTTAAGCATAATAGGATGCCCACAAAAAAATGAGACCTACTATTGCGATTATGAAAATTTAAGAATCAAAACGAATGTGAATGATTGCAATAATAGCTCTCAAGTTGGTAGTGGATGCGCTTCTATAACTTGTGGATGGGCTTACACCTGCAATGGTTGATTTTTTATTAATATGAGGTTGTCTTAGTATTGTTTTAATACTTTTTATTCTTAACCTATTGAGATTAAAATCCAAATGTTTCGATTTCTAAAAAGTTAATTTTAGCCGTAGAGGCAGCCTCATGATTCTCTTTGAAAATGTACCATCCATTTAACTTATTTATTACCCGGACCCCTTTTTCTCCTTTCGGTTCTTTAGAAGAAGAATTATTTAATACAAAAATCTTAGATTTACAAATTCAAGAAGCTATTTATATTGCTTCTCCTGTTTTATATACCGAACTACAAAAATATATAACAGGAATGATTACAACTAGAGAGGAAAAGTTGCGAATAGAACTGGCCTTATATCGCTATATTAGCCGAATGTCCTCACGTTGTACTCCTTTCGGATTATTTGCAGGATATTCGATTGGGCACATCATAGAAGAAAAAACAGATATTTTGCTAGGAAACTTCAATCGACACACGAGATTAGATATGTACTTTTTATACACTTTAGCTCAAGAATTATCAAAACGGCCTGATATAAAAGAGAAAATAAAGTACTACCCCAATACAACACTGTATACAATAGGTAAAAAATATCGATATATAGAATATCAATATATAAATTCTAAAAGAATTCACAGAATAGCCTCTGTTACTCGCTCTGCTTATCTAGATACCATCTTAAAAATGGCAAAAGAAGGGATTAAGATAAGCGAACTATTAATATACTTAATTAATGAAACAGGAGAACAAGAGAATATTTTAGAGTTTATAGAAGAACTTATTGATTCTCAAATCATTATTAGCGAATTAAATCCATCTGTAACAGGAGATTCTTTTTTTATGCGAATAATTCGTATCTTGGAAGAATTGAATATTCATGGAAGTTTGGTATCATCCCTTAAAGAAATTCAAGACCAACTTCGCCTATTAGATTTAAGTCAAAGAGGCAATATCGAATTGTACCAAAGCATTATTCAAAATATTAATGAAATCAATATACCCTATGAGGAAAAATATCTATTCCAAGTTGATATGGTAAAAAATGCCGTAAAGGCAACATTGGGAAAAGATATAATAAATGAACTCCAATCGGCGATGATATTCCTAAATAAAATCACTTATAAGAATAAAGACGAAACCTTATCTCAATTTCAACAAACTTTCTACAACCGTTACGAAGATAGGGAAGTTTCTCTAATGGAAGCACTAGATCCAGAAATCGGGATTGGATATCCAGCCAATAAAAATTTTAAAAACGATTCTCCATTTCTAGAAAATTTTTCATTACCTAATCGGACGGAACAAATGACAAATTTTCAACCAGACCCTTTTCTATCGATCTTATTTAAAAAGACAATGGAAGTCTCAAGACAAAATAAAAATGAGATTATTTTTAATGATGAAGATGTGAAAAATTTTAATACATATTGGGATGATCTACCTCCCACCACCTTTTCAATGTTTGAAATAATAAAATCCGATTCTGATAATTCAATAATTCGTTTACATGGATTCTATGGAAGTAGCGGGGCTAAACTATTAACTCGATTTGCTCATATGGATGAAAATATAATTTCATTTGTAAATGAAATAACCGCAAAAGAACAAGAATTGATGCCTCCTAATGTACTATTAGCAGAAATAGCACACCTACCCGATTCAAGAGTCGGTAACGTTTTATCTCGTCCACATATCCGTGATTATGAAATTTTGTATCTGGCTAATTCAGATTTGCCAGAAAAACGATTGATTTATACATCTGATTTATTTCTGTCTATCCGACAAGGAAGAATTTACTTGCGTTCAAAAAAATTAAATAAAGAAATTATTCCTCGATTGACTAATGCCCACAATTACAAAAATAATTCAATGCCTGTTTACCAATTTCTTTGCGATATGCAAATACAGCAGAGAAGAGGAAATTTATATTTTAACTGGGGATATTTAAATAATGAATTAAGTTTCTTCCCTCGTGTACGATATAAAAACACTATACTTTCCCCAGCAATCTGGAAGGTTAAAACAACAAAAATGAAGCATTTGTTTATGATAAAAGAAGATAATAAATTACTTACTGAAACAAAAAAATGGCAAAAAGAATATCCACTCCCACAAAAGGTATTATTATCAGATGGTGATCATGAATTGTTAGTTGATTGGGAGAATGTTAGAAATATTAGAGCTTTGTTTTCCATAATTAATAACCGAGAGATAATAGTCTTAACAGAATTTTTATATGAACCTAAGAACTCTGTTGTTAGGGATGAAAATGGAAATTCTTATTCTAATGAATGTATTGTAGCCTTTCATAAAAATAATAAAGAATGAGTACCATCCAACGAACATTTATGCCTGGAAGTCGATGGGTGTATATCAAACTCTATACTGGTCAAAAAACAGCAGATGATTTGTTGGTCAAAGTAATTACCTCGATCACAAATAAATTATATAAAGGACGATACATAGAAAAATGGTTTTTTGTTCGGTATCTGGATTCTGACTTTCATTTGAGAATTAGATTGCGAGTATACGATACCCAACATATTGGAAAAATAATTTGTTTGTTTCACCAAAAATTACATCAATGGAATACAGATCAATTACTCTGGAAAACACAATTAGACACATACAATAGAGAATTGGAGCGTTATGGCGAAAGAACCATTGAAGAGGCAGAATCAATTTTTTATGCCGATAGTGAGTGCATATTGTCTATTATTAAAAAGTTGAGTGGTAATGAAGACTTCCGATGGATGATTGCTTTAGTATTGATAGACTCTTTATTAAATGATTTTTCCTATTCCTTAGAGAATAAACAGAGTTTCTTAACTCATATCAGTGAATCGTTTAAGTATGAATTTGGATTCAATCAGTACAATTCGAAACAGTTCAATGATAAATTCAGAGAGAAAAAGAAAGTAGTCGAATTAGTTTTACAGAATAAATATGAAGATAAAAATTTCTCATTGATGCTCAAAGCGATTGAAAAACGATCGAAGAAATTGTATCCAACCATTAATTTGTTAACACAAAAAATAAAAAAAGACAAAGCAACCTTAGATAGTTTACTGTCAAGCTATATTCACATGACAATGAACCGGATTTTTCGTTCTAATGGCCGCACACATGAACTGATACTATATGACTTTATGCGCCGTTATTATACCAGTGAGATGGCTAAACAGAAATATGCAGAAACGAATACTAAAAATAAATAATTATGCGAATTAGTAGTTGAAAATTTAAAGATTCGCATTAATATAATATAAATTAAAAATATCATGCGTAAACTACTTCCATTTTTATTAATTATTATTTTCACAAGTTGTAACCCTCAATCACAAAAAAAGACAAATCAGGAGGGTGTTTATTTAAATTTGAAGGGTAAAAAATATGAACAGATGTTCTTAGAAGGACATCCGATCAAGTTTTCCATCGCAGATGCGTATCCCCAAATGAAATTTGAAGGGCAATCACAAGATGGATCTCATTGGTTCTTTCCGATTCCGGATTCAATCGCCCAGTCGATGTACTTTTTTTATATAAAAACGGATACATTCAATTATCAGACAAACACCGATCATCTCATCAAGATTCAACACATAGATCAAGGAGATACCTTGAGATCATTTTGGTTTGTCCCTGACAGAGAACAAACAACATTAGATTTACACTATATGTCGAGTGATAAGATGACAGTAGATCAATATGAAGTGGACGATACCTTATTTTGGGAAGGTCCAATTCAGATTGTTGAGGATCTTTTTTCTGTCCATTTTACGAAAGATAATTCCGAGCAGGAAATTTTGTTAAAAACGAATCGATTAGATAATTGGGGTAATCTAAACTGTTTGGATTCCTTGTCGCAACAGTATCCTGATTCTAAATATCTGATGTCCGTTTTACAAGGTATTACTTCTCCAAAAGAGAATCTGAAAAAAGTTTATGACCAGTTTTCAGAGAAAAACAGGAAATCTTTGGTAGGAGAAAAAGTCGGTTATAAAATTGCTTTTAATGATTCGTCATTTCATTTTGACAATATAAAACTCAAACGGTGGGATAGTCATGATCAGGAGTATATTATTCAAGATTCAACGAAGTATACGTTGATTATTCTTTCAGCTTCCTGGTGCGGGGCATGTCATCGGCGTGTACCGTTATTGAAAAATATTTATGAATTGAAAAAAGAAAGTCTGGATATGGTTACCGTATCAGTCGATGCTCATCACACGGTCCATTGGTGGCCGGAGGCCATGAAAGGATTGCAAATCCCATGGCGTAGTGTTGTTTTTTCTGATGATCATTTACTTCATTCTTTTTTGGAAAAATATTTATTTTCAGGAGTCCCTGCTTTTATTTTAGTCGCTCCTGATGGATCTGCAAAAGAAATAACAATTGCTTCCGAGAACGACGTTCGTGATTTGTTAAAAGAGACATCAATATAGTGAAATAAACAATTACCAGAAAAGTTTAGGAAGACGAACTGCATAAATTACTCACTACTATGACCGGTAAAATAATGACAGACATTAATTTATAAACAATAAATATGATAAGAAAAATCTTGTTGATACTCTTTGTTTCGCTTTGTTATATTTCTTGTGGAAAATCGACTCTATCAGAAGAAAATGGATTGCTTTGGAAGGTTTCGGGCAATGGACTAAAGCACTCCTCTTATTTATTGGGGACAGATCATCTCACACCTGCATCTTTTTTAGACAGCATCCCTGGGTTTTATAACGCATTTGAGAGTGTGAATCAATTTGCTTGCGAAAAAAAGTCCGATGATTCTGACTTTTTGAAAAATTTATCCGAAGTAAAAATGCCTGATGATACTATTTATGCAGATTTACTGAATAAAGAAGAGCTGATGGTATTGGACTCTGTGTTATTTAAGTATTTTTCAGCAGGGTCAGATCAGTTTTATATCAAGCCGGTAGTGTTATCCTTTTTGTTGTCGTCAATGAAATCAATAGAGCAGTATCCGGAATACAAAATAAATCTGGATTCTATGATGGATGGTTATTTACAAAAATTAGCGATTGAACAAGGAAATAATATTATCGAATTAGATAATGAAAGTCTGATTCCCCGTATGTGTTTGCAACCTTTAAAAAAACAGGCGGAAGAATTGATGTTTTTGATTACACATCATGAGTTTTTTTCAGGAATGGAAGAAAGAATGAATAAGCTATACAAAGAACAGGACTTAATGGGTTTAGAAAAAGAGGGTTTAGTTTTGGATTCTATTGCCAAAACTTTTAAAATTTCTCCAGCAGAGGATTTAATATTAAAAGGCCGCAATCTGAAATGGATGCAAAAAATTCCTTCTTTGATAAAAGATAAATCCACTTTTATAGCAGTAGGCGCTATGCACTTAGTTGGAGAAACGGGCCTGATACATCAGTTAAGAGAATTGGGCTATACCGTTGAACCTGTAAAATAAGAAAATTCCATGTCCAACGAAATGACCAAACAGGAATGTGATAAATCGAAATAATCACGAACAATAAACTCAAAATTCATGAATAGGAAAAAAGATTTATGGCTCATTATTATAGTATGTATTTTTCAATTCTCTTGTAAGAACAATGCTGATATTCCCGACCACCATGTCGGTTTAAGATTAGAACTGCAAGGAAAGAAATATGAGAAACTGGTACTCTTCACACAATATCCTGTAAAAGAATTCGAACCTTGGGCTGCCAAAGAATTCGAAGGAATTACCTCAGACGGATATCATTGGTTATTTATTGTACCCGACTCCATCAATCAGCTAACTGACGGATATAATATCAAGGTAAGACCATTTGATTTTCAAAATAACCGGGATACCTTGCTGACTTTTACAACGAAAGAATTTCCGGATGGAAAAAAAGTGAAAGGAATTACTTTAGAAAAAAAGGAAACTATCTTAAGAGGAACATACAGAACAAAGGATAGCGAATCTTTTGCCGATGTGGATATGGGCTACCTGCTTGTCGATACGTTTGTAATGTCCCCCACTCTTATATACGATATTTACAATCTCGAAATCAAAGAAAAAACAGAAAAGCGTTCCGATATAGAATTAGCCCTGTTATATCCTGATTTCAGTACCTTTAAAAAAGAAGAAAACTATGACAAAAAATTGCAAGAATGGGCTACATTAGTAAAACAGTATCCGGATTCGAAATACTTTCTCCGACAGTTTGTAGATCAATCAACGGGTTATAAAAATAAAAATGACATGAAGCTTGTCTTTGACAATTTCTCTCCATACTTAAAAAATACTGATACAGGAAAATCAGTAGAAGTTTTTCTGTTGAAAAAAATTATTCCTGTAGATCATATAGATACTTTACAATTAAGAAATTCAAAAACAAATCGGTTAGAGCCGGTGGTGAGCGATCCGTCCAAACCTACTCTGATCGTATTTTCAGCTTCCTGGTGCGGACCTTGCCATAAACTAATCCCCACATTAAAAGAAATTTATGCAGAATATGCATCATCCTTGAATATGGTTTATATTTCTACCGACAAAGAAGAAAGTGTAACTGCCTGGAAAGAACTCATGGAAAAGGAACAAATTCCCTGGCGCAGCCTGCTGGCAGAAGATAAAACCGATGGTTTATACGAAAAATACGCTATTAAAGGAATTCCTTTTTCTATGATTATTTATAAAAATAAAGAAACGGAGATCTATCCCGGGAATAAAGACGAACTTCACAGATTGCTGTCTGATATGACCGGTAAAAAATGATGACAGACTTTAATTTATAAACAATAAAATATGATAAGAAAAATCTTGTTGATATTCTTTGTTTCGCTTTGGTATATTTCTTGTGGAAAATCGACTCCATCAGAAGAGAATGGATTGCTTTGGAAGGTTTCGGGTAATGGATTAAAGCACTCCTCTTATTTATTCGGGACATGGCATGGTACGAATGCAATAGGTGCTAATTTCTTAGACAGTATTCCCGGATTTTATGACGCATTTAATTCTGTAAAACAGTATACTGGGGAAATGGTTTGGTCTGAGGAAATTAACGCCGTAACAGAAGAATTTTATTCCAACCTCCTGGGAGAAAAATGGATACCTTCCGATTCCACTTATGCAGATCTGCTGCCGGAAAAGGATCTACAGTACCTGGATTCAGTCCTTCTACAATGTATACACTGTAAGTCGGATCAGGTAAATGTAACTCCCAATTACCTGTCTTTGATTGTATTAAAAATAGAAGGAGAAAAGTCTACATCCAAAGGATCAGAGGCCTTTGCCGGAGAAACGATGGATCCTTTTCTTATAAAATTAGCACAGGAAAAAGGATACGAGGTTAAAGGATTAGATTCTCCTGATATCTACCGTCGGATACTCGTAGCTATGCATGGGAAAGACACCTCATCGACAATATCTCTTAAAGAATCTGCAATCTTTTTAGTAAGTGCACTAAAAAGCATTCAATATACACCAGACTCCATAATCAATTCATTAAAAAGCATGGAAGATGCTTATAGAAACTTTGATTTAGAGGGGGTGGCACAGGAGAAAAATAAAGGATTACAGGAGATAATTTTTGGAGCAGAATACAGTTTGGGATTCGATTACGATTTTCTTCTCAACGGACGCAACAAAGAGTGGATGAAGCAAATTCCCGGACTTATTTCCGGACAACCGACATTAATTGGAGTAGGCGCTATGCATCTGGTTGGAGAAACGGGTCTGATAAATCAGTTGAGAAAATTGGGATATACTGTTAAACCTGTAAAATAGAATGAAAAAAATATTCAACTACATATTTTTCTTCCTTGTTTTTATTAACCTGAGTTGCGCACAAACGATCGGCAATCGGGTGTACTTTTCCATAGATCCAGAAGACCGAAAAATATTACTTCCAGCAGAATTACAGGATAGTATAACCGGAAATTTCTGTTTTGATACTTTTTATTCATCTGTTTTGGATTCCTCTTTCTGTGCGGCTCATCCATCCCTTTCATTCTACAACGACACGACAAATGTCGAACAATCAATCGGTGGTTCTTTTTTTGCAACTACAGGAGCCAGAATATTATTACGGGAAGGACTTCAATCCATAAAAATAGGTAAGGTCGTACAAACCTACAAGTACACGCAGATCTCTGATCTTAAGGGATATTACTATAATGACAAATTAGATGGAGTATTTAATATTCCTCTCAATGATACGATAAATGTATGGGAGCTCAATTTTGATCATAATTATATAGAAATACATCCGGCTAATAAATTCAGTATGCCTAAAGATTGTATATTGTTCCCAATGGCAGAAGATGTCGCTGGTGATAAAGATGGAGGAAGAAATGCAATAAAGATACGCCTGCCCATAAAGATACAATGCTCTGACGGAGATACATTGACAATGAACCGGATATTTTACATCGACACAGGTATACCTTGTGATCTTGCGTTAATGCATAAAACGGAAGAAATTGATTTTTTTAACAATAAAGCAGATGCTGTCTGGACTAAGGATTCTGGAGGTTACAACCGGCATTATAACGTGAAAGCAACATTGCTTGATAATTATACATTGGATTCATTACGGATTTATACTTTTGATAGGCCTACCGGGATTGGGGATAAATGCCTTATCGGAATAAATTTCCTTAAACGCTTCAATGTATTTTTTGATATGAAAAATAAACAAGTAGGTTTGCAACCGGTAATGAACTATGAACGAATCGTAGATCCATTGTACCGGAGGTACCATTACTCCGTCACACCATTGATGAATGGAAATATGAAAATAACACATATAGCTGATTACAACGCCAACTACTATAAAAATGCAGGTCTGCATGTAGGAGACGAAATCCTGGCGATTGATGGGAAGCTTTGTAAAGATATATCTTTTGAAGAAAGACAAGAGTTCCATACCAGGGATACTTTAGTATTTGATATTCTCCGCGAAGGGGAAATCTTAAAAATTACTGTGGTCGTAGATAAAAATGAAATACAAGGAGATTAAATAAATAAGAAATATGGAAGATAAAGTAAGCAGATACAATACAGAAGAGGAAACAGAAAATCATATTTTATTGTACAATGGTTTAACTAATCTCTAAACTAATAATGTACAAAGGAAAGTCACTTTACAATTCACAATTTAAAAAATATCCCCAATTAGCGATAAAAGTGGTTTCCATATCAGATAAACATCTGTCAGATAGTTTAAGAATGGACATTGGACTTACAACTTTAGAGAAAGATGAATTTATATATGAAAATCAATAACAAACATGATATATAATAGCAAGTCCTTCCCCCACTACCTCCAGCTTGACGCCACGGATTGCGGACCGTTCTTCCTCCTTATGGTAGTGAAGAAGTTTTATCACCTGCAAAGATGTATCCATTCTGGGGATTAACTATACCGCTTAAGACAATTATTTATTGTATAATATTTTTTAACAAATTAAATAATTTAATTTTAAAATAAAATTTATACTTTTACTTAAATTAATTTTATCATGTATAGTTAATGTGATATCATAATAAAATGATAATTTATAATAAAATTAAAGGCTCGCCACCTAAAAAACAGTTATAAATAATTATATTTTAAATTAGATTTATGTGTTATTAGAATTTAAATTCCAAGAAGGCGCCTCAATGGTAGACTAAATAGAACTTCCAAGACATCTATAATAATTTTAGATAAGTTTGGCGTGTCTAATCTGTAAAAATTACAGTTGGTTGCGATAAAAAAACAAAAAGAATAATAGTAAAAGAATAAATATTATGAAAATTTTATCTGAAAAATCAAAAAATCAAAATCCCAAAGAAATATTAACAAAAGATGAACTAAAAGAATTAGTTGGCGGAACTTCAATTACAGAGGATAGTGATCCTGATGAAGGAGAAGATGGATTGTATAAAAAAACAAAAAAATCAGGCTTATACTGTAATAAATAAATTAATATAAAATGAGATGTCATTAACTGGCATCTCATTTTTAGTAAAGTGAATCCTATCAATAAATCTTAATTTCAACATTTTGTTTCTATGATGGAATATAAATTGAGTAAATATAATCATTTCAGAGAATATGGTGATATTGTCATTGGGTTGAATTATTTCAAAAAAATACTGTTTGCAGTAAGCATTGAAAAATATCATAAGCTAATAGAATACAAAAATTTAGAGATTCTAAAAAATGATTATCCATCCTTTTTCAGTGCAATGTTTAAACTTGGAGTTATTGAGGACAATAAGGATAATAATTTGATAAAAGAAATTTTGTTATTTAGAAATAGAAAAGAAGTATTCGACTCAAAATCATATGATTTAACAATAATACCAACACTAAATTGCAATTTTGATTGTTGGTATTGTTATGAAACAGATAGGCCTAAATATGTCATGAAGCAAGAGGTTGTAGATTCTATTGTTAAATTTATTGACAAAAAGTCGAAATTTTTGTCTAATTTATTATTAGACTGGTATGGAGGAGAACCATTATTATGTTTCTCTAAAATATTAAAACCTTTATCTGAAAAAATTGCTGATATATGTGCTTATAATGATGTAAAGCTCCTAACCTCACTGACAACAAACGGATATTTAATTGAGAAGTCTATGTTGCCAACTTTCAAAAAGATCAATATGCAATCGTTCCAGATAACACTAAATGGAGATAAAGAAATTCACAATAAAACCAGATCACCAAAAAATAAAAATGATTCTTATGACAAAATTGTCAATAATATAATAATGATTGCAGAAGAGTTAAACCCTAAAGAACTTATATTAAGAATAAATCTAGCCAGAGAATATTTTGATTCAGTTACAAATATCATACAATCTTTTCCAGTTTATGTTCGAAAAAAGATTATGGTATCCATACATCAAATTGATCAAGATATAGATCGATTTACAGCTGATGAGATTGAAGCTAAGCTAAATATTTTTGAATCTGAAGGATTTAATATAAATTTTAGGACACATCTTTACATCAACCGCCAACAATACTCATGTTCGGCTGATAAATATAATCAAGCAATTATTAATTACGATGGACGTATTTTTAAATGTCACGCTGTAAATTTCGAGAAAGAAAATGAGGTTGGTATTATAGAGAATTCTGGCGAAATAAGATGGGAAGAAAGTTTACTATCAACATTATTAAATAAAGCTTCTTTTGATAATGATATATGCCTTGATTGCAAATATTTACCTATTTGTCCTAAAATCTGTAGTTACAAACAATCACTACTGCCCACTTTGAAAGGAACAAAATGTGTAGCATCTGAGATAGAAAGTTGTATTAATCGTATTATGAATGAATTTAAGAATAGCGATCTCCCTTTTTCAAACATATTTAGTTATATAAACAGAAAGTCTACCAATATCAACTATTAAATAAACCACATGCTCTATTTTCTAAAAAACATCAAACTGACATTATTCTTTTTGTTCCTTTCCATCAGCAGTCAGATGCTTTGGGGACAATCAATTACAGGAGTGATTATGAACGAGGATAAAATACCGATTGAATATGCTACTGTTGTGTTGCAAAACCCGGTAGATTCGTCATTTATTGCCGGAGGAACCTCTTCTCAATCGGGAATGATCCACATAACCATACCCCATTCCGACAAATTAGTCTCGATATCGGTTTCCTGTTTGGGCTACATCACTAAAAAGCTTGAAATTCAGGTAAACCGGGATACTGTTAGTCTCGGAGAAGTGATTTTGCAGCAAGATCCGGTTTCATTGGAAACGGTTTTAGTTTCAGCCCCTGATCATTGCTTTAAGAGGGATGGAAGTAGCCTTATAGCGAACGTAAGCAGCTCTATATTATCTTCTGCGGGAACCGCAAACGACATTCTGGAAAAGATTCCCGGAATATTAGTTAAATCCCAATCGATTACTGTCTTTGGAAAAGGAAAACCCCTGATTTATATCGATAACCGAAAACTCTATGATGAAAGCGAACTGAACAGGCTGTCCTCGACCGATATTTCGACTATAAAACTGATTAATAATCCGGGAGCAGAATACGATGCTGAAGGAAGAGCCGTTTTGCTGATTAAAACTAAAAAAAACACAATGAAAGGTCTTGCTGTTCAACTTTCGGAACAGCTATACCAATCCCGGTATTTCGGAGATCAGGAAAACTTAGGGCTCAGCTATACTTTAGATAAAATAACATTCTATACTTCTTATAATCATAGTTATCTGAAAAATTACCGGAATCCAAGGGCGACTTATACTATTTATTCAGACACCTTGTGGAGACAAACCATTGACTTACCTCAAATTTATAAAAACAAGAATAATAATTTTGTTGCCGGATTTGACTGGACTATCCATGAAAAGCATACCTTGGGAGTTCAATACCGGGGAACATTCGGGAGAGAAGATGTCGACTCCGAAGGAAAAGAAATTGTCACTGCAAATCATGTCAACATTGACGAAATCCGCTCAAATTTACATTCAGAAAATAAAATCCGGAAAGACCTGGTCAACCTTCTGTATGCCGGAAATTATGGGAACTCATTGCAGATATTGGTCGATGCTGATTACATGACCACCAACAACGATGGAACGCAAAAAGTAGATGAATTCTCTTCTATAGAAAACCGGGATCTTCATTTTTTAATTCAATCGGATTTTGCATTGTATGCTGCCAAATTAACCTTAATACAGAAATACAACGATGATAGAGAGATCGGATTGGGAGGAGAATACAGTCTGGTAAAAGGAGATGGAAAACTCGAAAATAAGGAACGCTTTGTTCCTGACAATATTTATCATAACCGAGAAGAAAAGGCCACTTTCTTCGCCTATCTTTCTGACGCCTATGGCAATTTGAACTTTCAAGCCGGTCTCCGGGGAGAGTTCGTTACCTCCGAATTTGAAAACGAAGGAGTAGGAGAAAATAACCGGAGGGAGATTTTCTCGTTATTCCCCAATGTTTCCGGATCGATCAATATGGGTGATGTGGAAATGAGTCTGAGTTACGCAAGGAAAACAAAAAGACCTTCATTCTCCATGCTCAATAATAACTATTACTACCTGAATCGTTTTTTGAGCCAGAGTGGAAATCCTTCCCTGAAAAATGAATTGATTAATCAAATCGATTATCAGCTGAGTTATAAAGACTTCAACTTGGATTTAGCATACATTTACACCCAAAATCCAATAGGAATGTATTTGGAAAATGTAGCCGGAAACTCGTCTCATAGTGTCATTAGTTATGCCAATTTTACGAAGGCTCAGGAAATAAATATATTGTTATCGTATGAATATAAATATAAAAAATGGCAGGTTCAACTCACTCCCGGTTTGAGGCAACCATTTTTTTCTGCAAATTATCTGGGTCAGCAAAAACAATGGAATCAAACGACCTTTTCTATCGGATGTTCCAATGATCTGATGTTTGAAAAGGGGTATATTCTTTCGGCCAATTTTAATTATCAGGGAGCCTCTGATTATTACATCGAAAGAAGTATGTCCTATAAAAGCCTGGATTTATCGTTAAGAAAATCCTTTTTCAACAAAAAATTTTTGGTTAAAATACAGTTGAGCGATGTTTTCAATTGGGAAACCGACGACACCAGAATTCAGGTGAATAATATTTCTTACCAACAAAATTCAGTATTTGATTCCAGATACTTATCTTTATCGGTTTCTTATAAATTTAATAATTACAAAAATAAAAACAAAGAATCGAATGCAGCAAAAGAAGATATTGAGAGATTATAAACTGACAGATTTTCATGATATATAATAACAGATCCTTCCCCCACTACCTCCAGCTCGACGCCATGGATTGCGGGCCTTCCTGCCTTCGTATGGTGGCAAAGTATTACGGCCGTACCTACAGCCTGCAAACCCTGCGTGAGAAAAGCTTTATCACCCGCGAAGGCGTTTCCATGCTGGGGATCAGCGACGCTGCAGAATCGATCGGCTTCCGGACAACAGGGGTCAAGATCTCGTTCGAACAGCTGACGGAGGATGTACCCTTTCCCTGCATTCTGCACTGGAACCAGAATCATTTTGTGGTGTGCTACAAAATCAGGAAAAGGAAGGATCAGTACCAGATCTATATTTCCGACCCGGCATCCGGTTTATTGGTCTACACCAAAGAGGAATTTCTTCGCTGCTGGATTGCAACGAAAGCCGATGGAAAGGAAACGGGCACTGCATTGGCACTCCAACCAGCTCCTGAATTTTACGACCAGGAGGATGAAAAGGAAAAAGCCAGCCGCAATTTAAGGTACTTTTTCAAATACCTGCGTCCGTATAAGGGGCAGTTGATTCAACTGATATTGGGGATGGTAATCGGAATGGCGCTGAGCCTGATTTTCCCATTTCTGACCCAGGCGATGGTCGATACCGGTATCGGAACCAATAACCTGAGTTTTATCACGCTGATCTTAATCGCACAGTTGGTATTGTTCATTACCCAGTTGGGGGTTGAATTCATTCGTAGCTGGATTGTACTGCATATGAATACCCGGATCAATATTTCCCTGATTTCTGATTTCTTAGCCAAACTGATGCGTCTTCCGGTCGGATATTTCGATACCAAAATGGTGGGAGATATCATTCAGCGGATCGGAGACCACCACCGGATCGAGGCTTTTCTGACCGGGTCGTCGATCAGCGTTTTGTTCTCGTTCGCCAATTTTATTATTTTCGGATTTATCCTGGCTTATTTTAACCTCACCATCCTGGGTATTTTCCTGTTGGGGAACGGGCTGTACGTTGCCTGGATCCTTTCTTTCATGAAATACCGCCGGGACCTGGATCACAAGCGGTTTTCGCAGTCGGCAGGTGAACAGAGCAACTTGTATCAGCTGATCACCGGAATGCAGGAAATCAAGCTCAATAATTGCGAGAAACAGAAACGCTGGCAATGGGAACGTATTCAGGTGAAATTATTCCGGATTAGTATCAAAGGTCTAGCATTGGGGCAATACCAGCAGATAGGTTCTGTATTCTTTAGTCAAACCACTGGAATCCTGATCTCTTTTATTGCGGCTAAAGCGGTTGTCGACGGGCAAATGACCCTCGGGATGATGATGTCGCTCAGCTATATTATCGGACAACTCTCTGCTCCGATCGGACAGTTCATCGGGTTTGCACAATCGTTGCAGGATGCCCGGATCAGCCTCGAACGCTTAGGGGAGATCCACAACAAAGAGGATGAAGACCAGACTGCGGACCTGAAATTGCCGGTTCTGCCGGAAGATAAGACCATTCATATTAAGAATTTGTATTTCAGCTATGACGGAGCCGACCGGGACTACGTTCTGGATGACATCGAGCTGAAAATCCCTCACAACCGGGTAACGGCCGTTGTCGGAGCCAGCGGCAGCGGAAAAACAACCTTAGTCAAACTGTTATTGGGATTTTATCCTCCGAATAAAGGAGAGATCGTGGTGGGAGAAACTCCTCTTAAAAATATCAATCCCCACTTGTGGAGGCAGAAAAGCGGGGCGGTGATGCAGGATGGGTTCATCTTTTCTGATACTATTGCCAATAACATCGCTGTGGGGGAAGAATCGATCGACAGGCAACGCTTGCTGGAAGCTGTTAAAACGGCTAATATCCGGGAATTTATCGACAATCTTCCTTTGGGCTACAATACTAAAATCGGAATGGAAGGCAATGGGATCAGTCAGGGGCAGCGCCAGCGGATGCTGATCGCCCGGGCGGTTTATAAAGATCCTGAATTTCTGTTTTTCGATGAGGCAACTAATGCCTTAGACACCAAAAATGAACGGGAAATCATGGAAAACCTGCAGGAATTCTACCGGGGAAAAACCGTCATTGTGGTGGCTCACCGGTTGAGTACGGTTCAACATGCCGATAATATTGTCGTCTTAGATAAAGGAAAAGTGGCCGAACAGGGTACTCATAAAGAACTGACGGAGAAAAAAGGGATTTACTACGAACTGGTGAAGAACCAGTTGGAGTTGGGGAGTTAGTTGATAATGGATAATGGACAAGGAATTATGATAGACGAAGGAAAAGATATCGAGTTACGAAGTGAAGAAGTTCAGGAAGTAATGGGAAGCGTTCCTCCCTGGATTTTGCGGTGGGGGATCGTTCTCCTGGCCTTGATTGTGCTTACCTTGTTAACCGGCAGTTGGTTTTTTAAATATCCGGATGCCATTGCCGCCAGTATGACCCTGACCGGAACAATGCCTCCGGCCGGGATCGTAGCCAAATCGTCGGGACCCATCAAAGAATTATATGTACAGGACAAACAGCAGGTAAAGGAAAACGAGCCGCTGGCTGTGATTGAGAACCCGGCATCGACAGCGGATGTCATGATGTTAAAAACCCATTTGAATCAGGGACTTACAGACTTTAGAAGCGGATCTTCCAACATCCACTTTCCACTCATTCAGAAAGAGCTTACTTTAGGAAATATACAGGGTTCTTATTCTTCTTTCGTCAGGGCATTGAACAACTATCAGAAATTTATCGAGTTAAATTATTATCCGCAAAAAATAACATCCATAGAAAACCGCATCCGGCAATATGAAAAACATTACCAGGGGGTGGAGCGCCAGCACCGGATCTCGGAACAGCAGTACCGGATTGCAGAACAGCAATACAGCCGGGATTCGCTACTCGAACAAAAAAATGTGCTGTCCCGGCAGGACCTGGACAACACCCGGAGTCAATACCTGCAAAGCCGGCTGAACCTGGAAAATTCGGCATCCGGTCTGGAAAATCTGCAAATACAGATTACCCAGATGCAGGAAACGCAATTGGATACCGAACAGCAGTATTTGGATAATAAGAGCCGCTTAGAGTCGGAATTGACCACGGCAGCAATACAATTATCGAACGATGTGAATACCTGGGAAATGACTTATGTATTAACCTCTCCGGTGGAGGGTCTGATCACGTTTACAAGCTATTGGAGTAAAAACCAGAATGTAACTGCCGGGGAAACTGTATTTACAGTTGTTCCGGACGAAAAAACAGAATTACTGGGAAAAGCTTTGCTTCCGGTGGCCCGGTCGGGCAAAGTAGCAGCCGGCCAGAAGGTAAATATCCATTTCCTGAACTTTCCGGATGAAGAATTCGGCATGGTGAGGGGGAGTGTTCAGAATATATCTTTGATTCCTGTTAAGGATAACTATGCGGTAGAAATCAGCTTTCCGGAAGGATTAAAAACCACCTATGGAAAAGAATTGCCCTTCTCCCAGGAAATGACAGCAAATATCGAAATCATCACTGAAGATCTTCGCTTATTAGAGCGGTTTTTCCTGCCATTAAAGAAAATTTTCAAGGAACACCTGTAGCTTAACAACAGACTACTTTCAGTAATTTTCAATAAAAAAGCCAGGAAAGATTTTCACTCTCCCGGCTTTTATTTATTCCGACTGACCTGAATTTATTTTTGAGTCACCCGGATATCGATCCGGCGGTTCAATGCACGGCATTCAGGAGTGTCGTTTTCAGGACAAACCGGATGTTGCTGTCCGTAACCTTCATGACTTACACGGGCAGCGTCAACGCCGAGACCAACCAGCTTTTCAGCAGCTACTTTCGCCCTTTCGACAGAAAGTTTCATATTAATCTCTTCAGTTCCTGTATTATCAGTGTAACCTCCCATTTTTATATGAGCATTCGGGAAATATCCCAGAATATAAGCAATATTTTTCAGTTGATTTTCCGATTCGGCAGTCAGATTGGCTTTCCCTGTTTCAAAATACAACCGGTCCAGCGTGATCCATCCTGTTGTTTTATCATTAGGATCGACCTGCTTATCCGAGTTCAGAAAAGAAAACAACTGATATTCGGTACTGTTTTGTCCAACTCTCAACTCTTTTCCATCAGCAAACTTAATCGTCACCGTATCACCGGTATCATAAATGAAGTTACCGCTCAGCTCGTCCATTTTACCCTTGATACGGTCAAATATACTTTCTTTTTTTACTTCTTCTGCAACCACAGGAGCCAAGGCTTCTTTACCGGAGCAACTGCATTTTCTGAAAAGGAAAATCAACAACAACAGAAGTAATAATAAAGCAAGAAGCCACCACCATTTTTTGCAGCAGCAGTTTTCTTTCTGATTGCATGATGAGCCATTTGCTTTCGATGTTGTGGCATGAAGCGGAGCAACCGGAGGAGTGAAATCTTCCAGAAATTCCAATTTATAACTGCCTTTTTCAAAAGGAGTAGTCTCTTCCATCTCAGCAACTACAATTCCATATTGCCTTGCATGTTCACAGATAGCATCGTAGTCTTCTTTAGTCCAGACTTCTACCAAAGCTAACTTCTGACCATTCTTCAACACTACCAGTTCATCTTCTCTTTCGAAGAACATTTTTTCATGTCCCAGCGCCTCACTTTGGGGAACAATAATATGATCTGTAAAACTTTTCGGATTCAGGGATCCGGGAAAAACACGTTGCAGGTCCGCTAACGTGGAATTGGGATTCAATTTTAAATAAGCGTTTACAATACCTAATGCAGTCCGGCTTTGAGACTTTCCATAAACACGAATTTTTGCTTTCATAATAAATAAACTGTATTTTAAATAGATAATTCTGAAATGACTATTAGATATTTATTAACTTATAATCACAAAGACTATGCCAAGTGCGAATTATATATAATTTTAAACAATTTTGATATAATTTCAGACAATTATTCTGTAGATACTGCTTCGGTCAAGAGTTTTATTTTCAAATTTGACATAAGAAAAGAAAATATTCTTAATTTTGTAACGAATTCGCTTTCTATGCAAAAAAAGAAGGGGACCAATTGAAATAAGAGATAAATCATAATTTTTCTACCGAATGTTTATCAATGCTACGGGATACTATATTCCCAAAACCAGGATATCGAATGATTATTTTTTAAATGTAAACGGATTGACTGATGAATGGATATTCCAGCGTACGGGTATCTCTTCCCGGTCTAAAGCAACAGAAAGCGATACAATGGATGTCATGTGTTCAAAGGCGGTCCGGAATGCGCTGGAAAAGTTGCCATACGATATTAAAAGCGTTGATCTGATTATCTTTGCATCCTATACCCCTTCCGATACGGTCGGAACCACTGCCCACACGATCCAGCGGGAATTCGGTATTGAAAATGCCAAAGTATTTTTCATATCTTCGGCCTGCTCTTCGGCAATCAACGCCATGGAAATCATTCGTTCTTTCTTTCAAAGCGGGATCTCTCAAAAGGCTCTGTTGATTTCTGCCGACAGGAATTCAACCTATTATATAGAAACCGATCCGGCATCAGGACACCTGTGGGGAGACGCCGCGGCGGCTATTTTCTTTTCAAAAGAAAAATCCGGCAACCAGGAGCCGGAAATAGCAGATATTATTTCCCAGGGATTGGGACATATCGGAAAAGGACCGGGAGGAGTTACCCTGAATCCGAAAACCGGAATCCAAATGCCGGATGGAAGAGATGTTTTCATTCAGGCCTGTACTTATATTGCACAAAACACGGAAAAAATTCTGAAAAAAAATGGCTACGGACTTCAGGATCTCAATTATTTTATCGGACATCAGGCCAATATGAGAATTCTGAGTCATGTGGCAAAAGAATTGGAGCTATCGGAAGAAAAAATACTGAATAACATCCGGGAATTGGGAAATACCGGTTCTGTCAGTTCTATTTTAGTATTTGCTCAGAATTATGCCGGTTTTAATCCGGGAAATCTGATCTGTATTTCCGTTTTTGGAGGAGGATATTCCACCGGAGCCTGTTTAATCAAGTTTTAAAACCAAACATGGTATTGACAACCCAAGACATACATCATTATGAAATCATGGCCCCAGCCGGATCTTATGACTCACTGGCTGCAGCCATTCAGGGAGGAGCAGATTCTATTTATTTCGGTATCGAGGGACTGAACATGCGGTCCCGGTCGTCGAATAACTTTACAATCGACGATCTTCACCAGATCGCCGGGATTTGCAAAAAGCATAAAATCAAAAGCTACCTGACGGTCAATACCATCATTTACGACCAGGATATCGAATTGATGAAACGCATCATCGATGCCGCCGGGGAAGCGAAGCTATCCGCCATCATTGCGGCGGACGTGGCCGCTATGGCCTACGCAAAAAGTATCGGTGTCGAAGTTCATCTGTCTACTCAACTCAACATCTCCAATATCGAGTCTCTGAAATTTTATGCCAACTTTGCAGATGTCGTCGTTTTAGCCCGGGAATTGAACCTGGAACAGGTGAAAGAAATTTACACCCAGATCCGGGAACAACAGATATGCGGTCCGAAAGGAGAATTGATCCGGATCGAAATGTTTTGTCACGGAGCCCTGTGTATGGCTGTTTCGGGTAAATGTTACCTGAGCCTGCACGAAATGGATTCTTCTGCCAATCGCGGAGCCTGCAACCAATTGTGCCGCAGAGGGTATATCGTAAAAGACAAAGAAAGCGACATCGAGCTGGAAATCGATAACCAATATATCATGTCGCCCAAAGACCTGAAAACCATCCATTTCATCAATAAGATGCTGGATGCCGGTGTACGGGTATTTAAAATCGAAGGCCGTGCACGGGGACCGGAATATGTACGGACTGTGACTGAATGCTATAAGGAAGCCATTCGTGCCTATTGCGGCAACAACTTTACGGAAGATCAAATCGCAGACTGGAACAAACGGTTGAAAACCGTTTTTAACCGCGGATTCTGGGATGGATATTACCTGGGACAACGACTGGGTGAATGGAGCGATAAATACGGAAACGAAGCTACCGAACGGAAAATGTATATCGGAAAAATTATCAAATACTTTTCTAATTTAGGGGTTGCTGAAATTTTAATGGAAACACAATCGCTCGAAGCCGGAGAAAAAGTGCTGATAACCGGTCCGACTACCGGCGCTTTATTCCTTGATGCAGACGAGATCCGTGTCGACTTAAAACCGGTTGATAAAACATCAAAAGGGGAGCTTTTTTCCATGAAAGTTCCTCAAAAGGTAAGACCCTCGGATAAATTGTTCAAGTTGATACAAGAACCCGGAAAATCCAAAACAGCCGATTCATGAGTACCGCTTTTGAACTGACGATGAAAGTCCGTGATTATGAGTGCGATACACAAGGGGTTGTTAACAATGCCAATTACCTGCATTATTTAGAACATACCCGGCATGAATTTCTGGAAGCGCTGGGAGTTTCTTTCCTCGAACTGCAGCAACAGCAAATAGATCCGATGGTTTCCAGGATCGACATTCAATACAAAGCCTCCCTCACCGGGAGTGAAGAATTTATATCCTGCCTGAACGTTATCCGTTCGGGCGTAAAACTGATATTTAACCAATCGATATTCCGTAAGAAAGACCATCAACTTTGCGTAAAGGCGCAAGTCGAAGTCGTTATATTGCAAAACGGAAAATTAACCAGAGGCGACTTTTTTGACCAACTATTGAAAAAATATGACGAACAATCCAAACCTGATTTACCGGATCGGACTAACACTGGTGAAAGGAATCGGCAATATCATTGCCAAACAGATCATTGACCATTTCGGAGATGCAGAACCGCTTTTCAACGAAAAAGCCCGGCTACTGGAACAAATACCCGGTATCACACGCCGGATTATTACTGAAATCCGAAACCCGGAAGTACTCCGAAACGCAGAAAAAGAACTTCTTTTCATAGAAAATAATAAAATTATTCCGCTTTATATCCGGGATGAGACTTACCCTTTACGTTTCAGGGAATGTATCGATTCTCCTGTCATGCTATATTATCGTGGAAAGGCCGATCTGAATGCTCCTAAAGTAATCAGTATCGTCGGAACAAGGAATGCATCGGCCTACGGACGGGAGGTTACGGAAAAAATGGTACAGGAACTTGCGGAAGAATTTACGGATATACCGATCGTCAGCGGATTGGCCTATGGGATTGACTACATCGCCCACCAGGCAGCGCTTAAATATGGCCTGCCGACAATTGGAGTCCTGGCTCACGGACTGGATCGTATTTATCCTTACCAACACCGGAAATTAGCAGTCGATATGCTTGAAAACGGAGGGTTACTGACCGACTTCATCAGCGGAACCAATCCCGACAGGCAGAATTTTATAAAGCGTAACCGGATTGTTGCAGGAATTTCGGATTGTACACTCATCGTTGAATCGGCCGGAAAAGGAGGAGCGCTCATTACCGCCCATATCGCCGATTCTTACAATAAAGATGTTTTCGCCATCCCCGGCCGGGCTACCGATTTACTTTCGGAGGGTTGCAATCAACTGATTAAAAAGAGAAAGGCTGCTTTGGTTGAAAACGCCGCCGATATCCTGCGCGAAATGGGCTGGAAAGTACCCGGGCAGGGCAAACCACCAGACGCCATTCAGCGAAAATTACTGATCGAACTAACACCGGAACAACAACAAATTACGGAACTTTTAGCCAAAGCTGAGTCGATGCAATTGAATATATTAGCCATCGAATCGAATTTACCGGTCAGCAAGCTGACAGCCATCCTGTTTGACCTCGAATTGGACGGCATCGTGCGCGCTTTGCCGGGAGGATTGTATAAACTGAATTAAAAAGTCGCCGAAAGGCTAAGCCCCAGGCTCCGGCCATCGCCAAACGGAATAATCATGGCATGATCCAGCTTCGTTCCGGCATAGAGTTTTCTTATTTCGGGATACAACCAATACGCTGCCTGAGCGCTCAGAATACCGATCCCTGCGCCGGCAAGGACGTCCGACATCCAGTGGCGGTTATTGTATATCCGTAAAAATCCGGTAGTTGCAGCAAAGGTATATCCTGCAACACCGTACCAGGGAGATTTATCTTTGAATTCCTGTCTCATAAATTCCGCCCCCACAAATGCCACCGCTGTGTGCATGGAGGGAAAAGCATCCTGACCATCACCATCCGGACGGGGGGTATCAATTGTATTCTTGAGTAGTAAACAAGTCCCTGTCGCCAGTACAAAACCGGTTCCGGCAATGACTGTCCGGTCAACAAAATTGTGTTTTCCTGCGACTCCGCACCAGTTCAAAATGTATACTGCCGCCGGAGGTACTACAGGAAGAATATTGTCAAGGAAAGTATTTCCTCCCCATTTTACAGCTTGCTCCTGAACTTTCCGGTCCCAGGTTTTATCGATCGTTCCATAAACTCCTGCGGCAATTAAAACCCCGGGAGCGATCAGCTGGATAGGCGAAAATTTAGTTCCTGAAGCAGTTTCGGGATATGTTTTATTTTGAGGAATCGAGTCTTTTTCCACTGCCTGAAGATTCAGCAAATAGATAGAAAACAGCAATAAGGATAAAAATCTTCTCATATCAAAGTCAGAATATAGGGAACAAAAATAATACAGCCAACGATAACAGCCATGATCGCACATAACAAAACAGCTCCGGCGGCGATGTCTTTGATAGTTTTGATGGCCGGGTGGTATTGCGGGGAAATGTAATTACAAATGTATTCGATGCAGGTATTCAGGGCTTCGGCTGCCATTACGAGAGCAATCAGCAATAAAACAGCGATCCATTCTCCGGATCTGATCTTGAAAAAAATACCGGCTATTACCGCTAAAAAAGCAAACGCCATATGAATGCGGAAATTCCTTTCATTCGCAAACAATATTTTCAATCCTCTAAACGCGACCGCAAAACTTTTGATCTGTGATTGTTTCCAGGGAGAGTTCTGTTCCATAATTACAGCCATTTTATTTGAAACAAAAGTAGCTGTTTTTCCGGTTATTTTCCAAATTTGTAGGCGACATTGATAAACGGACCGTGGTAACCCCACTCAAAATCGGCCTCAAGCCGGGTACGATCCAGGTTGGCGCGCACATCGTAAGCACTGTATCCAAGGGCTATTTCCCAATGATTATTCAGTTTATACTGTCCATACAGAGAAGCATTCAAAATTCCACCTTTCAGGTCCTTATATTTAACATACAGCCAACTGGATTCCCCACTAATGGCCCATCGGTCATTAATGGCATAGGTTCCGAAAAAGCCCAAATCCGGTAGCGGAGCCGTAAAATGAACATCGTCCTCATATATTTCATCTATTTTTCCCCCATTCCAGTCAAATCCGACATCAAAAGCCATCACATGGAGACCAAACAAGGCGCCGACATCCCATTTACTGTTAGAAACAAAGGAATATCCATAAGACAACCGGAAGATATTGGTATTCAGGAAAGCACTTATATCCGAATTCATCGGATAAACGTGTTCTCCGAAGTGGATATCTTTATCGATCGTAGTCTTTGTTTTCCGGTAAATATTGTAGTATGAAAAATCTGCACGGTGATGTTTTCCAAAACGGGCGGTAAAGCCAAACATACCACTGTAGGTATGTCTATCCATATCCAGGTCTTCTTCAAAGTTGAATCCTGAAAAATTCCGGCCATTTACCCCAGCGCCCAGGTTCGTAGTATTAATAGCCATGAAAGCGCCCAGGCGCACGGTATACTTACTTACCGGCCAGGGCTTATTATTTCTTTCCTGAAAAGAACGGCCTTCCGTATCAGACTGCCCATAAGATAAAAAACATACAGGCCATAAAAAACATAGCATTAAAAGCGGAACACGGAAGATTTTATTTTTTTTCATACCATGAATGATTTCTCTCGAAACAATTGTAGAATAAGGAAAGTGCATCAGAGATTAAAAAAAACAAAAAAAATGTTGGTCAACTTTCCAAAACCACTTTGATTTCAGAACTTAGCGAGGCCTTTCACCTCTTCTACGGTTCTGCATCATTTCTTCTGTTTTTTTCTTATAGGTTTCCAATTGATCGGGAGTCAACACTTTTGATAGTGCAGCTACTTTTTCTTTTTCAAGACCGTCCATCGATTCCCGGATTTTGTCCCGGTCTCCATCGGCAGCCTGAAACAACAATTGCTGTGTTTTTGCAAAAAGCAGATTGATCGAATCTACAGGTGCAATCTGATCCTGGGATAACTTCAACTCCGTTCTCATCCATTCGGATATTTGTTTGGCGCGTTCTTCAACAGTCATCCGTTGACGTCCTCCCTGTGCCATTACCGACAAAGAAGAGAGCAGGATCACCATAAAAAATAGAATTTTCTTCATAAAGCATAAGTTTTTATAATTAAAACCCTTTCTTTTTACCCTATCAAATCTTAGACTATCCGGATTTAATAAAGTTTAACCGGGATAACTTATTTCAAAGCTTCCGATCCGCCGATAATATCCAGTAACTCACTGGTAATCGCTTGCTGGCGCTGCTTATTGAACTGAATGGTCAGTCCTTCCAGAATATCCTGGGCATTATCAGTAGCGACCTGCATGGCCACCATCCTGGCAGCCTGCTCGGCCACGGCAGAGTCCAGTAAAACAGCATAGATCTTTATACGTAATGATTTAGGAATTAAAGACTCCAGAATCGTCTTTTTATCAGGCTCTACAATGTAGTCGACCGTAACTTTCGATTCCTGCACCGGAGCTGTATTCAGCCTGATGGGAAGGAACTGCTCGACTGTAGGAATCTGAACAGCTGTATTTTTAAAATGATTGTACACCAGCTCGACCCGATCGATCTTACCCGTAATAAAATCGTCAGTCACCCGGTCGGCAATTTCCCGCGCTCCTTCAAAATTCGGTTTGTCCATCAATGGGATATAACTGCCCTGAATCTGGTAATCTAATTTTTCGACCCCATTCTCCACTTTTTTCCCGACAGGATAAATATCCACATCCGAACTTTTCAATCCGGGGTAACGCATCAAGGTGTCGAGTAATAGCTTGTATACGTTAGAGTTAAAAGCGCCGCAAAGGCTGGAATTGGATGAAAATACAATGATCGCCAGGCGCTTTACTTCCCGCTCTGACGACAGAACCGATTTATAATCTGTTTCTGATGACAGAAAACTATTGAGAATTTCAGTCAACCGGGTTTCATAAGGCAGAAAATTCTCCACCTGGTACTGCGCTTTACGCAATTTGGCAGATGCTACCATTTTCATCGCAGAAGTTATTTTCTGCGTTGACTTAACAGAAGCGATCCGTCCCTTTATCTCTTTTAATGAAGCCATTCCAAAGAATTAAGAATTAAGAA
>JAVBRK010000033.1:0-15415 GCA_031548005.1 Bacteroidales bacterium
CGATGTTTCCGCCATTCGTGATGCTCTGAAGAAGGCTCAAAAAGAAAAAGACGCCCCAACCCTGATCATCGGTAAAACCATTATGGGGAAAGGAGCCTTGACAAAAGAAGGAACCTCCTTCGAACGTCAGTGTTCCACCCATGGTCAGCCGTTGAGCAATGCCGGCGCCTGCGTCGAAAGCACCATCCGGAATCTGGGAGGAGATCCGGAAAATCCATTCCTCATCTTCCCGGAAGTCCAAGCATTGTACGAAAACCGGAAAGCAGAACTGAAGCAGATCGTCGCCAAAAAATATGCCGAGAAAGCGGCCTGGGCCAAAGCCAATCCGGAATTGGCCTCCAAACTGGAATTCTGGTTATCCGGAAAAATACCGGCTATCGACTGGAGCGCCATCGAACAAAAATCCAATCAGGCCACCCGTACAGCCTCTGCAGCGGTATTATCAGTTTTAGGCCGTCAGGTCGAGAATATGATCGTATCATCGGCCGATCTTTCCAACTCAGACAAAACAGATGGATTTTTGAAACAAACAAAAGCTTTCACTAAGGATGATTTTTCAGGCGCCTTTTTGCATGCCGGAGTTTCAGAATTAACCATGGCCTGTTTGTGTATCGGAATGAGCCTTTACGGAGGAGTTATCGCCGCATGCGGTACTTTTTTCGTATTTTCCGATTACATGAAACCCGCTATCCGGATGGCGGCGCTCATGGAATTACCGGTAAAATTCATCTGGTCGCACGACGCCTTCCGCGTCGGAGAAGACGGGCCGACCCACGAACCGGTCGAACAGGAAGCTCAGATCCGGTTAATGGAAAAACTGAAAAACCACAGCGGTAAAAATTCCATGTTAGTACTCCGGCCTGCAGACGCTTATGAAACAACCGTCGCCTGGAAGTTAGCCATGGAAAATACCGGATCGCCCACCGGATTGATCCTTTCACGCCAAAACGTCAACGACATCCCGGAAAATCACTACCAGAACGCCCTTCAGATCAGCAAAGGCGGATATGTTGTTCAATGCGATGGAGATGCCGACATCATCCTTTTGGCATCCGGATCTGAAGTTTCCACGCTCATAGAAGGAGCCGAACTCCTGAGAAAAGACGGGATCAAAGTTCGTATTGTCTCCATTCCTTCAGAAGGGCTATTCCGTAGCCAAAGTAAGGAATACCAGGACTCGGTGATTACTCCCGGCAAGAAAGTTTTCGGACTTACGGCCGGACTTCCCGTCACTTTAGAAGGACTCACCGGAAGTAACGGCAAAGTGTGGGGATTGGAATCGTTCGGATTTTCGGCTCCCTATAAAGTACTGGACGAAAAGTTGGGATTTACAGGACAAAATGTATATAAACAGGTAAAAACAATGTTATGACAATAGGTATTGCATCCGACCATGCAGGATATGAGATAAAAGAATTTATCAAGTACATTTTAGAAAAACGGGGAATCACCTGCAAGGACTATGGAACAGATTCCAGAATGAGTTGTAATTATGCCGAATATGGGCATCTCTTAGCCTATGCTGTTGAAAAAGGAGAAGTTTATCCGGGAATCGCTATCTGCGGAAGTGGTAACGGAATCAATATGGCTGTAAACAAGCATGCGGGAATACGCTCCGCTCTTTGCTGGAATCCGGAAATGGCCTGCTTGGCGCGCCTGCATAATGATGCCAATGTCCTGGCCCTTCCGGGACGGTTTTTATCCATCAATGAAACGGAAAAGATTCTGAATGCTTTCTTAGACACGGCTTTCGAAGGTGGGAGACACCAATCCAGAATCGACTCGATACCCCTCTAAAAAAACAGCCCTGACCGGAAAACCCCGACAGGGCTGTTTTTTTTATATTTTCATGGACAACTGCACCCGTTTTCTTTCCTGGTCGACACTCAACACTTTCACTTTTACATGCTGGTGAATGGAAACAATTTCGGTCGGGTCAGTCACGAACCGGTCGGCCATTTCTGAAATATGAACCAACCCTTTTTCTTTAATCCCGATATCTACAAAACATCCGAAGTTTGTGATATTACTCACGATCCCGGGGAGTAGCCGCCCCTCCTTAAGGTCGTCGATCGTTCGCACGGAATGATCGAACTCAAACACCTGGATTTCCTTTCGGGGATCACGACCGGGCTTATTTAATTCTTCCATAATATCAAGCAAGGTGGGCATTCCCGTTTTTTCGCTTACATATTTTTCCAGGTTGATTTTACGTTTGAGCTCCCTATCGGTAATCAGTTGGGAAACACTGCATTTCAACTCCTTGGCCATCGCCTCCACAATGTGGTAACTTTCGGGATGTACAGCCGAATTATCCAAAGGATTCTCTGCATCCGGAATCCTCAGGAATCCGGCACATTGTTCGAACGTTTTATCCCCCAGTTTGGGTACTTTTTTCATTTCCTTGCGGCTCCGGAAAGGGCCGTTGGCCGTACGGTAATCCACAATATTCTGAGCTAAAGCCGGACCCAGACCAGAAACATAAGTCAACAGATGCCTGCTCGCCGTATTGACATTCACTCCCACCTGATTCACACAGTTTTCGACCGTCTGATCGAGCGACTTCTTCAGTTTTCCCTGCTCTACGTCGTGCTGATACTGTCCTACCCCAATCGACTTCGGATCAATTTTAACCAGTTCGGCTAACGGATCCATCAAACGGCGTCCGATACTAATCGCTCCCCGGACAGTGACATCGTATTCGGGAAATTCGTCCCGGGCGGTCTTAGATGCAGAATATACCGATGCTCCGTCTTCGCTGACAACAAACACCTGAATTTTCCGGTCATAGCGCAGATTAGAAAAAAAATGCTCTGTTTCCCGGCTGGCAGTACCATTCCCGATAGCAATGGCATCGATAGCATAAGCCTGCACCAATGAAGCGACTTTAGATGCGGCTTTATTTTTTTCATTCTGAGGAGGATGCGGATAAATCGTCTCATTATGTAATAACGTTCCCTGAGCATCCAGACAAACCAATTTACATCCCGTACGGTATCCCGGATCGACTCCCAAGACCCGTTTCTGCCCTAAAGGAGGCGCTAACAATAACTGTTTCAGATTTTCAGCAAATACCCGGATAGCCTGTTCATCGGCTTTTACTTTCGACAAAGCAGCGTATTCCGTCTCGATGGAAGGCTTTAATAAGCGCTTGTAACTATCTTTTACCGCCATCTCCACCTGTTCGGAGGAGGGTGTTTTTCCTTTTACAAAACGGCGGCTCAAAGCATCCATGCAATGATCGTCGACCGGAGCAATAGAAACTTTCAGGAATCCTTCAGCCTCTCCCCGCCGCATAGCCAGTAACCGGTGCGAAGAACAACGGGAAAGCGGCTCGCTGAAATCAAAATAATCCCGGTACTTAGCCGCTTCTTCTTCTTTCCCCTTTGCAATTTTAGAAGAAATAACGGCCTCCCGTTCAAAAATAGTCCTCACCGAATTGCGGGCGCTTTCATCTTCATTCACCCATTCGGCAACAATATCCCGGGCCCCTTGTAAGGCCTCCTCCACATTTTTCACTTCATCGTTGACAAATTGCATGGCCCGTTCTTCCACGTCCCGTTCATTCTGTGACATCAGAATCCGGGCAAAAGGTTCCAGCCCTTTTTTCCGGGCGATTTCCGCCCTCGTCTGGCGTTTGGGCTTATAAGGGAGATAGATATCTTCTAATTCGGTACTATCCCAACAGTCCTCAATGCGTTTCCGGAGTTCCGGAGTCAGTTTTTCCTGTTCCTCAATGGAATGAAGTACCGTTTCTTTCCGCTTACTCAGTTCACACAGTTTTTCATACTGTTCTTTGATATTGCCGACTTCGATTTCATTCAGCCCCCCGGTAACTTCCTTACGGTAGCGGCTGATAAACGGGATGGTAGCTCCTTCTTCCAACAATTCGATGGTCCGGCCGGTTTGCCGTTCAGAAAGATGAAGCGCCTTCGATATCAGGCTGGAAAAGATAGTTTGCATAAGCAGATTCAGATCAGTGAACTATATATTGGATTAGTAGGCGCGAACTCAGGTACAATTTCTTTAATTTTCCTGATCACATCCTCTTCTTTAAACGTCCTGGCAGTCTCTATAATCTGGAGCAGATTAAGTTTCACCTCCTCATAATCGTATTCCCGGACTTTACCGATCATGATCTTCCGGTTGTAAGTAGGCTGAGTCGCTTCTTTGTTATTCAGAAGCTCTTCATACAACTTTTCACCCGGTCTAAGGCCCGTATAAGAAATTTCAATGTCTTTGTGGGGCTCCAATCCGGACAGGCGGATCATTTTCTCGGCTAAATGCACAATTTTAACCGGATCTCCCATGTCGAACACAAAAATTTCACCTCCTTTTCCCATATTTCCGGCCTCCAATACCAGCCGGCAAGCTTCCGGAATAGTCATAAAATACCGGATAATCTCCGGATGGGTCACCGTAACCGGCCCTCCTTTTTCTATTTGTTCCTTGAAACGGGGAATTACAGAACCGTTCGATCCCAATACATTCCCAAAACGGGTGGTAATAAAACGGGTCTTTGTTTCTGCGCCGATCGTTCTTAAATACCGGTCAAAAGACTGGACATACATCTCGGCAATCCGCTTGGACGCTCCCATCACATTGGTCGGGTTCACAGCTTTATCGGTCGAAACCATCACAAACACCTCGCTGTTGTATTTCACAGCCAGATCTGCAATCTGTTTGGTACCTAAAACATTGGTCAGAATCGATTCGCAGGGATTCTCTTCCATCAGAGGAACATGCTTGTAGGCGGCAGCATGGTAAACCGATCCGGGACGATAAGTCCTGAATATGGATTCCATCCTGGTAAGATTCCGGACATCGCTGACAATCGGCAGGAATTTCAGCTTAGGATAATCTTCTTCCAACTTAAGCCTCAGCTCATGAAGAGGAGTTTCCGCAATATCGCACAGTATCAGCAAGTCCGGTTCGAACTTGCTGATCTGGCGAACGATCTCGCTGCCAATAGATCCGGCAGCGCCCGTAACCAGAATATGTTTCCCTTTCAACTCACGGGCAATCGACTCGATATTGATCTGGATGGGTATGCGTCCCAGCAGATCTTCAATCCGGATCTTATTGATTTCTTTAGCCTTATGGACTCCGTTTTCCTGCCATCCGGAAACTAAAGGAGCAGTTAATAGGCTGACTTTAAGCCTGATACATTTATCAGCCAACTCCTGTTTCACATTCCGGTCCAACTCCAGCGGATTGATCAATATAGAACTCACTCTTTTATTGACAATTACCGCCTCCATCTCGGCATCGCTGAAAACCGGCACATCCAGTATCTTCTTATGGAGGGCATGGGTATCGGGAGAAATAAATCCCGCCAGGAGATAGGGCAGATTGGGGTTTTGTTTCACCATCCGGGCCACTTCAACGCTTCCCGGATTCAACCCGTAAATCAGCAACGGCGATTTCTTTTTATAAGGATTAAAATTATTCTTCGCAAAATCATAGTACAGTTTCACGAACAGCCTGGTTGCAAAAACCAACGTAAAGGTCAGTATAAAATTGATAAAAAAACCGATATTGGGAAATATAAACCGGTCGAGTGAAACCATCGACAGGTTACTGATAGCAGCCATGATCAGATTCGCAGTTGCAACAGCTCCCAGTATCCGGAGCACATCAATGAACGTCGAGTGACGGATGATTCCATTATAGGTTCTGAAGAGAAAAAAACAAAAAGCCGTTACAACCGTATTTAAAAATACTTTATACAAAAACGGCTCGACAACAACAGTCTGTTTTAAAAGCTCATAGCAAATGAGATAAGTAATTACAAATGCAACTACAGAAAGCGATATATCTACCAGAAATATGATCCATTTCGGGAGATACGGGAACTCCAGTAAAGGGGTCATCAGCCTCGACATAAAGCCGCCCCAGTTCTTATTCTTAATCATGCCATACAAATTTCACACCCTGAATGAGCATGCAAATATAAGATAAAATTCCGAACCGCCATAATCCAATCATCGTAAGAAAACATTCCCCAGGCACAACCGGATTTCATGACGACAGTAATATCTTTAAACGCAATGGCAAATATCGGGCCACGAACCACAGTTAATTACTACCGGTAAACTGCTCCATGGTTGCAGCCGTTGCCGAATTAATGCCTTCTGACCTGAATACTTTGACAACCGTCATCCAAAGAATCTTCAGGTCTAAAAAAAATGAAATATGATCGATATACCACACATCATACTCAAATTTCTGTTTCCAACCAATGGCGTTACGGCCGTTCACCTGCGCCCAGCCGCTAATACCCGGACGCACTTCATGACGCCGCGCCTGTTCTTTATCGTAAAGCGGCAAATATTCCGGTAACAGGGGACGTGGTCCCACTAAGCTCATATCTCCTTTTATGACATTGATTAATTGAGGTATTTCATCCAAGGATGTTTTCCGTACGAATTTACCAACCGGGGTCAGACGTTCTGCATCCGGAAGCAAATTACCTTCCCTGTCGCGCTTATCATTCATGGTTTTAAACTTGATCACCTTGAACAGGCGGGCATTTTTCCCCGGACGGGATTGAAAGAAAAAGGGCCTGCCCGAATTGGCAAAAAACAGGCATGTCATTACAATGATGAAAACAGGAGAAAGTAAAATCAGGCCTAAAGATGAAGCAACCAAGTCAATAACGTATTTGAAAAAGAATTTATACATTGGGATCCTCCTGATTTGTAAAATAAAAACATATCCTCGGCATTCACTAACGGATTCACATTGATTGTCAGACTATTATCCACTTATTCAGTTATTCGGTTATTCAATACTCCCGCTCCAACCAGCGCGACAGAAAAACGTCATACACCTGATAAAACGTTTCTGTTTTTGTAACTGTTTCCAATAACAATTCTTTTTCAAGCAAAGACTTGCAAAGCCGGCGAGCATCAGCAGGCGTCCCTATATTGTATCGGTTGATAAAACTCTTTGCCGTAAGTTGTCTGACTTCTCCTTCTTTTGCCACAGCAATTAAAAAATTCCATTGCGCCGGCGTTAACAATTGGCGATACTGAAAAAATACAGCCTCGCTCCTTTTCAGCAATTCGACGCAAGCTTTTTTTACAACATCCATTGTTATGCTTTCCTTTTCAACAGCATAGATCGTATTGCACAAACTTTGAGTGAAAAAAGTATGCCTTTTAGTCCACGACAAGATAAAATCAACGGCTTCCGCATCAATTTTCACTGCGTTTTTTTCAAAACAATCCTTTATAAATTTTCCATAAACGGCAGTTTCGATCCGGTCCAACATCAAATACTGCGTACTTGAAAAGAAAGGCCGCTTTGCATTCGAAAATAAATCCATCATCATGGACTTTTTACTCCCGCAAAAAATGAAATGAATGTTTTTCAACCGTTGAATACAGGTGCGAAGCAAAGCTTCTATATTTTTTTCAGGAAAATCCAATATCTGTTGAAACTCATCAATCGCCAGGACAATCTGAAAAGGTTGATTATCTAAAAACTGTAACAATCCCTGCAAAGTATACTCCTTTTCCTGTGCCGATTGATACGCGATCTGGATTTGCGGTTCTCCTGAAATAGCATCATAACCGATGAGCGGACGAAACCCTTTTATAATGTCCAAAAACTGTCTTCCAACACTTGTTTTTTCCGGAAACTTATGCAGAATGGCTTCAGCCAGCAGTTTGATAAAATCATTGAGAGAACGGGAAGAGTAGATATCTACATAAACCGATTGAAATTTTTTCTCTTCGTTCAGGAAATCAAAAAATCGAAAAATCAATCCGGTTTTCCCCATACGCCGGGGTGAGATAAGCGTAGTGTCAATACCATTTACTACGCTGTTGTATAAATCCCGGATTTCTTTTTCCCGATCACAAAACAGATCTTTTGATACATAGCCCTTGATTAAAAAAGGATTGTTATCCACTTTCATAAATTTCAGTTTTCAGCAAAGATAATATATTTATGAAGACGTTATCTGTTTTAGACTATCTGTTTTGAATAGTCTGTCATGTTTTTCTGATTTTAATGTTATAAACCAATAATTTACAACTTAAAACATTCCCAAAACAACCCCCTTCACTTCCTCCAACTCTTCCGGCTTCAGATTCGAGCCCGAAGGCAGACAAAGTCCTTGTTCAAATAATTTTTCAGAAGTTCCATCCCCATAAAATACACAATCCTCGAATACCGGTTGCAAATGCATCGGCTTCCATAGCGGGCGGGATTCGATCCCCGACTCCCTTAGTTTCAACCGGATATCTTCACGGCTAACTCCTCCGGTTTGTGCCGGATCGACCAGGATACACGACAGCCAGTGATTGGAGTAAAAATCGCTATTGGGCTCTTTATGCACCTTAATTCCAGGCATACCGGCAAAAGCCTGTTGGTAAAAAGCATTATTCGCCCGGCGGGCATTCACGCGATCCTGCAAAACAGTCATCTGGCCGCGGCCGATCCCGGCGGAGATATTGCTCATCCGGTAATTATATCCAATATGCGAATGTTGATAATATGGGAACGGATCTCTTGCCTGGGTTGCTAAAAACAACGCTTTCTCCACTGATTCTTTCTTTTTTGATAACAACATTCCTCCATTTGATGTTGTAATAATTTTGTTTCCATTAAAAGAAATAGCGGAAACATCCCCAAAAGCTCCACATTTACGGCCTCTATAAGCGGAACCTAAGGATTCGGCTGCATCTTCCAGCAAAACGATCCCATATTCATCCGCAATAGATTTTATTTCATCAATTTGCGCCGGCATTCCATATAAATTTACCCAAATAATCGCTTTAGGCCTCTTATTTTTCCGGATACAATCTTCAATGGCTTTCCTAAGAAAATACGGAGAAAGATTCCATGTCTCCAGCTCACTATCTACAAAAACAGGGGTGGCACCCAAATAAACGACGGGATTAATTGTCGCAGAAAAAGTCAAGCCCTGGCAAATCACATAATCGTCTCTCTTTACCCCCAATAATATCAAAGCTAAGTGCAAAGCTGCCGTTCCCGTGTTTAAAGCCACGGCATTTACATCTCCCCCTATGTAATCAACAACATCCTGCTCAAATCCATCAATATTGTCTCCCATAGGAGCAATCCAGTTTTTATCAAAAGCATCCTGAATAAATTCAAGTTCCTTGCCACAAGTATGGGGCGGAGAAAGCCAAATACGAAACATCATATATCTCAATATTTATTTTACTATGGCAAATATGGTTTGAAAGATTAATTTGATATCAAACCAAAAAGAAGCTTTACTAATATATTCCTGATTAACTTCTAATTTATCCTGCATTACAACCTCTCGATAATATCTTTCCGGATCTTCAGATTTTTCCAATAATTCATTCTCATTCCGATAACGAATAGATGCCATATCCGTAATTCCAGGACGAACATTCAGCACTTTCATTTGTTCTGGTGTATATAAATCGACATATTTTCTAACCTCAGGCCTAGGGCCAACCAAACTCATCTCGCCTTTTAAAACATTGATCAGTTGAGGCAATTCATCCAATTTATATTTTCGGATATAATATCCGGAACGAGTAATTCTATGATCTCGGCCTCCAACTGTAATCAAGCCATGTTTGTCCGAACCAATTCTCATGGAACGAAACTTATATAAATAAAAATCTTTATTGTATCGCCCGACTCTTACCTGCCTGTAAAATACAGGTCCTTGGGAATCCATCACTATCCAAATAGCCAATAGGATAAACACAGGAGACAAAATCAACAATCCCAAAGCACTTGCAGCTATATCAAATATGCGCTTCATCTAATATTTCAACAAAATTAGCAATTACATATTCCACTTCTTCATCAGTTAAACAGGTATGTAGAGGAAGAGTAATTTCATTCCGATATTGATTGAACGCATTAGGATAATTAACAATGTCAAACCCCAAGGCCTTATAAGCTGTCATCATTGGTAATGGTTTATAATGAACATTACAAGCGATTCCCCGTTCTGCCATTTTTATAATCACGTCATTCCTAAAAACTTCATCTTTCTCTAATAAACGCACAAAGTATAAATGACCGGAAGATGCATGATTTATTCCATAATGTTCAAGTACCTGTAGCTTATATTTTTTTATTTCAGCATCATAACGATCAATAATATACTTACGTCGTCTCAAAATTTCAGGGTACCTTCTAAGCTGCACTAATCCTATCGCAGCCATAATATCGGTCATATTACATTTATACGCTGGAGATATGATATCGTATTCCCACGCCCCCAATTGAGTTTTAGCCAACGCATCTTTACTTTGCCCATGCAATGAAAGCAGCATGAATTGCGTATACAGATATTCATTATCAATTCCTTCAATATTGCGCCAAGTAAGCGCTCCTCCTTCTGCTGTAGTCAGATTTTTCACTGCATGGAAAGAAAAACTAGTAAAATCGGCTATTTCACCACACATTTTACCATCTCGTTGAGCGCCAAATGCATGGGCGGCATCTGCCAGAACAACCACACGTCCAAATGCTTTTTGTATTTCATTGGAAGCCTGAAATAAATGCTTCTTGCTATTAACCACTTCGAATATTTTGTCATAATCGCAAATCACGCCAGCCAAATCAACCGGAATAATTACTTTGGTATGAGGTGTTATCGCATCTGCTAACTTTTGATAATTAATTTCAAACGAATTCGGAGCCGTATCTACCATTACCACTTTAGCGCCAACATGGCAAGTTACACTTGCTGTTGCCGTATAAGTATAGGCGCAGGTAATTACCTCATCACCCGGACCAACTCCTAATACATGCAAGATAAGTTCCATACAAGCTGTTGCTGAATTCAAACAAACTGCCTTTCCTGTTCTACAATACGCCGCTATATGGCGTTCAAATTCTTTGGTACGAGGCCCTGTCGTAATCCATCCGGAACGTAATGCATTTGCAACTTCTGCGATTTCTTGTTCTGTAATGTCTGGGGGCGAGAAAGGTATATTCATTGATTTTTATTTGAAAACTTTATAACGATATCGATTTTAACAGTTCATTCAATATTTTTTGGCCTGCATCACCATTACCATACAAACGCTCCTCAAATCCAAGTGGAGGAGTGTCTATTAACTCACGATAAGTTCCGATGATGAAATCCCTATCGCTTCCGACTAAACGATTAAAACCAGCATTAACAAGTTCTGTCCACTCGGTTTCCCCACGCATAGTAACACAATATTTCCCAAAAAAATAAGCTTCTTTTTGAAGGCCTCCACTATCGGTCATCACCAATGCACAATTCTTCAACAAATAAACCATTTCCAAATAACCTACCGGTTGAATAAAATAAATATGACTTTGCAATAAATCATAACCGCTTTCTGCCAGCTTAGCTTTAGTTCTAGGATGAAGAGGAAGAAGCACTGTGCATCCTTTCGATATTTCTTCCAATGCACTAAAAATATCTTTTAACTTTGCAGGATCATCTGTATTTTCTGCTCGGTGCACCGTACATAATATAAATCTTTCAGGCAAATTACATTCCGGTTTTTTCGCCTTATCTGCATAAAAAAACGCAGCGTCCTGCATTACATCGCCATTTTTCACAATTTGGCAATTAATATTTGAATATCCTTCTTTTTGCAAATTGTCGACCGCTTTGTCCGTAGGACAAAAAAGAATATCACTAATTCGGTCTGTTAGAATACGATTGATTTCTTCCGGCATTTTCATATTAAAAGAGCGAAGACCCGCCTCTATATGGGCAACCTTAATGTGAAGCTTTTTAGCTGCCAAGGCACCAGCAATGGTTGAATTTGTATCACCATAAACCAATACCCAATCAGGTTGCTCTTTTTCCAAAACTCCCTCTATTTTTTCCAACATTTGTCCGGTCATAGCTCCATGTCCCAAGCCATTAATATTCAAATTATAATGAGGCTGAGGGATGCTCATTTCTTCAAAAAACACATCACTCATATTAGCATCAAAATGCTGCCCAGTATGTACAATTATCTCATTTATGTCCTGAGATGCAGCAAAAACACGGCTAACTACCGCTGCTTTGACAAATTGAGGACGCGCCCCAATTATAGTTAATATTTTCATTGATTTATAAGATTAGTCATTACGTCAAGAAAGCGTTTTCCTAAAATTTGATATGTATGGTTTTTTAAAACAAATTTTTTCCCATTTTCACCCATTGACTGAAGCTTTTCGACAGGTAGTTTACTCAAAGATAGAATTGCCTTACTTATTTCAATTACATTGTCCGGTTCTACAGCAACTCCACAGCAAGCCTCTTTAACCAAATTATTCCCGGCATCAATTGCTTGAATAATAGGTTTTCCAGCCATCATATAATCAAACATTTTATTAGGGCTTACCCCAAACCGAAATAGGGATTGCTTTTGAAGCCCTATGTAAAAGATGTCTATTTTTGCCAGTAATTCTGGAATTTCAAGTTTACTAACTGGAGGCAAAAAATACACATTTCTTATTTCTCTTTTGGAAACATATTCCATTAGGTATTCTTTTTCCTGGCCAGTACCTATCAATACCAAAACAATATTCTCATCAACTAAAGACGCTACTGCATCAATAACTGCTTGAAGGGAATTTGCAATGCCATGTGCGCCCGCATAACCAACAATTAAGTTTCCCTTATCTCGAAATTCATCCAATAGAACGGCATGCTCCTTTGACAACCCACGACAGTTATTCCAGTCTGAGAAAACAATTCCATTCGGCACATAAAAAAATTTTCCATCTTTGAGACCATGGTCAATCATATGCTGTTCCGCAGCAGGCAGCATAGATACAACAGCATCTGCTTTCTTATAAGCATAATTTTCTGCTTGCTGCATTACCCTAATAAAGGGATGCTTTTTAGAGTACCCTCCTAATTCCATGGGAGAAAGTGGCCACAAATCATGCACTTCATAAATCAATTTCGCACCATAATGCCTCGCTATTTTATGAGAAGGATATATATCTATGGGATATGTCGATGATGCAATAATCACATCAGGAGAAAAACCTTTTAAATAGCTTCCATAATACCAATACAACTTCCACACAAAGAAAAACATGGAAAAAATACGACCAATACCATTCCCGTTGTATGCATTCGTCTTCACCCAGCAATAGTCAATACCGTCTATATTAGTTCTACCTGCATTTGGCTGTTTTTTTCGTAAATGAGAATATGTAGCTCCAATAATAAGTACACAATGTCCCTGTTTGATCCACTCCTTTGCCATATAATAAGGTCGGAATTCCATACCCAATTCAGGAGTACCAGCATAATGATTTATTAAAAGAATGTTCATTGTAAAATTTTTGAATATATACCAATCATTGTTTCTACATTTTTGTTCCAATCATACAATTCTATAACCCGTTCTCTTCCTTTAGCTCCAAAATCATTTCTCAGCAATGGATTATTTATGAATTGTTGAATGGCATTTGCCGTTGCTTGAACATCTCTTTTAGGAACAATGAATCCGGTTTCTCCATCAACAACGACTTCTGTAAACCCATCCGCATCAGAAACCACGACTGGGCATTCGCATGCCATAGCCTCTACTGCAACAACACCAAAACTTTCGGAATCTGAAACAGAAACAGAAACAGAAACAGAAAATGAATTATACCACTTCGGCAATAGGCTGTTTTCTATTTTACCTCTAAAATATACACAATCAGCCAGAACCAAATGATCAACCAATTTTTTCAATTTATCTCTATCCGGACCATCTCCGATTATTTCCAAACGAATATCTTTGTCGGAGTTTGAATCTTTCACAATCTTGAATGCCTTGATCAACACATCAATGCCGTATTTTGATGATAAAGTTTTTACATTTCCAACCACAAATGTATCATTGTTGTTTATGCAATCCTCTTTTTTAAACAAATCAATATCGACACCAAACGGTGTTATTTTCATTTTGTGATTGGTATATTTGCTTGCTTCCTTTGCCATAATATGGCTTGTTGAAAGAACTTGGTCTGCTTTCGACAAATTATACTTTATAATTTTTTTATGAAAGAATGAAATATTAGGAAAATCATAAATATCACTCCCCCATATGGATATAATAAATGGATGAAATCCTGTTAATGCCCCCAAAAGTCCATAACTCGATGCATAATGAGCGTGAAGAATATCCGGTTGAAAATCTTTAATACATTTTTTTATTGATTGAATTACAGTTAAATATTTTAGTTTTTCAAACGAACCGTTTTTTAGCTGACTTTTTATCCTAACATGATGAATATAAACCTGGACATTACTATATTTATCAAAAGAATTAGACTTTTCTTCGCCAAATCCGAAAAGATAGATTTGAATACCTCGTTCTGCTAAAGCGGAAACCCATCGTTTTGTGTGGATACTGAACGGATCAGATAAAGTAAATATCTTCATATAAAACAGTCGTTTATCTATTCATTTAATAATATCAAAAAGAATTACAAGTAATTTTTCGAGATTCAAAGAACATTAATATCCTGTAAATTAGAGCTGTTGAAAGTATGAAATATACAATTAATTCAATAGAATACATAATCATATAACAACTTACACTTACCCCTATATAAGAATATATCATTTTGTATAGTTCATCGTCTGTTTTTTTTACATTATAATCACACTGTACTATATAACGAACAATAATAATAATGATGACAGGAAAGAAAATACCAAAATATCGAATACTTCCAGCTGTCATAGGAGTCCACAATCCACGAGACATACCAAATATCGACAAATAGTGGTCTGTCATAACAAATCGCCCCATGGTCCCGGTAAAAAGCTGAAAATTATTTAATAATAGTTTAAGAAAATCTAAGAACTGCATACCAATTACATCATTTGCTTTCAAAGCCATTGCGGTTAAAGTCGGACCAGAAAAATATCGTTGAAATGTTCTAGCAACCATCCACGCTCCTTCATCAAAGGAGCCCAAGAAGCCAATACTAATTGTTAAAACGATGCAAAAAACTAATATTAAATTAAGAATATTTCTAATACTTCTATTTTTAATTTGTGTCGTTAGATAAAAAAAGCAAAATCCACCAACTAACAAGGAAAATATTCTTCTATCGGATTGAAATAAAACATTTAATATTCCAACAAAGAAAATTAGCATATAAGAGGATTTTTTATTTTTATCAATAAACCATGCTACTAATAGAAAAGAAGCTAATGGTCTCCATAATGTACAGATTAAATCCAAGATGTACCATATGGCATGCAAATTCTGATAGGAAACAGTGTCAAAATCACCCTCCACTCCTTTTGAAATAAAATTGAAATAATCTATTCCAAATATAGTTGTTACAATAAAAATAAACAAAGTAAAAAATACTACAACAAGTAAAATAATAGGATGACTTGAATTGGCATATTTTGAAACTATTTTAGTTATTATTTTTCGTTGTCTAAAATAAT